>JADZAN010000019.1 GCA_020852815.1 Gemmatimonadaceae bacterium | reverse complement strand
TTTGGTTGTTGCGGTCATTGGCGCCCGAGGCAGCCGATCGCGAGTGTGCCGAGGACAAATGGATCCCAGCTTTCGCTGGGAAGGTGGGCGTGGGGCGCTGGGTTCGTCACGCCGTGCGGCGCTGGGTTCGGCACGCCGTGCGGCGCTGGGTTCGGCACGCCGTGCGGTGCCTGTGGTTAGGCGTAGTGCGGGCACGAGAGCGAGAACGCGAGGGCGATCGCACTCCTCCGTGCGCCTCCGTTCCTCCGTGTGACCTCCGTGTTCAAGGCTCTTGATCTTCAAGCGCCCCCGGGTCCCCGCGAGCCCGCGCCAGACGCAGCAAATGCGTAGGGCCAGGAAGTTCAAGTTCAAAGGCGCTACAACACGGAGGTAGACGGAGACACGGGGGCCCACGGAGGAGATCACGGCGATTGAACTCCTCCGTGAACCTCCGTACCTCCGTGTGTTCTCCGTGTTGAAGGCTTTGGTTGTTGCGGTCATTGGCGCTCGAGGCAGCCGATCGCGGGTGTGCCGAGAACAAATGGATCCCAGCTTTCGCTGGGAAGGTGGGCGTGGGGCGCTGGGTTCGGCACGCCGTGGGGCGCTGGGTTCGGCACGCCGTGCGGCGCTGGGTTCGGCACGCCGCGCGGCGCTTGTCGTTAGGCGCAGTGCGGGCACGAGAGCGAAAACGCGAGGGCGATTGCACTCCTCCGTGCGCCTCCGTTCCGCCGTGTGTCCTCCGTGTTGAAGGCACTTGACCTTTCCACCGCGCCCACGCGCATGGAAGGGCGTCAGCCCTGCAGCGCCCCCCCCTCGGCCGCCGCGCGCAGTACCGACGAGAGCTCCTCCACCCGAAAAGGCTTCTGGATGCACGCCGTGACGAAGCCGGGCTGGAAGCGGCCGCAGATCTCGGATTCGCTGAACCCTGACATCAGCACGATGGGGAGGTCGCTGTCGAGGGCGCGGATGGCGGCGACGAGGTCCTCGCCGCCCATGCGCGGCATGGTGAGGTCCACGACCGCCAGGCGCACCGCGTCCCGGACTCGGCGGTAGGCGTCGAGCGCCTCGACCCCATCGTGCGCGACGCGAACCTCGTAGCCGTGGCGTTCCAGCATGGCGCGGGCGACGTCGCAGACGGTGTGGTCATCGTCGACCAGGAGCGCCAGCCCGCTCCCCTGCGGCGGGGTGATGCTCAGGCGCTCGACGGCATCGCTGCGGCTGGCGGGGGGCGGGGCGACGGGGAGGAAGACGCGGAAGGCGGTCCCTTCACCCGGGGCGCTCTCCACCGTGATGGTGCCGCGATGCCCGCGCACGATGCCTAACGTGGCGGCCAGCCCCAGCCCACGCCCGGCGAACTTGGTCGAGAAGAACGGGTCGAAGATCCGCTCCATCGTCTCCGGCGTCATCCCGATCCCGCTGTCGCGCACCTCCACAAAGGCGTACACCCCTTCTTCCAGTTCATAGTCCAGGTACGGCGACTCGAGCGACTCACGGTCGCACCACCGCACCCCCGTGCGCAGCGCGATCGTCCCGTTCTCACCCGCCAGGGCGTCGGAGGCGTTCGTGATGAGGTTCATCACCACCTGGCGCAGCTGCGTCCCGTCGGCTTCCACCGGCGGGACGTCGTGGCCGAAGTCGAACTGCAGGGCGGCACGCTTGGAGATGGCCGACTGGAGGAGGTGCGCCATCTCCTGCACCGTGGCCGACAGGTCGAGCGGCTTGACCAGGAAGCGCCCCCGCCCGCTGTAGGCGAGCATCTGCCGCGTGAGGTCGGCCGCGCGCAGTGCCGCCGTCTCGATGTCGCGCAACAGCTCATGCAGCTCGGAGTTGGGCTCCACGTCCATCAACCCGAGCGAGGCGTTCCCCAGGATGCCCACGAGCAGGTTGTTGAAGTCGTGGGCAATTCCTCCGGCCAGGACACCGAGGCTTTCCAGTTTTTGTGCGTGCTGCATCTGCGCCTCGAGGCGCTTGCGCTCGGTGATGTCCTGCCCGCTGGCGATCACGCCTAACGGCTTCCCGTGCATGTCGAGCAGGCGCGTCGCCGTCCACAACACCGTGCGCGCGTCGCCGGTGCGCGACACGAGCGCGTCCTCGCGCGGGCGCGGCGTGTCGCCGGCCAGGACGCGGATCACCTCATGGCGCATCGCCTCGCGTCGCGCCGCGTCGCCCATGAGGGAGAAGTAGTCGCGACCCAGCACCTCCTGCCGCGCGTAGCCGAACAGCCGTTCCGCCTCGCGGTTCCACTCGAAGACCATGCCGTCCGGTGCAATGCCCACCAGCACGCTCCCCGTGGTCTCGACGAGCGACCGGTAGCGGTGCTCGCTGGCGAGCAGCGCCAGCTCGGCGTTCCGCCGCTCCGTCACGTCGCGCACGAAGACGTACCCCTGCTCGATCTCGTCGGCGTCGCGGAAGGTCGTGGCCGTCAGCTCCGCCTCGAACGGGGCGCCGTCCTGCCTGCGGAGCGTCAGCATTCCCGAGATGATCCCCGTCCGCTGCACCGTCGCCCCGGCCGCCAGCCGCCGCTCGTCCGATTGGTCGAGGAGCGAATGCGACATGCGCCCCACCAGTGCCGATGGATCGCAGAGGAAGAGCCGGCCCGCAGCGTCGTTGACGGCGATGATCTCCCCTTGCGACGACACGAGGAGGATCGCCTCCTGCGAGTGATCGAAGATCGCGCGCAGGTGCGTGGCGCCGAGCGCGGCCACATCGCGCGGCGTCACCGTGGTCGCACTGGAGTGCTGGGCGGTCGCTGATTCCTCCGGACGGACCATGGCTCCTGGTGCGGGATGGCGGCGAACGGGTGGATGCACGCGAACGGCAGAAGGTGAGCTCGTCCTCATTGACGGGTTGGCGGCGATGGCAGTCACAACTGCCGGGTGGAAGGCGGCAAGCTTTGCCGCCCGCCGCGCGAGCCTTCACCGCGCCCTCGTATCCGCTCACCGTGCGGAACTGGCCCGCCGCAGACCTCGTTCGTAACCTTTGGCGCCGCTTCACCCTCCGCGCCCGACAGCCGCCGGCCAGCGCAGGCCATCGCGGGCAGCCGCGGGCGCCTTACCGTGAAAACCCACCGACATGGCCGTTGCCCCACTCGTCCTCGCCTTCCACGCGGCCGCCATGCTTGCGGGCGGGGAGTGCCGCCCGCCAAAGGACAGCTCCGACGCCAAACTCCTCGCCTTCTACGCCGCTCCCATCGCCTTCTCCCCTGGCGGGAACGCGGGAGCGCTGGCCCCCGGTGCGGTGCGCCTCTCGATCGATGTCACATATGTCCCGAAGCCCTCGGCCGACATCCAGCGGGCGTCGTACTGCAACCGGAAGAGTGAGAACTCCGACCTCGCCCCGATCTTCCCGCGTCCGAGGCTCGCGGTGGGGCTCCCCGGTGGACTCTATCTGGAAGGGAGCTACCTCCCGCCCGTGACCGTCATGGACGCCACCCCCAACCTGGGGTCGCTCGCGCTCGGGTGGACGCGCTCGCTCAAGCGCAGCGGCGAGGGGCGCGAGACGTGGGTCGCGCTGCGGGCGCACGCCACGTTCGGGAAAGTGAGCGGCCCCATCACCTGCCCGGCCGATGCCCTCCAGACCGCCTCCGCCGCCAACGCCTGCTACGGGACCCAACCGTCCGACGACAGCTACAAGCCGAACATGACCGGCCTCGAGGGGATCCTCGGAATGCGAGGGGCGGGGAAGCTCTCCGGCTACGTCGGCGCCGGCTACACCTCCATCAAGCCGCGCTTCCAGGTGCACTTCCAGCCGCAAGGAGGGGCGCTCGACGACACCAACGTCCTCCTCGACGACTCACGAATCGCCGCGTTCGCCGGCGGCTCCTATCGCGTCGCCGCGCGGGCCTCGCTCATGGCGGAGCTGTACTCCGTCCCGAAGGACGTGACGACATTTCGCGTCGGCGCGAGCTGGGGGCTTCGATAGGGACGAGAAGCCTGCCCCAGCGAAGGCTGGGGACGCGGTAGCAACAGGCAGCGACTTATGCACGGACGATGCATGGAGACACGGAACTCAGTGAGGAAACCAAAGGCCATTGATCTCCTCCGTGCACCTCCGATCCTCCGTGCATCCTCCGTGTTGAAAGCCGTGCCCTTTCCCAGCGTGGAGCACCGCCGCCAGGAAAACCGTGAGGGACCCCGCGATTGACGCCGAGATGGGTCCGGCCTACGCTTTCCGGTCGACTCTCTCACTCCCACGGTCATGCCCCGACTCGCTCCTGGTATCGTCGTCGCCGAGTTGACGCTCGTGGTGGCGGCGTTGCTTCCGCACGCGACAACGCCGCCGCCGCCCATGGTGTCCCCGGTCTCGGCGCACGCACCGTCGCCTTCGGCAGCGCACGCCGAGCAGCCCAGGCGCGCCGAGCCGCCGACCAGGGACTACCTCGTCTACACGGTCGCCGAGTCGGCCGATCAACTCGCGCTCGTGCGCTTCGGGCCCAAGGGGATCACGATCGAACGGCAGCAGAAGGTCGGGATGATGCCGACCGAGATCAACGGCCCGCACGGGATCTCCGTCTCGCCCGACGGGCAGTTCTACTACATCAGCATTGCGCACGGGACGCCGTACGGGACGTTCTGGAAGTACCGCACGTCCAACGACGAGGCGGTCGCACGCGTGACGCTGGGGAACTTCCCCGCCACGGTGCAGACCACGCCCGACGGCGCGCTCGCCTTCGTGGTGAACTTCAACCTGCATGGCGACATGGTCCCGTCGTCGGTGAGCGTCGTCTCCACCGATGAGATGGTCGAGATCGCCCGCATCCAGACCTGCACGATGCCGCACGGTTCCCGCGTGAACGCCGCGGGGACGCAGCAGTACTCGGCGTGCATGATGGATGACATGCTGGTGGAGATCGACACGCGCGCGCTCGAGGTGTCGCGCCACTTCCTCGTCGCCAAGGGGAAGGAGATGGGGATGCGCGGGGCGCCGGGGACGATGTCGCATAACGAGCACGCGGGGCGCCCCGGCGCTACGTCGCACGACTCGGCGATGGCCAATGCCGCCAACGTGCAGTGCTCTCCCACGTGGGCGCAGCCCGGCGTCGACGGGCGCAAGATCTACGTGGCTTGCAACAAGTCGAGTGAGATCGTGGAGGTCGATGCCGCGACGTGGAGCATGTCGCGTCGCTGGGCGGCCGGGGATGGCGTGTACAACCTCGCCGTTTCACCCGACGGGAAGTACCTGGTCGCGACCAACAAGCGCGGCAAGTCGATCTCCGTGTACGACCTGGCGAGCGCCAGGGAGGTGGCGCGCATTCCCACCTTCAAGGGCGTCGTGCACGGCGTCGTTGTCTCCCCCGATTCCCGCTACGCTTTCGTGACGGAGGAAGGGCGGGGCTCGGAGGCGGGGATCCTCGAGGTCTTCGACCTCGCGTCGCTGACCAGTGTGGCGACGCTGGAACTCGGCCAGCAGGCGGCGGGGATAGATTTCTTCCGTATGGAGCCGGCGCGGTAGCAGCGCGTCTTCGGAACGGGCGACCCCGACGAGTGTAGCCACTCGGGATCCGGTCGAGCCGCCCTCGGCGCGAGCCCCGGCCGCGCCGGGTAGGGGAGCGAGGGAGAGGCGGTGTCACAGTCAGGGGAGTGCGCCACACGCGCAACGCGCGCGTCTCTCGCCGTCGCGAGAGGCGCTTGAACGAGGGAGAGGAGCCTTTTGTGACGTCAGTGAGACAGTGGGTCATCGCCGCTGCGGTGGCGCTCGCCGCCTGCTCGGGAGAAGACACGCCGACGGAGCCCAACACCCCGGGTCCGGTCGCCTTCGTCAACATCGCCGCCGTGAGTTCGTCGATGGTGGTCGGGGCCACGCAGCAGATGACCGCGGCGTTGTACGACAAGGACGGGAAAGCGGTCACCTCGTCGTCGGTCGTGTGGAGCGCGACGCCCACCGCGGTCGCGACGATCTCGGCCAGCGGCGTGCTGACCGGGGTGACGCCGGGGACGGTGAAGGTGACGGCGACCTCCGGCTCGCAGACGTCGACCGCCGACATCCTGGTCGAGGCCAATCCCTGCACCACGCCCATCACGATGACGGTAGGGCAGGTGCGGACCTTCACCGGCGGCGCCCCGGTCTCATGCATCACGCTGGCCGCCTCCTCCGGCGCGAGCGACTACATCGTGATTGCCACCAACACGCGCCCCGTGCAGGACGACGTGTTGCAGTACAGCGTCTCGTTGCAGCAGGCGGCGGGGGTGGAGGCGCTCCCGTCGGCGGTTACGCTGGCCGCGCTCACGTCGCCCGCGGTGCAGTCGCAACTCGACCCGCGCCTCGTGCTCGAACAGCAGGAAGCGCTACGGGTGGACGGGCTGCACGAACGGCTGCGGGGCTACGAGCGCGCGTGGGTGGGGCCGGTGGTGCCGTCGGTGGCGCGGACCAACGCGATGCCGGCGGAGCACACGCAGGCGCAGCGCTCGGTGGCGCTCTCCGTACAGGCGGTGGGCGACACCATCACGTATCGCGTCCCCAACCTCAACACGGGGAAGGACATCTGTCGCGACTACATCACGATCAAGGCGGTCGTGCGGTCGCTCTCGTCGCGGGCCACGATCGTCGAGGACGTCACGACTCCCACGAACGGCTTCACGTCGACAGACTACAACGCGATTGCCGCCGAGTTCGACAACCTGATCTATCCGGCCGACACTGCGTGGTTCGGGAAGCCCACCGACATCAACAGCGATGGGCGCGTGACGATCCTCTACACGCCCGAAGTGAACAAGCTCACCGCGGCGGGGTCGGCGGGCTTCACGGCGGGCTTCTTCTTCGGATCGGACCTGATCAAGAAGGCGGAGTACCCCACCACGAACGACTGCCGCAACCAGACCAACGAGCAGGAGATCTTCTACGTCCTGAGCCCTGACCCGTTAGGCACGTACAACAACGTCCGCACGACGGCCACGGTGCGGCAGGGGACGCGCGGCGTCATCGCCCACGAGTTCCAGCACATGATCAACCAGGGGGTGCGCCAGTACAACCCGGCGGTCGAGGCGCTGGAGACCTTCTGGCTCAACGAGGGGCTGTCGCACCTGGCCGAGGAGTTCGTGGGGCGCGCCTTGTTAGGCGTGGGCGACTTCCAGCGCCTCACCTACGCCCAGGTCAACCCGACGCCGAACTCGGCGAACGACTACAACGCCTTTTTCCGCCAGAACCTAGTGCGCTTCCAGCGCTGGATGGCGCGCCCCGACACGGCGGCGCCCATCAGCATCCAGAACCGCGCGCAACTCGCCCCGCGCGGCGCCAGCTGGGCGTTGCTGCGCTACGTGATAGACCAGTACTCCAACGGCTCGGCGCGCACCTTCACCAAGGCGCTCGCCGCTGGCCCGCAGACCGACGTCGCCAACCTCCTCGCCCGCACCCCAGGCGTGCAGTTCGACCAGATCATCGCCGGCTGGCTCGTGGCCAACTACGCCGACGGTGTCACCATCAACGGCCTGGCGTCGAAGTACGGCTACTCCAGTTGGAACATGCGCGACGCCATGACCGGCTCCAACGCCGGGACCTTCCCGCTTCTCGTCACCCCGCTCCCGGGGACCTTCTCCGGGCAGGCGATGTCCAGCTCGGGCTCCTATTACCGCCTGACGAGAACTACCAACTCGCCCCAGGTGCAAGTGAAGGTGCAGGCGCCCGGCGGGTCGAACCTCAGCCATGAGTACTCGACGGTGGTCGTGCTTCGAGGAAGTTGAGCGAGAAGACGAGAGCCTGCCCCAGCCTTCGCTGGGGCAGGCTTCTCGTCCTCTCGTCTTCTCGTCCTCTCCCTGCGAGAGGGCTTCAGCCCTCTCGCAGGGCCGACATCGCCGTCTCCTTGAACACGTCGCGGCCGCTCAGCATCCCGATCAGCACCGCCATGGCCATCATCGCCGCCGAGATGCCTAACGCCTGACCGGTGGCGGCGGTGAAGGGGCGGTCGAAGATGAAGCGCATGATCGCCCACGCGCCGCCGAAGGAGAGGACGAGTCCCGTCAGGCTCCCCAGCACGCCGAGCACCGTGTACTCGGAGACCAGGATGCGCCCGATCTGGGCGCGGGTGGCGCCGAGGGTCTTGAGGAGGACGCCCTCGCGCACGCGCTCGCGACGCGTGGCGGCCACCGCGGAGAAGAGGACGGGGATCCCCATCGCCAGCGAAAAGATCGCCAGGAAGCGGATCGCCAGCGAGGCGCGCTGCGAGATCTCGCCGACCGTCTTGCGCACCAGCGACAGGTCGATGGAGGCCACGTTGGGGTAGCGGCGCACCACCGCGCTTTGCACCTGCGCGGTGAGCGTGGGATTGGTGGCCGCACCAAGCAGCACGAACGTCTTGGGCGCCTGCGCCAGCGTCCTGGTCTGGAAGACGGCGTAGAAGTTGGGCTCGAAGCGCGCCCAGTTCACCTCGCGGATGCTCGTCAGGCGCGTCGGGATCCGCACCCCCTGCACGTCCCAGGTGATCACGTCGCCTAACGAGACGCGCAGGTCCTGGGCGATGTCCGACTCCAGCGAGACTTCATCGACCGGTGTGCCGTCGCTTGGCGGCGTCGCCCCGAACCACCGGCCGGCCAGGAGCTTCTCCCCGGTGAACAGTGTGTCGCGGAAGGTGGAGCGATACTCTCGGCGGAGCGCCCACCCCGCGGGGCGCGCGTCACCCTGCGCGCGCTGTCGCTGTCCGCGCCCGCCGCCGCCCCCCTGGCCTTCACCCAGCGTGTCGGCGCTCCGGCGCGGAGCCAGCTCGTCAGGCGTCTTTCCGTTCACCAAGGCGATCCGCATCGTCACGATCGGCGTGCGCTGGATGACCGGGATCCCCGAGGCGCGCACGATCGAGTCGACGCCGAGCCCCTGGTCGTCCTGCACGTCGAAGAAGAGGAGGTTCCCGCGCGACGCCTCCTCCGTGATGCGCAACTGCGCCAGGAGGTTGCTCTGCACCAGGTACAGCGTGGTGACGAGGAAGGCGCCGAAACCTAACGAGAGCACCACCGAGCGCGTCTGGTTGGCCGGGCGATGGAGGTTGGCGATCCCCTGGCGCACGACGTACGGCCAGTGCGCGCTTACCGAGGCGCGCGCCAGGCGCGAGAGCAGCGCCGCGCTGATGAGGAGGAGCGCCAGCACCCCGGCGATCCCGGCGCTGAAGCCCACGACCTCGCGCGGCGCATTGGCACGCGTGGCCGAGATCCCGACAAGGGTCGCGGCAATGAAGAGGTTCACCGTCCACAGCGCCCAGTCGAACCCCGGCGCCCTGGGCGGGTTCACGTTCCGGCGAATGGCCTGCAGCGGCGAGATGCGGCGCAGCGCCACCAGCGGTCGCAGCGCAAACGCCAGGGCGATCCACACCCCGAGCGCGATCCCCGTCGCGATCGCCATCGGCTCCAGTTGCACCTGCACGTCGAGCGGCAGCGTCCCCGCCAGGAGGCTGGGCAACGCGAACTGGATCGCGATCCCGATCAGCGCGCCGATCGTTGCCCCCACGAGCCCCATCAGCGCCGCCTGCGTGGCGTAGATGAGGAGGACCTGCCGCGAGGTGGCGCCCACGCAGCGCAGCACCGCCACGATGTCGATCTTGCGCGCGACCCATGCGTTCACGCCGCTCGCCACTCCAACGCCCCCCAGCAGGAGCGCCACGATCCCGACGATCCCGAGGAAGTTGGCCAGTTGGTCGATCGACTCGGTCAGCGATGTCTCGCTCTCGGAGACCGTGCGCGCTCGCACCTTGGCCGAGTCCAGGCGCGGGCGGATCGATGCCAGCCACTTCTCCGCGTTCACGCCGGCGTCGAGGCGGGCAAACGCTTCGTAGTCCGCGCGGCTCCCGAACGATAGGAGCCTGGTGTCGGCGATGTGGCGGTCGGCGATGTAGATGCGCGGCCCGATGGCCGCCGCCATCCCCGGGTCGCCGGGGACGTTGACCAGCGAGCCGGCAATCTCGAACGTCGCGTACCCCAGCTGCAACGAATCGCCCACCGCGACGTCGAGCGCGATGAGGAGCGACGGGTCGACCAGGGCCACGCGCCCGGCGCGCAGCGAGGCCCAGCGCCCCGCGGGCTCGGTGGTCACCTCGCCGTAGAGCGGGTACGCATCGGTCACACCGCGCACCTGCGCCAGCCGTGTTGTCCCCTTCGCCTTGGCGGTGGCCATCGAGGCAAACGACGTCTCGCGGGCCAGTGTGACGCCGGTCGCCCCTAACGAGTCGAGGAGCGAGTCGGCGGCCGGCGTCCATCCCTGCCGGGCCGAGAAGGAGACGTCGCCCCCCACCAGCGCGCGCGACTGGCTGCGCACCGAACGGTTGATGTTCGCGGCAAACGAATCGATGGCCACCAGCGCCGCCACACCTAACGAGATCGACGACATGTAGAGCAGGAGACGTCGCCGCGTGGAGCGCGACTCGCGCCAGGCGAGCGAGACCAGCGCGGCCGCGCCCCCTCCGCCAGCGCTCCCGCTCACGCGCCCCTCGCCGTCGAGGGGACGCCGTCTGCCGGCGCAAGCACCGCCGCTGCCGCCGCTGCCGCCGCGGCACCGGGCATCGCCACTCCGTCACCGCCCGTCGTCGCTCGCGCGGTGAAGCGATCCTCCACCACCACCCCGTCGGCGAGGCGAATCACGCGCTGCGTTCGTTCGGCGAGCGTCATGTCGTGCGTCACCAGGACGATCGTCGAACCAGACTCGCGGTTCAGTTCCTCGAGCAGCGCCACGATCTTCGCGCCCGTGCTCCCGTCCAGGTTGCCCGTGGGTTCGTCGGCGAAGAGGATGCGCGGCTGGTTCACGAAGGCGCGGGCAATCGCCACCCGCTGCTGCTCGCCCCCCGAGAGCTGGGAGGGAAAGTGGTCCAGGCGGTCGCCGAGCCCCACCCGTTCGAGGAGGGCGCGGGCGCGGGCTGCCGCCCCACCGTCACCGCGCAGCTCGAGCGGGACCTGCACGTTTTCGATTGCCGTGAGCGTCGGAATCAATTGAAACGACTGGAAAACGAACCCAACTTTCGCCCCGCGGAGCTGGGCGCGCTGGTCTTCCGTCATCGCCGTGAGGTCGGCGTCGTCGAGGAGCACCACTCCGCGCGTCGGGGTATCCAGACCGGCGAGCAGTCCGAGGAGCGTCGTCTTGCCGCTCCCCGACGGCCCCACGATCGCGACCAGCGCTCCCTGCGGTACCCGGAACGAGACGTCACGCAGCACCGTAAGTCGGTGGGTGCCGCTATCGAATTCCTTCGTGAGCCCTCGAGCTTCGAGCATGCGAGTCCTGTTGAGATGGAGCGTCGTCGTGGCGATTGCCACCACCGCGTGGACCGTGTCGTCGTGTGCCGGCGGAAAAGATACCGCGCGGGACAGCGCCGCTTCGCCGAACACTACGGCCGGCGCCAGCGATTCGACTCAGCGGGATGAACGCGCCGACGCCATGTCCGGTGCCGCCGCATCGGCACCGACTGACTCCTCCGCGGTTGCCAGGGAGCGGAGCGCCGCCCCGGCTTTCCTGATCGTCGGGACGTCGCTCACCGCCGGACTCGGGCTCGACCCCAACGACGCCTATCCGGCGGTGCTGCAGCGCATGGCCGATTCGGCGGGACATCGCGTACGGATCGTGAACGCGGGGCTGAGCGGCGAGACATCGGCCGGGGCGCTGCGTCGCCTGGACTGGCTCCTGCGCGAGCCGGCGGCGGGGGTGATGATCGAGACCGGGGCGAACGATGGATTGCGCGGGCTCGACGTCGACTCGACGCGCGCCAACCTCACGGCAATCGTGCGACTCGTGAAGCGGACGCTCCCGGGGGCGGCGATTCTCCTCGTCCAGATGGAGGCCCCCCCGAACCTTGGCGCCGCGTACACGAAGCAGTTCCACGACAACTATGGCGTGGTAGCTCGGGAAGAGGGGGTGACGCTGCTGCCGTTCCTCTTGGATGGGGTGGCGGGGGTCAAGCGGCTCAACCAGGCGGATGGGATCCACCCCACGGTGGAGGGGGCGAAGCGGGTGGCGGCGACGCTCTGGCCAGTGGTGGGTCCGGTCCTGTCCCGACTTGCCAATGGGAGCTGAGGCCCGTTAAATTCCAAGGCTGTCGCAACTTACGTTTTCATTCGCCCACTTCAGGCGGAGCTCGTTAGGTCATGGCCGTTCCAGCCACGCAGATTCGCAAGGGCATGGTGATCGTCTTCGAGGGCGATCCCTGCCGCGTGATCGATTTCCGCCATCACACGCCGGGAAACCTGCGTGCGATGGTGCAGACGAAGATGAAGAACCTCCGCACGGGGTCCAACTTCGAGCACCGCTTCCGTGCCGACGACGCGATTGACAAGGCGTCGATGGAAACGCACGAGCTCGAGTTCCTGTACCAGGGCGGCGACACGTATCACTTCATGAATCTGGAGAACTACGACCAGATCGAGATGGACACCGAGGCGCTGGGCGACAACGCGCCGTGGATGGTCCCGAACATGAAGATCATCGCCGAGTACTACGATGGCCGGCCCATCGGGATCGAGCTGCCGCAGTACCTGGTGTTCGAGATCGTCGACACGTCGCCAGTGATGAAGACGGCGACCAAGACCGCCTCGTACAAGCCGGCGAAGCTGGAGAACGGCGTGACGATCAACGTTCCGGAGTTCATCGGGACCGGGGAGCGCGTGCGCGTGAACCCGAGCACGGGCGAGTACCTCGATCGGGCGAAGGACTGAACAGGACCGATCACGTCGGCTGGGCGTGGCTTCCCCGGTTGTTTCGGGGGGGCGCCCGGTTTAGAATGTTGGTCCCTCGCACCGTATGGTGGCCGTAGCTCAATTGGTTAGAGCACCGGACTGTGGCTCCGGGGGTTGGGGGTTCAAGTCCCCTCGGTCACCCCTTCAAGACCAGACGGGAGACGGGAGACGTGAGACGGGAGTCTCGCCGCTCCTGCCGACTGGCTGAGCTAGAGATCTAGGTCAGTAGCTCAATTGGTAGAGCACCGGTCTCCAAAACCGGCGGTTGGGGGTTCGAGTCCCTCCTGGCCTGCTGTAGCGTAGGGTAAGGAAGTGGCTGGTTCGATGCTGTGGTCGTCCCACTGCAGGGCCGACGCTTGAAGGTCGCTCGACTCGGCCTTTGGCGTCGGGAAGAGGAGCATTCGCAGCGCGAATGCGACAGGAGAATGAAAGGTGTTACCGCCTCCGATCTTGTCGGAGGCGGGATCGGAGGCGAGTTCGGAGGCGGTATCGTCTAGGGGACTAGGACACAGCCCTCTCAAGGCTGGAACACGGGTTCGAATCCCGTTACCGCTATGTATGGTGCAGGGCCTGCTCGTGCGACGGAGGTAATCCGCGAGCGGGGTTTGGAGGAACTGCCGGAAGTCGGCCCCATCGTCTATCGGTTAGGACGGCACTCTTTCAAGGTGCAGAGACGGGTTCGACTCCCGTTGGGGCCACTGCAGCAACTGCGGCGCACCGACTATGTTGGGGTGCTGTTGACGAAGGGAAAGTGTGAGTCGGGGGCTGTAGCTCAGCTGGTTAGAGTGCCGGTCTGTCACACCGGAGGTCGCGGGTTCGAGCCCCGTCAGCCCCGCTCGAAAAACTGAAGGGCCCAAGTGGTGAAATTGGTAGACACGCCATCTTGAGGGGGTGGTGCCGAAAGGCGTCGCGGTTCGAGTCCGCGCTTGGGCATGGCTTCGCTCTCGCTGCATCGGTGGCGAGATGCATCCGTAGGACACTCGCCAGCGTAGCTCAGTGGTAGAGCACCCGATTCGTAATCGGGCGGTCGTCGGTTCAATCCCGACCGCTGGCTCTGAGAAGGTCTCGCGCCCGACGTCGCATGACGTCGGGCGCTTTGCATCTGTAGGCGTGTGAGCGGCGTTCCGCGCACCAGGCATCGGCCGTGCCTCGTGCACGTCAGGACGTCTCGCCCGCGAGGCGTGCAAGGCGCACATTCGCCGAGTCCACCAACCCTCGGTCGACATGCCGCTGCCCAGGCATGGCGGTCCGTCAGGCGCATGGCGGCAGTGCGACTACCGCGACATCCAGCGCGGGATCGACGCGCTGGTGAAGCGCCGCGTCGCCGACCCGGACAAGCTGGTGCAATCCGGGTGGAGCTACAGCGGTTACATGAGGGCGTGGACACTCACGCAAACCAATCGCTTCAAGGCGGTAATGGTGGGCGCCGGGATCACCAACATGTTCTCGATGTACTCCACCAACGACCTGCAGACGCTCCTCGAGGGCTACTTCGGCGGCGAGCCCTGGGACGTGAGGCAGCAGTTCGAGCGCGCGTCGGCGATGACCTACATCAAGAATGCCAGGACGCCGGCGCTCATCCCGCACGGGCAGGCCGACACGCGCGTCCCGATCGGGCAGGCGCAGGTCGTGCCCTGACCCTGGGAACGCGCGCTCGTCAGGCAATCCAGCGCCTCCGTCCGCGCCACACGAGCGTCGTCCCCGCGCCGACGAGGAGCGCCCACCAGGCGACCTCCGCGCGGCGCGGCATCGGCGTGGGGTCGTACGGCTCATAGCTCCGCACGAGCCACCGCGACAGCCACGCCGTCTCGCCCGTGCCAACGGCCACTCGGTACGCCTCGTCGACCGAGGCGCCGCTGCGCCACCATTCGCCGAAGCGCTGGGGGCCCAGCTCCTGCGCGAGGTCGGACAGCAGGAGCCGCTGCCGAATCCCGAGCGCACTCCCGTGCACGCGGTACCACGGGAACGGGCCGAGCAAGTCGCGCACGGCACCCTCCGGCTGTGTTGCTGCGGATTGGTTGGCCTGGAGGTCATCGTCCCGCACGTCGCGCCAGCCGCGCTCGCACGCGGCATCGCCGCGCAGCGCGCAGTGCACGCCGTCGACGGTGAGGTCGCTCCAGATCCACCGCCGTGGCTCGTCGTTTGTCGTGCGGTCGCCCCACCGCGCGAACGCCGCCGGGCGCCATCCCGCCGAGTCGAGGTGCACGCGCAGTGCGGCCCCGGGGAGCCCGAAGGCGGCGACGAATGCGCACGGGCCCAGGACGCCGCTACCCGAGGCGATCGCGGCACCGAGCGACAAGGAGTCCACAGCGCGCACCGTCAGGAGCAACGTGCATGGTTCGCCCTCTCGACGAGGGAGCCGGATGTAGCGGCCGACCGGCGCGTCCACACCAGTGCGTGCCATGGTGGGACTGATGCCGCGCGGCGCCTCGACTATGGCGATCCGAACAGGGACTCGATGCGCGGGGAGGGCGGCGGCTTCACGCCTCGCGAGGGAATCCACGGCGTGTTGCGCGCCGCGCCCGACGGCACCCACGGAGAGCACCTGCACCCCGGGCGCTTCCGATCCGCGCTCGGTCGAAGGTGACAGATCGCGCGGAACGCGCGCGACGCGATCGAGACTGTCCAGTGCCGCGGCCAGCTGCTCGTGCACGTAGGCGGTCGCCTCGCGGTCCATGGCCGCGGAGATCGCCATCACTCGTCGCAAGTTGCCGCGACTCACTGGATCGAAGGCGTATCCCTCGTACGACGTGTCGCCAGCACGGAGCGCGAGCGCCAAGGCGAGGGCACAGACCCCAAGCAGCGACATGCGCCAGCGCCATGTGGTCAGGCGCATTGGCGCACCCTCCGCATCGAGAGCAGCCCAAGCAGCGCGATCCATCCGATCGACGCCAGCGCCACGCTGGCGGCCGGGCGAACGTTTGTCCCGCGAGGTGCAATCATTCGTTGCCGCCACCTGGCAAGCAGTGCCTCTTCGGTCACGCCGGAGGCACGCGCCAGGCGGGCGCCGATGTCGCCGCGCGGATCGCGCAGGCGTGTCAGCGCCGCCGCCCCCCCGTCGCGTAGCGCCTCGTGCAGGAAGACGCGCCGCGGCCCGTCGAGAACGGGTGGGGGAATGCGCACGGCGGGGAGCCGGTCAACGAGCTGCGTGCAGGCGGCGCCGTGCCGGGCCAGGCAGGCGCGCTGCAATGCGGGGGCATCGTCGCCATCGGACGGCCCGAGGCGCACCCTGGCCACGAGGGCCGGGTAGTCCTCGGGCGCATACCAACTACGGAGTGGATCCGCGGGAGGCCCGTGCAGGGCGAGGAGCGTCGCGCACGCCGTGAGGTTCCCCGCGACACATCGCCGCGCCGTGCGCGAATCGGCGGTGGCCAGCTCGAGGCGCGCCGACCCCTCGACGTCGCCGCCGGGTGCAAGCGGTGTGATGGGGGAGTTGAAGAACCAGGTGCGCAGCGCCTGGTCGAAGGTTGCCGAGGTGGAGGTGCTCACGAGGAACGAGAGCTGCTGGCGCAGGTAGGGCTCCACGAGGAATGGCTGCGCACCGCCCAGCATGGGCCCGGAGAGCTGCTTGTGGTTGACCGAAATGAAGATCGGCGTGAAGGGAAAGTCGCGTCGTTCCTGTGCACTCGGGCGCCAGGCGTGCACGGTCCAGCGGTACACGGCATCCTGCGCGGTGCTGTCCAGCATGGGGAGCACCTCGCGCGAGTACCGGTCGACGACCGGCATCACGTCCGCAAACAGCTTGCGGTCGGTGGCAATGCGGAAGAGCCCCACGAAGACGGTGTCGGGAAAGCGGCGCCGCGCCTGGTCCAACCAGTGTGCATCGCGCGCCGAATCGACGGCGAGTCGCTGGCGCTCGAGCACGGCGAGCCGCCGGAGGTGGACGTTGCCTGACGAGTCCGGCCGCACCTGGCGCGATGCGGTACCGCCAGACGCAACCTGTGGCTGCGCGACGCCGCGCGCCGGGAGCGCACCCATCACCGCCGCGCCCAGGACGAGCGCGTGCCGCGTCCACGTGCAACGCCCGCGGCGCCGGCGACGGCCGCTAGACATCGATGAAGCTCCACCGGCTGACCAGGATGCCCAGCGGGCCATGCGGCTGCACGAGCGCCCGGGCCCCGGCTTGCATGAGCTGCAAGCGCCCCGGGAGCGAGCCAATAGGGAGGAGCAGGAGGACGGCGAGCACCACGACGAACCAGAACGTGGCGGCGCGCGCCCGCGGTCCGACTCCGAATCGAAAGAGGAAGCTGACGGTGTGCACCAGCCACGCGGCCAGCAGCGCGCGCGAGGCCAGCGCCGTGGGATAGGCGCTGAGCGACTCCGGGAGGTCGAGGAGGGAGGCGGACAGCAGCGCCCCGATCCAGACGGCGCCGGCAATCGCCCCTAACATGAGAAAGCCACCGCCAAGCCGGTAGGCAAGGTAGTGGTGCCGCTCCACGGGGAGCGAGAGCGCGTAGACGTGTCGTCCGCGATCGTCGGCCGACCAGCCCTGCAGCGTGAGGGCGATGGCGGCCAGCGCGACGGTAATGGCCACCAGCATGCCGAGCGTCTCGCCCCCCTGCACGAAACTGGCGGCGCCGGCGCCTTCAACGTAACCCACCGTCGTCATGGGGACGAGCAACAAGGGCAGCGAAAACGCGGCCGCGAGGAAGAACCACATGATCGAGCGCGACCAGATCCACTGCGCACGCAACATCGCCCGGAACATCATGCCGCCTCCTCGTCGTCGTTGCGGCTCACGACAGGCGTGGCGCGCGAGGCACTCAGCAACTCCACGAACGATTCCTCCAGATCGAGATCCTCGACATGGCGCAGTGACGCCGAGGGGAGCAGGGCGCCAAAGGCACCGTGCATGTCGGCGCGCCAGTCGCGCACCACCCACTCCTCGTCCTGTCCCAACACGGTGCGCCGTGCCATGACGCGAAACGGCAACACCGGCAACTCGGCAGCCACCCCGCGCACGCGCAGGCGCTTGATCCCGGCGCGGAACTCGGACATCGGGAGTTCCGCCACCATCCGCCCCGCATCGAGCACCCCCACCCAGTCGCAGATCCGCTCCTGCTCGTGCACGAGGTGGCTGGAGATGAAAACAGTCGCCCGTGTGCTGGCGACATAGTCGACCACGGCGGCCAGGACGTCCCGCCGCACGACGGGGTCGAGCCCGTCGGTCGGTTCGTCGAGGACGAGCAGCTCGGGACGCACGGCGAGGGCGAGCAGGAGCATCAGCTTCCCGGCTTCGCCCTTGGAGAGCCGGCCGACGAGTGCGTCGTCGCGCAGCGCGAAGGCCCGGCGCAGCCGTTCCGCCTCGAGCGAATCCCAGCGCGGATAGAAGGCGGCGTGATGCCGCATCGTCTCATCGACGGAGAGCATCGGGTACAGATGCACGCGCTCCGGAACGTAGCCAATGCGCGCCAGCGCCGGCACGATATCGTGTGGCACACGATGCCCCAGCACATCGATGGTCCCATCCTCGGGCGGGAGCATCCCCATGAGGAGCTTGATTGTCGTCGTCTTGCCCGAGCCGTTGGGCCCGAGGAAGCCGTAGACCGAGCCGGCGCGCACGGTAAGGTCGAGGTCGCGCAACGCAAAGTCGCGCCCGGCGCGATAGTCCAACGAACGAATGCAGATGGCGTCGGTCATGCACGTGGCTCCAGCGTTGCGTCGTCCAGGGCGTCGTCGAACGCCTGGCGGAGTTCATCGGCGTTAATGCCGAGTCGAAATGCGTCCGAGATCATGTCACGCACCAGCGAGCGCGCCGCCACGGCGCGCTCACGGCGCTTGCGTTCGGTGGGAATGGCCGAGACGAAGGTCCCCGCCCCCTGCCGCATCTCCACCGTGCCGTCCTGCTCCAGCTCGCGGTATGCCTGCGCGACGGTGGCGGGGTTGATGCGTAGCTGCGCGGCCAACGCGCGCACGGAGGGGAGGGCATCGCCCGGGCGCAACTCCCCCGATGCCACGGCAACGCGCAGGCGGCCGGCAATCTGCGCGTAGAGCGGGATGGGAGAGCGTGGGTCGATGCGATCGAACATGCCGGCCGGGGAAAGTGTATTGGTGTACTAATACACTGACACGACGACCGGCGCAACCGGAAGTCACACGGTCCCCCCGGGGCACTGGGCACTCCTCCATCGTCACGGCCGGTAACAACGCATGGCGCATCGCAAACTGCCGATGCGCCATGCGCCTCCCTCCCTTCCTGCGGATGTCGTCCTGGTGGACGGCGCCGGGGACGGCGCCGTCCGGTGTCACCTACACACCGGCCAGCTGCCGGCGTCCCATGGGGCGACGCCCCGGCATGTCGAGCGCGCCGGCGCCCGGATCCGCGGCCCGCGTTTCGTATCGGGCGTTGGCGTCGAGCTTGAACTGTCCCACCAGCTCCTGCAGGTGCGTCGACTGACCGGCGAGCTCGATCGACGTGGCCGACGACTCCTCCGCGTTGGCCGCCGCCCGCTGCGTCACGATGTTGATCTGCTCGACTGCCGTGCTGATCTGGTCGATGCCGAGCGCCTGCTGGTCGCTCCCGGCGGCAATCTCGCTCATCGCCTCGCCGGCGCTTTCCACGTGTTGGGCGATGGTGGAGAACTGCTTGAGTGCGCGGGCATTGAGCGCCACGCCATCGTCGGCGTTGCGCACCGATTCGGCGATGAGGTCGGTGGTGTTGCGCGCGGCTTCGGCGGCGCGCATGGCCAGGTTGCGCACTTCCTCGGCCACCACCGCAAAGCCACGCCCGGCGTCGCCGGCGCGCGCGGCCTCGACGGCGGCGTTGAGCGCGAGGAGGTTGGTCTGGAAGGCGATCTCGTCGATCGTCTTGATGATCTTCGCGCTCTCGTGCGCCGAGGACTTGATGCGATTCACCGCGGCCTCGAGCTGTTTCATCTCCTGCAACCCTTCGGCGGCCTGCTGGCGCGCTTCCTCGGTGACCGAGCGGGCCGACTGCGCGCGCTCGGCGCTGTTCTTCGCCGTTGCGGACACTTCGTGGAGCGAGGCGGCGACCTCCTCGAGCGACGACGCCTGCTCGCTGGCTCCTTCCGCCAGCGACTGCGCCGCCGCCGAGATTTCCTCGCTGGCGCTGGAGACCTGCGTGGCCGAGGCGGAGACATCGCCCAGGGCGCGCTGCAGGTTGGTGACGGCGAGGTTCACGGCGCTGCGGATGCGATCGAAGTCGCCGCTGTAGTGACCCGTCATCTGCGCGGTGAGGTCTCGTTCGGCGATGCGCCCAAGCACCGCCGACGACTCGGCGATGGGGGCGGTGATGGCGTCGAGCATCCCGTTTACGCCATCGACTAACTGGCGATAGCCGCCTTGGTACTTCTCGCCGGCGGCGCGGCGGGAGAGCTGCCCTGCCTGCGCGGCCGCGACGAGCTGGTTGGTCTCGGCGATGAGCCCCTGCATCGTGTCGGCGGCCTTCTCGTACGATCGGATCGAGTCGACGCTCGTGGCGATGATCCCGTCGACGCTGCGCGCGAGTTCACCCAGTTCGTCCTTCGACGTGATGTTGAGCGGCGACGTCCCGTACTCGGGTTTCACGTCCAGCTTGCCGGCGGCGAGGGCGTCGAGGGCCTGTCCCAGGTTCGAGATGCAAACGCTCTGCAGGCGATTGGCGCGCTCCACCATGAGGGCAAGCACCTTGCCGATGTTGGCGGCGATGTAGAGCGCGATCGCGAGTCCGAGGGCGATCCCGAAGGCAACGCTGAGGTCGATGATCCACGACATGCGTTTGCTGAGCACCTCGTTGCCGGCCTTCACTTCGGCGGCACGGGCAATTTTCTGGTCCTGCATTGCCTTCATCGAGACGAGGAGCTTTTCCTCCGTCTCGCGCACGTCGCTCCCGAGATAGGCGATCGCCGCCGCGGTGTTCCCGGCGTTGATCAGCTTCACGAGCTGGTCGCGCTTGCCGCGGAAGGTGCGGAGGTCGGCGGCGAAGGCAGCGAACGCCTGGCGCCCCGCGTCGGTGGTAATCGACTTCTCGTACTCCTTGAGGAGCGAATCGACGAGGATGGGGTACGCGGCCACTTTCTCGAGGAAGGGGGCCGCGGCGCGCGGCGACTCGGCGTAGACCGCTTCGCGGAGGTTCACGCGAACGCGCTGCAGATAGTTGATCGCATCGCCAGACTGGGCGAGCGGGACCGTCATTCGGTCGTAGAGTTCCTCGTCGGCAATGCGGAGCTTGCGCATGCCGAACGAGGCGACGACACCGACAATGAGGAGGAGGGTGAGAACGGAGCCGAAGCCCAACAGGAGCTTGGCACGAATGCGGAGGTCGTGGAACCAGGTCATACGGGTCACCACTTGGGAGGGAGGACGACATCCTGTCGTGCCGCTCAGTGTCGGCCCCACCCCATCCGGGACGCGGAATATCGGTGAAGTCTAATCCACTTTCCGGATTCTCCCTGACGCGCGCGTCGGGGAATTGGGTTGATCGCTTGCTTTCCGGGTGAGTCGGCACTTAGAATTCGCCTCCCTTCGCGGGCGTAATTCAGTTGGTAGAATGCCAGCTTCCCAAGCTGGACGTCGTGGGTTCGAGTCCCATCGCCCGCTCTACTCGAAGTCATTCGAGATGAGAACGTTACGAGCGTCTGGTCGCCAACGGTGGCCAGACGCGTGTTTTATTGAGCGCGCCCCGCCACGGTAGTTCGGACGCTTCCACTGTCCGAAATATGCATCATATTTCGGACATGCCTGCCTCCACGAAAGCCCGCCTCCGGGACCTATTTCTCGAGCGATTCCAGACGCGACCCGAGTCGGTCTTCACTGCCGCCGATTTCGCGGATCTGGCCTCGCGGGCGGCCGTCGACAAGACGCTTCAACGACTCGCCGCATCGGGCGAGCTTCGCCGCATAAACTGGGGCCTCTACGACCAGCCACGGCAGAGCGCTCTGACCCGCCGGCCTGCCGTGCCCGACTACCGGGCTGTCATCGGCGCGATCGCGCGCCGCGACCAGGTGCGCCTCCTGATCGATGGAATGACTGCCGCGAACGATCTCGGCCTCACGACGGCAGTGCCAGCTCGAGTCGTGGTGCTAGTCGACGCGAGACTCAAGCCGATCAAACTCGGGACACAGGAGATACGCTTCAAAGCCGCTGCCCCAAGTCGGCTCTACTGGGCGGGCCGTCCGGCCATGCGGATCGTCCAGGCGCTCCACTGGCTCCAGGACACGTTAGGCGATCCCGACCAGCGTACCCGCGTTATCGATCGGCTCCGGGAAATTCTCGATGACCCCGATCACGGCGAGGCGATGCGCGAGGACCTCAGAGTTGGGATGTCCGCGCTCCCTATCTGGATGCAGGAGTTCATTCGCAGTCTCCTCGCCTCGGCCCCGCCAAAGCGCGCGCGCGCACCTAACGCGACTCGCGGGCGTGCACCGCGGCGGCAGCGACCGTGAGCGCCGAGTCGTACCGCCGGGTGATAGCGGCATCGTCGCGTGACCGCCGCGACCTGTTTCTCGCCACCGCTCAGCGGCTCGGGACGCCGGTTGGGAATATCGAGAAGGACTTCTGGGTTTGCTGGACGCTCGGCGAGCTGTATCACGACATGCCAGCCGAGAGTCCGCGTCTGCTCTTCAAGGGCGGCACGTCGCTCTCCAAGGCGTACGGGTTGATTCAGCGATTCTCCGAGGACATCGACGTCACCGTCTTTCGCGATGACCTCGGTCAGTCGGCGACCGTGGAAGCGCTCGGGGCGATGACGGGCAAGCGACGTCAGGCCAAGCTGGACGCGATCCGCGACGCGTGCCGCGCATACGTCTCGGGACCGCTGAAGGAGGTACTGACGGTTCGCATTGGTGATGCCACGCGCGGAAAAGGGCGCGTCGACGTCGACGCAGCAGATCCGAACGGACAGAGCCTTCTGCTGTGGTATCCGACCGTGGAGGGGTCGACGGACCCATGAGTGCGCCCGGTGGTCCGACTCGAGGCGGGCGCGAAGTCCGCGCTCGACCCACACGAGCAGCGATCAGTTCGCCCGTATATCGCCGACGAGGTACCTAACGAGGATTTCGACGTTGCCGGCGTGACCGCGATCGAGCCCAAGCGCACGCTGTGGGACAAGATCGTGATCGCGCACGGTTTGCGACGCTGGCACGAGCGCCGCGGCAATCTCCGGCAGGAGGGCCATCGCGTGTCGCGGCATTACTATGACCTTCGCTGCCTCCTGCACTCCGAGATCGGTCCCGGAACGCTGGCGGACCGGGCACTCGGGGAGGACTGTGTGCGTCACGCCCGACTGTTCTTCGACCGCCCAGACTTCGATCTCGCGTCCGCCCGGCAGGGATCGTTCGCGATCGCGCCACACGCTGGGATGATCGACGCGTTGCGGCGCGACTACGACCTGATGTCAGCGATGATCTTCGGCACCCCGCCGGCTTTCGCAGATATTCTCGAGTCGCTCGAGGAGATTGAGGTGCGAGTGAACGCTGGTTGAGCTGGGGCGAACCCTCGCCATTCCTTAGTGCGCGCGAGGAAACGGCGAGGAGGGTGCTGCGTAGGTTGAGTGACCAGTCACCCAACCTCATCCGATCCCACGTGCTCGCGATCGACTTGGCAGGACTCACCAAACGGTACGGCGCCGTCACCGCGGTGGACGACCTCTCGCTCGGCGTCGATTCGGGGGAGATCGTGGCCTTTCTGGGGCCGAACGGGGCGGGGAAGACGACGACGATCGACATGCTGCTTGGCCTGGCCCGCCCTGACGCGGGGACGGTGCGAGTGTATGGGCGTTCGCCGGAGGAAGCGGTGGCGCGGGGCGAGGTGTCGGCGGTGATGCAGTCGGGCGGGCTGCTCAAGGACTTCACGGTGCGAGAGACGGTGCGCTACTCCGCCTCGTTGCACGCCCACGCGCGTTCCGTGGACGAGGTGCTGGAGCGCGCGGGGATCGAAGGGGTGGCCGAGCGGTTGGTGGGGAAGTGTTCGGGGGGCGAGCAGCAGCGGCTTCGGTTCGCGATGGCGCTCCTGTCCGATCCGCGCCTCCTGGTGCTCGACGAGCCGACGACGGGGATGGATGTGGAGGGGCGGCGCGACTTCTGGCGGTCGATTCGCGATGATGCATCGCGCGGGCGCACGGTCCTCTTCGCCACGCACTACCTGGATGAAGCCGACGCCTACGCCGACCGCATCGTGCTGATCCGTCAGGGGCGCATTGTGGCTGACGGCTCGACGGCGGAGATCAAGAACCTGGCGTCGGGGCGGGTGGTGCGGGCCGCGCTTCCCGGCGCCGAGATCACGGCGCTGCAAGCGCTCGTTGGGGTGAATAGCGTCGAGCAGCGCGGCGATCGCGTCCTGGTGCAGTGCAGCGACTCGGACGTGGTGGCGCGCTACCTCCTGACGCAGACCGCGGCGCGCGACCTGGAGATCTCGTCGAAGAATCTCGAGGAAGCCTTCGTGGCGCTCACCGCGGACGATCGCGGCAGGCCGACGGGAGGGGGGTGATGAGCCGCAACACGACACTGGCCGAGCCGCGCGATGCGGGAGCCGTCGAGCACGAGCGGCAGGTGCCGTCCCTGGGCGGCTTCAACCTCGTGGCGCTGTCGCTGGAGATTCGCCGCGTGCTGCGCAACAAGCGCACGCTGTGGTTCATCGTCGCCTTCCCGAGCATCTTCTTCTTCATCTTCCGGCAGTCGTCGAGCCGCGCGGCGGCGGCTGGCGGCGGCTCGCCGTCGGCGTCGATGATGGCGTACCTCCTCATCAGCATGGCGGTGTACGGTGCCATGGTGGGGACGACGTCTGGCGGCGCGGCGGTCGCCCTCGAGCGCAGCCTGGGGTGGAGCCGCCAGCTGCGCCTCACGCCGCTGCGCCCGACCGCCTACGTGGCGATGAAGGTGCTCACCGCGATGTCGCTGGGTGGGCTGGCGATCATCTCCGCCTTTGCGGTGGGGTTGCTGAGCGGTGTGCAGATGGAGCCGCGCGTCTGGATCCTGTCGGGGCTGGCGGCATGGGGGTGCTCGCTGGTGTTCGCGGCGTTCGGCCTCTTCATGGGGTTCCTGCTCCCGTCCGAGAACGTGATGCAGTTCGTGGGGCCGGTGCTGGCGCTCATGGCGATGTTCGGCGGGATCTTCATTCCCATCGCCACCATGCCGCCTACCATGCAGACGGTGGCCCGGTTCACGCCGGTATATGGAGTGGGGGTGCTGGCGCGCGCGCCGTTGGTGGGGGGCGATACCGGTGGGGCGGTGCTGGGGGTGGTGGTGTGGACGCTGGTCTTCGCGCTGGGCGCGGCGCTCCTCTTTCGGCGGGACACGGCGCGCGTGTAGCAATGTCCCGCACCGAACGCGACCATAGCCGGGCGCAGTGGCGCTGCGCGTGCAGACCCCTGTCAGACAAAGCCCCGTCCGCGACGTGTTGCGGGCGGGGTTTTCGTTAGGTGTCGGTGTCCTAATCGATTGTACCGCACGGTTCTATTGACGACATGAAGTTCCGCCCCTTGTGTAGGCGTTCGCCGGACTGCACGGGAGTTCGTCCCTCAACAGAATGCCCGATGAAGGATTTGGCGGTCCCGTGAGATACCGAGAGCAGCTCATGCACGTTTTGCAGGGCCCCGACGTCGGACGGCGCATCAGGCCCGGCGGCCGGGAGAGGTTGGGGGGGCGTTGTCGTCGTGCGCTGGTATCGTTTTCGGTGCTCGGCGCGCTGGCGTTGTATGCCGCCCCCGTGGCCGCGCAGGGGGTCCGGATCAGCGGCGCGAGCACGGCGCGCTATGTCCAGTTGCGAGCGCTCGTGGCTGATAGCGTTCCTGTGTCGGAGGCGGTCGATTCCACTGGTCTCGACCGCCTCCTGGCGGATGGGACGCTGGCGCGCTGCCTGGACGACGGCTTCTGCCGCTTCCTGCGCGCCGCCTCCGTCACGTCGGTCATGGCGCTGATGCAGGATGTCGACGCCACCGCGTGGGGTTTTGGGCGCGGGATGAGCGCGCGCGCCGAATTGCGCTTCCGCGAGGCGATGGGCGACGGGCGCGAGCTGTGGCCGCAGGGGCGCCAGCACATGGATGTGCTGGCGCTCTACGCCGACATGGAGCGCGAGCGCGTGCATGCACGGCTGGGGCGGCAGTGGTACTCGTCCGACCTGGGCTTTCGCAACTTCGATGGCGCCTTCGTCGAGGCCACGCCGCTCTCGTCGAGTGGCGGCCTCAAGGTCGAGGGGTATGCCGGATGGAGCCTGTTGCAGGGATTGGCGCGCGGGCTCACGAGCGACGCGCTGGCGGCGGTGGAGGAGTTGCCGCCAGATGCACGCGGGGTGCTGGTGGGGGGCTCGATTCGCTGGCGCCCCGGGAATCGCCGCGGGGCGTTCCGCGCGCAGTACGAGCGGGAGATTCGCTCCGATCGCGGCGCGCTGTACGCCGAGCGTGCGTCGGCCGCCGGTGACCTGCGCATTGCCGGGACCAATCTGGCGGGCGAGGTGATCTACGACTTCGCCACGGGCGAGTTCAACGAGGCGCGGCTCAACGTGGCGCGCGGGATCACCCGTGGCCTGGAGTTGGCGGTCGAGGGGCGTCACTCGACGCCCTTCTTCCCGCTGTGGACGATTTGGGGGGCGTTCTCGCCGGTTGGCTTCGACGAGGCGCGCCTGGATGCGAGGCTCTCGCTGGCCGGCGCGCGCGTGATGCTCACGGGGCGGGGGGCGTATCGCCAGTACCGTGAGACCGACGCCGGCGTGGCCTCGCTGGCGCTGCGCACCGATGGTTGGCGCCTGGGCGGTTCGGCGACGGCGCGGCTCGGGCCCTCGTGGGTGGTGGCCGGCACCTACGGGATCGACGTGGGAACGGTGGCCTCGCGTTCGGACGGCGACGTGTCGCTGCGCTGGCGGCGGGGCGACCGCTGGTCGGTTGCAGCTCGCGGGACCGCTTTCGAGACGATCTCGGAGTGGCGCATCGGGAGTGGGCGGGTGGTGGGGGGCGGGGGCGACGTGTCGTTCGCCTTGCGTCCCGACCTCAATCTCGTGGCCGACGCGATGCTGTACCGGCAGCGCGAGAACGGGCGTGCGGCGGAAGGGCCGTGGAACCAGCAGCGCGCGATGATCCGCCTGGAGTGGAACGTGGGCAGTGACCCGGGGGCGAGCGCGCGGGAGGCGAAGCGATGAGAGCCCTGCTTCGCGTCGTTGGTGCGCGCCTGCGACTCACCCTGTCGCGACGCGCCGGCATCACGGGACTTGCGTCGCTGGCCGTGGTGGCGGCGCTCGCGATCTTCGTGGTGACGAGTGCCGGGTGGGCACTGGGGGGCGCGCGCGACGTGGAGGAGAAGCGCTTCCCGCACGCCAAGCATGCGCGCCTCTTCCCCGAGTGCGAAACCTGTCACGAAGGCGTGACGACGGGCGACTCGGCGACGCGCTTTCCGACGGCGGTGTCGTGCGAGGACTGTCATGACGGCACACGACAGAAGCGCGTGGACTGGAACGGGCCCGCCGTGGCGCCGTCGAACCTGAACTTCTCGCATCCGAATCACGCGCGTGCGGCGGAGAAGGAGACGCCGGTACTCGAGTGCCGCACGTGTCACGGCATCAGCGGCGGTGACACCTTCATGGCGGTGGCGCGCGCCACGCCGGAGCTGTGCATCGGTTGTCATTCGCACAAGGCATCGGGCCACCTGGCCGACGACGCGCCCTGCGCGCGCTGTCACGCGCCGCTCACCCGCGCCACTCGCCTGTCCGACTCGGCTGTGGCGGCGATTCCGATACCGGAGGGGCACAACCGCGCCGACTTCCTGGCGCAGCACGCACCGCGGTCGCCCGAGGATGGGCAGCGGTGCGCGACGTGTCACGCGCGCCAGAGTTGTGCACGCTGCCATCCGAACGCGAAGGAGACGGCGCAGGTGGCGTCGCTGGAGAGTGATGCGCGCGTGGCGCGCGTGCTGCGCGGGCGAGCGCCCAGGTACTTCAAGCCCAGGTCGCACGAGGCGGGTGACTACCTCCTGTCGCACGGCGATTCGGCCAGCCAACTGCCCGCGAGCTGCGCGAACTGTCATGCGCAGCCGAGCTGCCGCACGTGTCACACGGCGCGCTCGGCGGCGAAGGTCCTGGCGCGCCTGGCGGGCCCCGACGCCGACGGCGCGGCGGGTGTGCGGCTGCAAGTGGTGCCGCTGGAACCGGGAGCGGCGGCGAGTGGTGCCATGGCCTTCCCGCACACGCCGCGCAGCGCGATGGCGCCTAACGCCGCCGAGGCGGCGCCGCTGGCGATTCCGCACGTGGCGCGGCAGGTGGCGGGGAACCCGCTCCTCGTCGTTCCCGACACCGTGGTGCGTCAGGTGCGCGTGCATCCGCCTGACTTCGTGGAGAAGCACGGTCCAACGGCGGCCAGCGGACGGTTGAACTGCCAGGGGTGCCATGAGGAACGCACCTGCACGAGCTGTCACAACGGGGGGAGCCGCCGGCGCTTCCACGCCTTCAACTTCGTGAGCCGTCACGCCGCGAGCGCGGTCGGGCGCGAGCGCGATTGTGCCTCGTGCCACACCACCGAGACCTTCTGTCGCGAGTGCCATCGTGGACAGGGGATGGAGGCGCGCGGGACGCGCAGCGTGGCCTATCACGACCGGCAGCCGCTCTGGCTGCAGCAGCACGGGCAGGCGGCGCGGCAGGAAATGCAGACCTGCGCCACCTGTCACCAGCAGCGCGACTGCATGCAGTGCCACTCCAACATCGGGCTGCGGGTGAACCCGCATGGCCCGGGCTTTGACGCCGAGCGCATGGCGAAGCGGAATCGCCAGATGTGCCTGATGTGTCACATCTCCGACCCGTTGCGCCGCTCGCCGTGATGACCGACAGACCGAGTGCCAGTGCCCGATCCCCTCATGCGCCCCAAGTTGCGCCCCCTCTTCGTGGAGACGAAACCGTGACTCGAATCGTGATGCGAGCACGAGCGAGCGCCGGGCCACGCGACGCGAGTCGCGATGGCTGCGCGAGCGCCCGTGGAGTCCCGCGCGCGATGGTGCGTGCGCTCACTGTGTGTCTCCTGGCGCCGGCGACGCTGCTGGGGCAGGCGACACGGCGTGACAGTGCCCGCGCCGCCGCCATCGCGCAGGACACATCGGGGACGGTGGTGCTGAATGCGCTGCGCAGCGGGCGTTCGCGCAGTGTCGACACGCGCATGGTGGCCACGAAGCAGGGGACGCGCGTGACGGGTGGGCGCGGCCCGGTGCAGTGCGAGAAGTGTCACGCCGACCGGCAGTTCCTGGCGGGGAAGGCGAAGGGAGCCAAGGGGGACTCGGTGCTCTTCGTCCCCGACACGCTGCTGCGCGACTCGCGACACCAAACGCTGGTCTGCGCCGACTGTCACGCTGGCTACAACGACGGCTATCCGCACACCAAGGTGCCGCAGGTGGCGCTGACGTGCGCGCACTGTCACGACGACCAGGGGGCGGCGTACGACCGCTCGATCCACGCCCCCAACTTCAAGAAGGAAGGCGATGCGCCGACGTGCGCCAGCTGTCATAGTGCGCACCGCGTGCTGGGCGCCGACGACCCGCGCTCGCCCACGTATCCGCTCAACGTGGCGCAGCTGTGCGGGAGCTGTCACAACAAGAAGAAGATCCTCGACGCGTACTTCGACAAGCCAGCCGACAGTACCGCGCGCACCGCGGTGAAGGATTTCCGCAAGTCGGCGCACGGACTCGCGATGTCCAAGGCGGGGCTCACCGTCTCCGCCACGTGCAGCGACTGCCACGATGCCCATCGCGTCCTCCCTGCCGATTCGTCGGGGTCGACGCTCAACAGGCGCAACGTCAAGAACACGTGTGGCGCGTGCCATGCCGGGATGCTCGCGACCTACGACTCCTCGGCGCACGGGCAGGCGCTGGCCAAGGGCGACACGACGGAGACGGGGAACAAGGCACCGGTCTGCGTGGAGTGCCAC
Organism: Gemmatimonadaceae bacterium; assembly: GCA_020852815.1. Taxonomy (NCBI): domain Bacteria; kingdom Pseudomonadati; phylum Gemmatimonadota; class Gemmatimonadia; order Gemmatimonadales; family Gemmatimonadaceae; species Gemmatimonadaceae bacterium. Next base: position 295,045 of record JADZAN010000019.1, on the reverse strand, counting down.
GGCGGGCACAAGGTGGTCGAGGCCGACGATCCCGCCTGGTTTGCCGGCGTCGTGCAGGAATGCGGCACGTGCCACAAGCGCCTGCTCGAGACGTACTTCGAGACGTATCACGGCAAGGCGAGCACGTTAGGCTACGGCATAGCGGCCAAGTGCAGCGACTGCCATACGGCGCACGCGATGCTCGAGGCGAAGGACCCGCAGTCGTCGGTGCACAAGGAGAACCTCGTCGAGACGTGCGGGGCCTGCCACCAGGGGGCCAACCGCAACTTCGTGGCGTACAAGCCGCACGGCGATCCACGGGACAAGGAGAAGAACCCCGAGCTGTACTGGGTGTGGCTCTTCATGACCTCGCTCCTGGTCGGCGTATTCTCGTTCTTCGGCATTCACTCGCTGCTCTGGTTCCTGCGCCTGTTGAGCGTGCGCAAGGAGCGCGCGGCGGGGCATGGTGCGGGGTACAAGGCGGCGGTCGCGACGGTGGCGGGCACGGCGCCTCCCACCCGGGCGGACCCGCCAGCCGCAACGGCACCGGCGTCCGATCCGCCCCTGGCGTCGCCGCCCGTGGCCGCGCCGCCAGCCGCAACATCGGGCGCGCCATCCCGCGACGACACGTCGGCCGACCCCGCGGGCGAGCCGCCGGCCGTGCAGCCCGACGCGCCCGGCGACGCCACGCCGGGGCCCAGTCCCGTGGATGGTGGAGAGACCGGCTCGCCCGAAGGAGGGAAGACGTCATGAGCGATCCAACGATGGGAAGGGCCGTGGCCGCGCTGCCTGACGAGACGCCGCTCGCCTCGTCCGATCGAGGGGAGGGGCCGTACCTGCGGCGCTTCTCGCCGCTGGAACGCGTCACGCACGCGATGATGCTGACGTCGTTCTTCGGCCTCATCATCACCGGACTCCCGCTGCATTTCTCGCAAGCCGCCTGGGCCTCGACGTTGATCGGCTTCCTGGGGGGCGTGCGCTCCGCGGGGCTCATTCACCGATTCTGCGGCATCGTCACCTTCGCCTACTTCTTCCTGCACATCGGGATGCTGGTGTCGCGCTTCCTCAAGGCGGAGGACAAGAAGGCGTTCTTCACCGGGCCCCGCACGATGGTGCCGAGGATGAAGGACTTCGAGGATGTCGTGGGGATGTTCAAGTGGTTCGTGGGAGCGGGGCCGCGCCCGAAGTTCGATCGCTACTCCTACATGGAGAAGTTCGACTACTGGGCGGTGTTCTGGGGTATCGCGATCATCGGCGGCTCCGGGCTCCTCCTCTGGTTCCCGACCTTCTTCTCGAAGGTGCTGCCAGGGTGGATCTTCAACGTTGCCACCATCGTCCATGGTGACGAGGCGCTGCTGGCGATGGGCTTCATCTTCACGATCCATTTCTTCAACTCGAACCTGCGCCCCGAGAAGTTCCCCATCGATGTCGTGATGTTCACGGGTCGGGCGCGCGCCGAGTACATGCAGGAGGAGCACCCGCTGGAGTACGAGCGCGAGTTGCAGGAAGGGCGTCTCGAGTCGCTGCAGGTCGCCCCGCCGTCCGAGACCGCGTATCGCATTGCGGTGGTGCTTGGGCTGCTGGCGATCCTGACCGGGTTGACGCTGACGGGACTCGTCCTGTACGCGGTGCTGCAATGACAAGCGCCCGGCGGGGATGGGCAACGCAGGGAGCGTGGTGGCGCGCGGCGCGAGCGATGCGCGGCGCGGCACGTGGCGTCCGCGCGTCAGTCCTCGCCGTCGTTGGAATGCTTGCCCTGCTCGTGGCCGGTTGCCAGCGCGAGTCGTCGAATCTCGAGACGCGTCGGCGAGCGGCACAGGACGTCGAGAACCGGCGCCAGTCCACGAAGGAGGTGGAGGTCGACACCACATCGTTAGTCACACCGGTGGGTGGCGACTCGCTCATCGGCACGGCACGCGGCCTTGGCGGCGAGGCAACGCTTCGGTCGGAATGCGCTGCCTGCCATGAGGGCGTGCACAAGGCGCCGCTGGGGCGCGCCCCCGAGGTGTCGCTGACCTGCCTCGGGTGCCACGACACGTCTCACCAGGTGGAACAGTCGTTCTATGCGGGGCTGGTGCGGGGGGCGCGCATCCATCCCGACACGATGTTCGTCACGCGCGTGTCGTGCGCCGGGTGCCACAACGACTCGACGTTCGCGGCGCCGCATGGCCCGCAGCGTCTGGCCGCGATGGACCGCATGTGTACGAGCTGTCACGGACGCCGGTTCAGCGGGATGCTGGCGCGCTGGCGCACCGGCGTCGAGTGGCGTTCGCGCGCGGTGGCGGGCTATGTCTCGCAAGCGGCCGGCGACGCCCGACTGGCCGGCGATGCGGCGCGTTCGCGCGTGCGCGGGGCGCGGCAGGCGGTGGACCTGTTGCAGCTCGCGGGACCGGTGCACAACGTGCGAGGTGCCGACCAACTGTTTCGTGCGGCACTGGACAGCACGGCCTCGGCGTATGCACGCGCGGGAGTTGCCGCACCGGCCCGCCCGGCACTGGGTCCGAGCCCGGCCACCAACGGCTGCGTCAGTTGCCACTACGGTGTGGAGACGGCGCGGAAGACCGTCTTCGACGAGTCGTTCGACCACGCCACGCACCTGGTGCGATCGGCGGTGGCGTGCAAGGAGTGCCACAGCAACTACAACTACTTCGCCGGTGGCGGAACCTCGTCACCCTCGGTGGATCGCGATGTCGATGCGCGACATGGGAAGACGACGCTGACCAAGGCGTCGTGCGAGAGCTGCCACCACGCCCCCACCACGAAGGTCGAGTGCACCGCGTGCCACGCGACCGATGCACGCCTCAAGCAGCCCATCCGGGTCACGATGGCGCTGACGCTGCAGCCAGAGAAGGCCCCGCGGTCGCGCGCGGTGGCGTTCCAGCATTCGCAGCACGAGAAGACGACGTGCGCCCAGTGTCACACGACGCCCGGCGCGGTGAAGGAGGTGTCGAGTTGCGCGTCGTGCCACGCCGATCACCACAAGGAAAAGGCGAGCGGATGCGCGCAGTGCCACGGCAACACGATGCTCGCGGATCACAAGATGGACACGCACTACAAGTGCGTGAGTTGCCATGTGCGCGAGACGGTGGCGCGCCTGCTCCCCGACCGCGCCTTCTGCCTGAGCTGCCACGTGAAGCAGGTGACGCACGAGCCCGGACGCGAATGCGCCCCGTGCCACCTGCGCCAGTCGCCGACCGAGGTGAGGCGCCGCATCCTGGCCGCACCGGTAACGCCGCCGGGCAAGAGGTAGCGCTGGGCACGACCGCTTTCAGTCGTTAGAGCGACTTGAGCAGGTTCTCGACTCGCTTCTTGTCGGCGTCCATTGCCTGGCCTGAGAGGAGCGTGGCCAGCAGGTCGATCGCTTCCTCGTCGAGCGAGTCGGGATGCTTCCGATCCTCGGGAAAGCGCAGGATGATGCCGAGCGCGAACGGGACGTGCGGGATCCCCTCTTCCTCGTTTGTCTCCGACTCGAAGCCCGGCGCCTCGCCTCCGTCCTCGACGCTGGCAAGCCACGGCTCCTCCGCGGCACGGGCGGCGCGCTCCAGCCGCTCCACGAGGCGCTGCGGGACGACCGCCGCCAGGACGCCACGAATCCCGCCGTCGTTCTCCCGCGCGGTGAGGAGGATCGGGGCCGGTTCGTCGAACAGCCCCACGGTCGAGACCGCATCGAACGTTGCCGTTGGGAGAGAACCCTGCGCGAGCGTGGGCGACGCCTCGGACACTTCACCTTCCACGGCGGCCAGCGCGTGAAAGACGGTGTGACCGGGTGGCGTGCGCGGGTGCTCGATGGCCACCAGGCGCAACGCCACGGGGGCGAGCGTCATCACGCGCGCGATGGCCGGCGCCCCTTCACCGAAGGAGGCGCTGCCGTCGTGGTTGTGCTCGCCTGAGTTGTCGGCGGCGTTGTCGTCGGAATCGGGAGTCCAGTCGCTCATGCAGTTCGGCGTCGCGCGTTGCGTCAGTGGGGCGGGGAATAGTGCACGGACCGGGGGCGCGATCCAAGGGGGGAGCGCGCTGGACAGGCGCAAATTGTCGCGATACGCGTTGGTGTGACGCATTCCGGAGCGGGAGGGTCTTCCCGGTACACCGCTGGACTCGCGCGCGATGGTGCGCGGCGTCCTCGATCACTCAACCGCAGGCGTCTCGATGTCGCGTCCAAGCCAACTCACCATCATCCAGCCGTGGACCACCGCGGGGCATTCCATGCCTCGACCGGCTCGCGTTGACGGCGGGCTGTTCCGGAGCGTTGGAGTGGACGCGAGGCCGAGGGCAGGGCAAGCGAGTGCGTGACACGCATTCGCCGCCAGTCGACATGACATCGACGCCCCGCCCGCGCTTGCGCCGGCGGGGCGTCCTGTTTCACGGCGACTCGCACGCGCCCCTGCGGCCCCTGCGGCACGTGATGCACACGCGCCATCACCCTCCCACCGACATCACCACAGGAGACGAGCCATGCTTCGCCTTTCTCGCACACTCGCGACTCGCCTCCGGCGACTCGCGCATCCCCTGGGACACTCGTCCCGCTCGTTAGGCGCGCGCCCCGCCTCGGCCGAGGCGTGGGCCCGATTGGAGCGCGCGCTGAACGCGACGGCGATCCCCGCACCGGCCACTCGCCGTCGCGAACTGGCGCACGAACAGCTGCGGCTGGTCGTCACCCTCGTGGGGCAGCAGGGGGCGGAGGCCGTGTCGCGCATTCGCGAGGCCGGGCGCGACGGTGGAACCACCGGCGCCGAGGCCCTTCGGGTCGCGCTGTTTGTGGCGACCACGCTCGGCCATACGGGGTGACAAGAAACCTTTCACCCCACATGCCGTATCCAATCGCGTGGTGTGAAGGGCGGCGGCCAGTCGACTGATCGGGGTTTGCCGACCGGGTCGGCTGGCCGCCGTTGCCTGGCTGGTGGCCGATGCTCGGCTGGTCGCCGATGCTCGGCTCATGCCGTCTCCCGGTCCCTTCGTCCCCAGCGACTTGGCCCCCCCTCGTTCGACCGCTTCCTTGGATGAACCGGCGCTCGCCACCCCGACCTCAGCGTCGGTGGGGGCTGGCGTGCGTCTTCCTCCGAGAATGGTCGCCTCCACGACGTCTTCGCCTCGCGTCGCCGCTCCCCCGTTCTGGGCCGTCGTGGCCGGGACGTGGTTGTTCTTCGGGGTGATGTACGGCGTGGTGTGGACGGCGGCGGCGCGCGACCCGTCGCGGGCGATGCGTTGGACGATGCCGACCGCGCTGGCGGTGGCGGCGATGTGGGCGCTGCTCACGCCATGGTTGTTTCGCCTCACGCGACGGGTGGCCCCCTCGCGCGTGGGGTGGGGAGTGAGCCTACTGACACACAGCGTGTCGGCGATGGCCTGCGCCATGGTGCTCACCGCGCTCCTGCGCACGTCGATGGCGTTCTTCGCGACGTGGAGCCCGGAGCCGTACGTCCCGATGCTCTTCTACTGGTTCGACGTGTGGCTCTTCGTGTATGTCGCGCTGGTGGTTGTCGCGCATGCACTCACGGTGCGCCGGCGTTACGTGGACCGAACGGTGCGCGCCCACCTGCTGGAGGCGCAACTGGCGCGCGCGCAGCTGCAGTACCTCGAGCTGCAGCTGCAGCCGCACTTCCTGTTCAACGCGCTCAATGCCATCTCGGAGCTGGCGCACGAGTCGCCGGATGCGGCGGAGCGTATGCTGCGGCGACTTCACACGCTGCTGGCCATCTCGCTCGAGCGCTCGGGGCGGGATGAGGTGACGCTGGACGAGGAGCTTGCGGCGCTCGAGCCGTATCTCGACATCCAGCGCACGCGTTTCTCGGACTGGTTGCAGGTGGAGGTCGACGTGGCGCTGGAGTGGCGTCGCGCGCTGGTGCCGCACCTCATCCTGCAGCCGCTGGTGGAGAACGCGATCCGGCACGGGCTCTCGGTGCGGCAGGGGCCCGGTCGCGTGCACGTCGCGGCGCGGCGCGTGGGCGATCGCCTGCTGCTGCGGGTGGAGGACGACGGGGTCGGTCTCCGTCAGGCGCAAAGCACGCGCGACCCCAACCGGCGCGAGGGGATCGGGTTGCGCAATGCCAGCGAGCGCCTGCGCCAGTTGTACGGCAGCACCCATCGCTTCGAGCTGCGCGAGGGGGAGCAGGGCGGGGTGGTCGTGGAGCTGGAACTGCCGTATCGCGACGGGACCGCCCAGGCACACCCCACGCCGCAGCACGTGAGCCTGGCCGACGCGATGGCGTCGACCACGCTCGACGACCCGTCCACATGGCGCACGGGCGAGTTCTCCACCGTCTTTCCCGAGTTGGAGGAGAGCAAGCCAGAGGCTCCGCCGGTCGAGGCAATCGTGGAGTCGACGCCCGCGCCGCAGTGGCAACCGAGCGGGAGCTTCCGCGCGGCGGAGCGACCGGTGCCGGCGCCCCCCCCGTCCGCCGAGCCGCGAGGCTCCACCCCGGGGTTGTCCTGGAAGGCGTGGGGCGGTATCGGACTGCTCTGGTTCGCGATGGCCGTGGTGTGGACCAACCAGATGGTCTTGTACTCCAACTCCATGCGGCCAAGCGACGGCTATTCATGGCTGGAGCTGGCGCGCTTGCAGGTGGCGACCTCGATCATCTGGCTCGGTCTGTCACCAGTGGTCGTCGCACTGGCGCGCAGGTTCCGCATCGACTCCGGGAACTGGATGCGCCGGTTGCCCCTGCACGCGGCCTTTGGGGTATGCGCAGGGCTGGTGCATACGGGGGTCATGCAGGCCACGGGATTGAGCCAGATGCCAGTGCTGTCGCCGGGGAACATGAATCCCCTCACCGGCGACTTCTTCGTCTACTTCGGGCTGCTGGCGTGGTCGCACGCGCGCGACTTCGTGAACTGGTATCGCGCGCGGGAACTGGAGGGGGCGCGCCTGTCGGCGCGCATCGCCGGCTCCCGCTTCCAGGCGCTCCGCGTGCAGCTCCGCCCGCAGTTCCTCCTTGCCACGCTCGACCTGCTCGCCGAGCTGGTGCACCGCGACGTGCCGCGTACGGAACGCTTGATCACACGCCTGGCCGACACGCTGCGCCTCACGCTCGAACTCGGGCGAGAGGCAACCAGTTCGGTTCGACAGGAACTCGAACTGCTCGTTGCCTGCGTCGACACCCACCGCGATGGGATTCGCCCCGGGGTGCGGCTGGTGACCAACGTTCCACCCGACGCGCTATCGCTGCGCATTCCCAGTCGCCTGGTCTGCACGATGGTCGACGACCTCCTCGTCGCCGATTCATTGAATCCCGCCGAGTCGCTCACCGTACGGCTGGAGGTGGATCGCGCGGCCGACGTGACGCGCGTGCGGCTGCGCGGCGAGGCCGACTGGCGCGCTCGCAATGCGTCGCCCGCGGGCGCCGGGCCCGGCGGGAGCGGGTCGCACGCCTGGTGGCGCACCAAGAGCGTCGCCGAGGCGGCGGTGGCCGACGCGGGTGCGCTGGTGAGCGTGACCTTTCCCGACCGTGCGTCGGCGGTGCTCCTCATTGCCGATGCCCCAGAGATTGCCACCGCGGTCTCCGCCGAGTGGGCGGCGGCCGTTGCCTAAACAAGGAAGGGAGATTGACGATGCCGATTCGCGTATTGGTGGTGGACGACGAACCGATCGCCCGTCGTCGCGTGCGACGGCTCCTGCGCCTCGAACCGGACGTCGACGTCATCGACGAGGCGGGGAGCGGTGGCGAGGCTATCGATGCCATCCGGAAGGACCCCCCGGACCTGGTCCTGCTCGACGTGCAGATGCCGGACGTGGACGGCTTTGGCGTGGTAGGGGCACTGGGAGCCGAGCAGATGCCGCCGACGATCTTCGTCACTGCGTTCAATGAATACGCGGTGCGTGCGTTCGACGTGAACGCGATCGACTACCTCCTCAAGCCCTACGACCCGGAGCGCTTTCGCGCCGCCTTCCAGCGGGCGCGGTCGCACATCGAACGGGAGAGCTCGGCGGAGCAGGGGCGGAAGATCCGCGCATTGCTGGAGCAGGTGCTGGGCGAGGACCGCGCGACGGCGGCACTCGCCGATCGGCCGGCGCAACCGTCCGGCGCGCCGGGCACGATGCCGCGCACGCGGTTCCTCGACCGCCTGATGGTGAAGCACGACGGCCGCGTCTTCTTCGTCAAGGTCAGCGACGTGGACTGGTTCGAGGCGTCGGGGAACTATGTGCGCGTCCACACAGGGAAAGTCTCGCACCTCATCCGCGAGACCATGCACCACGTGGAGGCGCAGCTCGACCCCTCGATGTTCGTGCGCATCCACCGCGCCGTGATCGTCAACATCGATCGGATCAAGGAGCTCCAGCCGTGGTTTGCCGGCGACTACGTGGTGATCCTGCGCGATGGGCGTCAGCTCAAGCTCAGCCGTACCTATCGCGAACACTTGCAGTCGCGCATGCACCGTTTTGCCTAGTCGCCACGGGCGACGGGTCGGGGAAGGGCTCAAGCATTTCGTGACATACGCCGATACCAATAGATGTCTCCGGCTCTCGCCGGGGCCTTGCTGCCGACCCTGCCTCGCCCCCCCCGCATGCCGTCCGCCGATCTGCACACCGCTCGACGCACGCTGCTCGACCGGTCGCCGGTGAGGCGCGCCCTGGTCATCGACGACGAAGGTGCGGTGCGCAGCGTGCTGCGCCGCTGGCTCAAGCGTCGCGGCTGGGAAGTGGCCGAGGCACCCGACGGCCAAGTGGCGCTGGCACAACTGCGCGACGGGGGCGAGCCGGCGAAGGCGCGCGACTTCGACCTGATCATCTGCGACCTGCGGATGCCGTCGCTGAGCGGACCGGAGCTGCATGCGTGGGCCAGGTGCCACCGCCCCGACCTCGCGCAACGGCTCGTTTTTGCCAGCGGCGACGTGCAGGAACCCGAGGCGGCCGAGTTCCTGCAGCAGTGCGGTTGTCCAGTGCTCGAGAAGCCATTCGAGCTGTCGCGACTCGAGGCTGTCCTGTCGACATTCGACCCGAGAGTGTGACGCGAAGCTCGTCAGGCACCGCGGTCAGCGCACGCGGGGCGCGAGTCTTCAGCGACTCTTGAACGCGGTCGATACTTGGAGCAGCGGGGTGAGCGCCAGCGATGGCCTCCCTCGCGGTCGCTCGGCGACGCCGACGGCCCTCTCGGTTTCCGACTTGCGCACATGCTCTCGACCCTTTCGTTGCGTGCGAAGCTTTTCCTGCTCGCATTCCTCGGCGTTACCGGCACCATCGTCGTTGGCGGGATCGGCTACCTGACGCTTGGCACCAGCGTCGCCACCGTCGAAGGACTCTCCACCAGCGCCGCCGCGCAGCGCGCCCGGATGCAGGGCGACTTGGCGCATGTCGCAATGCGATCCGACGTCTACTCGGCGATACTGGCCGCGCAGATGGCGAACGAGACGCGCCGCGTCCGCGCCGAGCACGACCTGCTGGGGGACGCGAAGGTGCTGAAGGAGGCGATGGCGAGCGTCGCGGGCGAGAGCCGTCACCCCGACATCGTGAAGCGCGCGCAGTCGCTGCGCCCCGATATCGAGGCATTGGAAACAAGGGCGCGCGCGGTGCAGCTGGCGGCTGCATCGGGAGACAAGGCCGCGTTGGCGCCGGCAGTCGAGCGCTTCGAGGAAGCGTTTGCCACGCTGGAACGGGAGCTGGGCGCGCTGGGCAAGGAGATCGAGGTCCACACGGCGAGGCTGAGCGCGGCGAGCGCCAGCGCCGTCGCGCGCGCCAAGCTGATCGTGATGCTGTCGTCCGTCCTCCTGATCCTGATCGCGCTCGCCCTGGGCTTCCTCATCGAGCGGGGGATCACGACGTCGCTGAGCGCGGTGGTGGAGCGCGTGCAGACGCTGCGTGGCGCCTGCATCGCCGAGCTGCGCGCGGCGCTCGACGCCATGACGCGTGGCGACCTCGCCGCGGCCATTGCGCCGCGCACGCAGCTCCTCCCAGTGACCTCGACCGACGAGATCGGCGTCCTGACCACGAACGTGAACGACATCATCGCGCAGACGCAGGCAACGGTGGCGTCGTTCGAGGAGGCGCGCCGCATCGTGCGCGCCCTCATCGAGGAGTCCAACGCCCTGTCGCGCGCGGCCAGGGAAGGGGAGCTGTCGCAACGGGGCGACGCGGCGGCCTTCGACGGTTCGTTCCGCGCGCTCGTCGAAGGGATCAACCACACGCTCGACCTCGTCATCGCGCCGGTCAACGCCGCCACGGAGACGCTGGAGCGGTTGGCGCAGCGCGACCTCACCTCACGCGTGGAAGGGAACTACCGCGGCGACCATGCGCGCATCCAGCAGTCGCTGAACAGCGCGCTCGACAAACTGTCCGAAGCGATGGGGGCGGTGACCGACACGGCCCAGGGGGTGGCCAGTTCTGCACAGCAGATCGACGCCGGGAGCAAGGAGCTGGCGCGCGGCGCCAGCGACCAGGCGGCCTCGCTGGAGGAAGTGTCGGCGAGCGCGCGTGAGCTGGCGGCGATGACCAGGCGCAACGCGGCCAGCGCCGCCGAAGGGCGCTCGCTGAGCGAGGGGGCGCGCGCCAGCACCTCCGCAGGGGTACTCGAGGTGCGACGCCTGGCCGACGCCATCGTCCAGATCCAGCAGAGCGCCGTGTCGACGGCGAGGATCGTCCGGACCATCGACGAGATCGCGTTCCAGACCAACCTGCTGGCGCTGAACGCCGCGGTGGAGGCGGCGCGCGCTGGTGACAGTGGGAAAGGGTTCGCCGTCGTCGCCGACGAGGTGCGCACGCTCGCCATGCGCTCGGCCGAGGCGGCACGGAGCACGGCCGAGCTCATCGAGCAGTCCGTGCGCGCCACCGAGCAGGGTGTCGCCCTCAACGCGCAGGTGCTGCAGCAGTTGAGTGAGATCGACGACCGCGTGAACCGCGTGGGGCAGGTGGTGGGGGAGATTGCCGTGGCGAGCGACGAGCAGTCGAAGGGGGTGGAACTGATCGATCGTGCGCTGGAGGAGATGTCGCGGCGCACCCAGGCGGTGGCGGCGGCCGCCGATGAGAGCGAGGAAGCGTCACGCAACCTGGGCGAGACGAGCGAGGCGCTGCGTGCCTTGGTGGGTGAGTTCAGGCTGGCGCGCCGCGCGGCGCCGACCAGGGCGGCGGCCACGCATGCTGTGACGGAGAAGGTCGCTGCCCCTCACGTTGCGCCTGACAAAGCCCCGACCGCGCGCGTCGTGCCTGAAAGGCCCGCGGCCGCACGCCTTACGCCTAACAAGGCGCCAGCGGCGCGAGCGGTGCCTAACAAGGCGCCAGCGGCGCGAGCGGTGCCTGACAAGCCTGCCGTCGCGCACGCCGTCCCTGCCAGCTCCAGTCCGACATCAGCCGCGAGCAAGGCGTTCCGCGTGAAGCCGCCGCCGTCCAAGGGTGCCCCTCCGAAAGCAGCCGCGCGCGAGCTACCGGAGATCTCGATTCCGCTCGACGACGACGACTGGAACTCGATGCAGAGCTTCTAGGCGCCATCTCAGCGATGGTGCACGGAGCGCCCGGGGAGAAACAACGCTCCGGGCGCTGTCGTATGGTCAGTGTCCAACGTGAACTCCTGAAGGAGCTGCGACGTGTCACTCTCCAAGCTCGCCGTCTTCACCTTGCTGACGCTGTTCGTTGTCCTCCCCCTGGCCGGAGTCGTGGCGCTGGTCGGGCTGCCGATCATCGCGGTGCTGGGCGTGGTGGCGGTCCCGGTGGTGCTCCTCCTGCTCGCCGTGGGGCTCCCGCTCTTCATCCTCTTCGTGATCGCGATGGCGATCGTGGGGGTAGTCTTCGGTTTGCTGGGCGCGGTGGTGGGATTGGGGGTGGCAATCCTGAAGGTGGCGCTCATCATCGCCATCCCCGTCTGGTTCATCGCCTGGCTGGTCGAGAAGAAGCGCGAGCGCGACGCGAGCGCGAGCTTCTAGCCGTGTGGGATGCGCGAGCGCTGCCGCTGCGTGCTAGCGAATGCGCCCAGGCGGCGGCGCGCGGGGTGAATTGCCGGCCGAGGTTGCGGTTGAATGGTGGTGGAAGGGCGGTTAGGTTGGGGGACCTCTGCGGGCGCGCCGCTGTCGTGGTGTCGCGCTTTCGTAGACGGGACGTAGCGCAGTCCGGTAGCGCACCTGAATGGGGTTCAGGGGGTCGCGGGTTCAAATCCCGCCGTCCCGATTGCACGTAACTGAGGCGCCGACAACACCTTACGTGGGTGTGGCCGGCGTTTCTGCTTCTGGGGGCTGGCTGTGGTCAGTGGACGTACTCGGCGGCTGCGCTCATCGCCGGGCTAGCCCTGCACGAGGAATCCCGCCATTGGGCCGCTTCACCACATGGGGCGCGGGCGCCATTCTTCCCGATGTGCCAACGGGGCGCGCCTGACCGGACAAGCTTCGCCGAGCGTGCGGCGGACCTTCTTTACATCTATCGAGGTCTCGTACACCGCGCGCACATCTCATCGACTCGAGTCTACACGCGGCAGTTTGGCTCGCACGCTGGGCGATGTGGATGTCGGCGATTGTCAGAGCGGTATGAGCATGCTCCCAATGGCCGTCACCTGACGACGGTTGCTCGCACAGTGAATCCGGGAGTCCCCAGACGAACGATGGGAGCGCGCAATTGCAGACGCTGCAGTTCTGGTTTGCTGTCACCGGCATGCTCCTCGCCGCCATTGCGGTCGTGTGGTCGTTGGCGCGCATCGTTCGGCGAAGACAGGGGCCGTTCCTGACGGAATTCACCACGGTTGCCATGAGCACGGGTGTGATGCTGTGGGCCCTGAAGTTCCTCGAGCCACGCTCGTCGAGAGGTCCTGCGCTGGAGAACGTGAGCACGATCGGATTCGTGCTCTTCCTGCTCGCGGCCATCACGCTTGCGGTACGGCAGCGACGCGACGGAACGTAGGAAGGGCTCGATCACTACGCGGCCGGAGGAGGTACCATTGCGAGTGGTCCGCGCGCGCAACGTCGACGGCTTCGTCATGACGGATCAGGACAAGCGCGATGTGATCGCCTTTCTCCAGGCGCTTACCGACAGCACCATCCTGCGGGATCGCCGATTCGCTGATCCCTGGCGACGCCGATGAGCGGTGGCCGCGAGTTGCAGCCCGATCGCGGTGGGCGTCGTGCCCTCGCATCACTCGTCGCCATCACGTGCCTGCTGACAGGACCAGCGGTGCACGCGCAGGCTCCGATTCGCCTCGCCTCTCCCGACGGCCGCAACGTTGTCACGGTCGAACTCCAGGGCGGGCGCATCACCTACGCCGTTGCCCGCGACGCTCGCCAAGTGATCCTCCCCTCGCGACTTGGCTTCGCCTTTCGCGGTGCACCGGCGCTGGGCGGCAACCTGCGGCTCGTCGATTCGGCGCGCGCTTCGGTCGACACCACGTGGGCGCAGCCGTGGGGCGAGGTGATGCAGGTCCGCGATCACCATAACGAGTTGCGCGTGCGAGTCGCCGAGCGGCGCCCGCTCGCGCGAAGCTTCGTGGTTGCCTTCCGCGCCTTCGATGACGGCGTCGCCTTCCGCTATGAACTCCCCAAGCAACCCAACCTTGGCGCGTTCCGCATCGCCGACGAGCTGACCGAGTTCGCGATGGCCGACAACGCGAAGGCGTGGTGGATTCCGTCCAACCGCAAGGCGATGGACCGCTACGAGTTCCTGTATGCGTCGTCGCCGCTCAGCATGCTGGACTCGGTGCGCACGCCGCTCACGATGGAGATGCAGGGGGGCCCGGTGGTGGTGCTGCACGAGGCAGCGCTCGAGGACTACGCGGCGATGGACCTGGCGCGGGTAGGGGAGCGGACGCTTCGCCCCGCGCTGGCGCCGTGGAGCGACGGTGTGAAGGTGCGCGGGCGCACCCCGTTCGTGACGCCGTGGCGCACGGTGCAGCTGGCGGACACACCGGCGGCGCTCGTCCCGTCGGTGCTGGGGCTCAACCTCAATGCGCCGTCACGCATTGCCGACACGCGCTGGATCACCCCCATGACGTACAACGGGATCTGGTGGGGGATGCACGCCGGGAAGTACAGCTGGCATTCGGGGCCCACGCACGGCGCGACCACGGAGAACGCCAGGCGCTACATCGACTTTGCGGCGGCGAACCACCTGGGCGGGACGCTGGTGGAAGGGTGGAACGTGGGGTGGGATGGTGACTGGATCGGGAGCTTCGGGCGGCACTTCTCGTTTACCCGCGGCTATCCCGACTACGATTTGTCCGCAGTTGCCCGGTACGCGAAGTCCAAGGGCGTCTCGCTCATCGTGCATAACGAGACGGCGATGGGAATCGCCAACTACGAACGGCAGCTCGACTCGGCGTTTGCGCTATATCGCTCCCTCGGTATCCGCGCCATCAAGACGGGCTACGTGAACGACCGCACCGCCGAGGGGCATGCGCACACGGGGCAGTTCATGGTGCGACACCACCGCAAGGTGATCGAGACGGCGGCAAAGTACGGCATCACCGTCAACGCGCACGAGCCGATCATGGACACCGGCGAGCGGCGCACCTGGCCCAACATGCTCTCCCGCGAGGGGGGGCGCGGACAGGAGTACAACGCCGGGGGGCCCGACGGCGGCAACCCGCCGGAACACGAGACGATCCTCTTCTTCACGCGCCTCCTGGCGGGGCCGATGGACTACACGCCGGGTGTGTTCGACATCCTCCTTGCCGGCTCGTCAGGCACGGCGCGCACCCCGGACCAGCCGCGCGTGCGCACCACGCTGGCCAAGCAGCTGGCGGACTATGTCGTGCTCTACTCGCCGGTGCACATGGCCGCCGACATCATCGAGAGCTACGCCAATCAGCCGGCCTTCCAGTTCATTCGCGACCTGGCGACCGACTGGGAGGTGACGCGCGTCCTGGGCGGCGCGATCGGCGACTCGGTCGTGGTTGCGCGCAAGGCCCGGGGGCGCGACGAGTGGTTCGTGGGGGCAATCACCGACGAACACGCGCGCGTCGTCGACATCGAGCTCGACTTCCTCACCCCCGGGAAGGCGTACGTCGCCGAGTCGTATACCGACGGCCCGGGAGCACACTGGCTCACCAACCCGCTCCCGGTTGTGATCTCGTCGCGTGAGGTGGGGGCGGGGGACCGGTTGCACCTCGTCCTTGCCCCCGGCGGAGGCGCCGCCGTCCGCATTCGCCCGAGATAGCGAGGGTGTGAAGGGAGTGCAAACCTCGCACGCCCTCGTGCGACCGCCCGCGGCAGCTCGCGGCCGCGCGCGAGCTTTCCGCGGCGTCGAGCAGACCTGACTCCGGTTGGTTCCCCGATGCCAGTCCGGATCGTCACGGACGAGAATCCTTCCGACGCGCGTCGGAGTCTAACTGGCGTCGTGGGGGCATGGCCGTGCGCGTGTCCCCGAGGTGCGGCCGCGCAATGTCTGGAGGCGCTGGCGCGTAAGAGAGTGTCCCCGCCCTATCTGGAGCTCATGCCTCACCTGCGTCCATACCGCGTGTCCCCCCGAATCTCGCGCGCCGGGAGCCTCGTTGGCGCGTTCTGTCGCGTCGTGACGTTGGCGATCGTGCTGTGCTCCCTGCCGCTGCTGGCCGCTGCGGCGCAGACGGTCGACATCATCCGCGGGCGCGTGACCGGCCCCGATCGCGAGCCGCTGCCGGGCGTGCAGGTGACGGTGACGACGCTCTCGGGCGCCGTCAGTCGCAATGCGCTGACCGATCGCAACGGGCGTTTCATGGTGACCTTTCCGGGGGGCGATGGCGACTATTTCGTCGCCTTCCGTTCGATCGGCTTCGCCCCGCGCCGGTTCGAGATCAAGCGGGTGGCCGACGAGGACATCCTGGTGGCCGACGCGCAGCTCTCGCGCACCACGACGACGCTCGACGAGGTGCGCGTCACGGCGAACCGGAATCGCGTGACCCGCAACGACCAGGCGCAAGACGTGGCGGGAACCGAGCGCGTGGTGAATCCCAACAACCTGGATCCCACGCAGCAGGGCGATCTGGCGGCGATGGCAGCCAACACGCCGGGGGTGCTCTACGTCCCGGGACAGGATGGTGATCCGTCCGGCTTTTCCGTGTTGGGGCTCGGCGCCGACCAGAACAGCACCACGCTCAATGGCCTCAACTTCTCCGGCTCCGACCTGCCGCGCGACGCGATGGTGTCGGCGGCGCTCAACTCGTCGCCCTATGACGTGTCGCGCGGTGGCTTCAGCGGCGGGAACCTGAACCTGCGCACGCGCTCGGGGACCAACTTCATCCTGCGCACCAACTCGCTCAACCTGGATTCGCCCGCGCTGCAGTGGACGGACCCCGCGGCGAGCGCGCTGGGGCAGCAGTACTCCAACGCCTCGCTGGGCGGACTCGTTTCGGGGCCGCTCAAGTACAACGCCGCGTTCTACAACCTGGCCTACCAGCTGGGGCGTCGCTCGAACGACCTGCAGACGCTGCTGAACACCTCGCCCATCGGGCTCGAGGCGTCGGGGATCTCGCCCGACTCGGTCACGCGCCTCCTCTCGATTCTCTCGACGCAGTCGATTCCCTCCACGGCGGGGGGAATTCCCTCCAGCCGGCTGAGTGACCAGGGGGTGCTGTTCGGCGGCATCGACCTCTCGCCACCGTCGTCACGGGCCGGCTCGGCGTTCTCGTTCAGCAGCAACCTGTCGTGGAACCGCCTCGATCCGGTGAGCGGTCAGGTGACCGAGTTTCCCGCGCACTCGGGGACGCGCACCAGCTTCAACGGCGGCGTGCAGGCGCGGCATTCCACCTACTTCTCGTTCGGGGCGCTGAGCGAGACTGCGCTTGGCATCAACCGCACGCGCAATGTGTCGTCCCCCTTCCTGTCGGTGCCCAGCGGGAGCGTGCGCATCACGTCGGTGCTGGACGACGGGACGACCGCGGTGAAGTCGGTGCAGTTCGGGGGGAGCACTTTCCTCAACAACACGTCGACGACGACGGGAATCAACCTCTCCAACCAGATCTCCTGGTTCAGCAACGACAACAAGCATCGGGTGAAGCTCTCGACCGAATTGCGCCGCGACGACTTCGACGTCGACCAGAGCAACAACCTGCTGGGGTCATTCAGCTACAACTCGCTGGCCGACCTCGAGGCGGGGCGCGCCCTGTCGTTCTCGCGCCAGCTGGGACGGCGCATCCGGTCGGGCAACCAGGTCACGGCGGCGATGGCGTTAGGCGACTCGTACCGCGCCACGCCGCGCCTGCAGCTGCAGTACGGGGTGCGCGTGGACGGCAACGCCTTCGGGACGCGCCCGCGGGAGAACGACGCGGTCGAGGCGACGTTCGGCGTGCGCAACGACGAGGTCCCCAACGGGGTGTACGTCTCGCCGCGCATCGGCTTCTCGTGGAGCTATGGGCAGGCGGCGCAGGTGGGCGCCTTCGAGGGGGCGTTCCGCGGCCCGCGCGCCACGGTGCGCGGCGGCGTGGGGATCTTCCAGGGGACGCCCGGCGCGCAGCTCATCGGCTCGGCGCTCGACAACACCGGGCTTGCCAGCGGCGTGCAGCTGGTGAACTGCTCCGGACTCGCCGTTCCCAACGCGCAGTGGGCGCAGTACCTCGCCGGGCAGGGGGCCATTCCCGCCGAGTGCGCCGACGGGACGACGGGGACCGTCTTCGCGAGCTCGGCGCCGAACGTCTCGCTGTTCAGGGAGGACTTCCACGCGCCGCGCTCCGTGCGCAGCAACCTGCAGTGGAGCGGCCCGGTGCTTGGCAACCGCTTCAACGCGAACCTCGAGGGGACGTACTCGCTCAACCTCAACCAGCAGGGGTTCGTCGATCTCAACTTCCTCGCCACGCAGCGCTTCTCGTTAGGGGACGAGGCGGGGCGCCCGGTCTACGTCCTTCCCACCAGCATCGACCCGGCGACTGGTGCGATTGCCGCGCGTGACGCGCGCGTGTCGACGCTGTTCAACCGTGTGACCGAGCAGCGCTCCGACCTGCGTTCCGAATCGCGGCAACTGCGGGCGTCGTTCTCGCCGCTGTCGTACAACTCCCGCTACAACTGGTCGCTGTCGTATGTGTTCTCCAACGTGCGGGAGCGGGTGCGCGGCTTTGGCAACAACACGGCGGGCGACCCGCGCAGCGTCGAGTGGGCGCGTAGCAACTTCGACTCGCGCCACCAGGTGCAATACTCGCTGTACTGGAACGCGGCCGATCTCGTGCGCATCAGCTGGTTCGGCAACGTGCGGTCGGGGACGCCGTTCACCCCGCTGGTGGCGGGTGACATCAACGGCGACGGCTACTCGAACGACCGCGCCTTCATCTACGACCCGCGCACGGCCGCCGATGCAAACCTGGCGGCCTCGATGCAGACGCTGCTGTCCACCGCGTCGTCGCGCGTGCGCGATTGCCTGTCGGGGCAGCTCGGGCAGGTGGCCGGGCGCAACTCGTGCCAGGGACCCTGGACCCACTCGGCCAACTTTTCCATCGCATTCAACCCGATCAAGGTGCGCATGCCGCAGCGCGCCACGCTCTCGTTCAACGTCTCCAACCCGTTAGGCGCGGCCGACCTCCTCCTGCACTCGGATGACAACCTGCGGGGGTGGGGGCAGAACGCGTTCCCCGATGCCACGCTCCTCGCGGTGCGCGGCTTCGACCGGGCGTCGGGGCGCTACGTGTACGACGTCAACCGGCGCTTTGGCGCAACCAACCCGCAGTTCAGCGCCTTCCGCACCCCGGTCACCGTGACGGCGATGCTCCGCTTCGACATCGGTCCCACGCGCGAACGCCAGACGCTCACGCAGCAGCTCAACCTCGGGCGGCGGCAGGACGGGCAGAAGCTGAACGAGCAGATCATCAAGGCGATCTACGGGAGCGGCGGCTTTATCAACCCGCTGGCCAACATCCTGCGCCAGACCGACACGTTGCAGCTTACGGTGCCGCAGGCCGACTCGCTGGCCACGCTCAACCGCTGGTACCTCATCCGCGCCGATTCCATCTGGACGCCGATCAGCAAGCAACTGGCGTCGCTCCCCGACCACTACGACAGCGACAAGGCGTACGGGATGTACCGCCAGGGGCGCCGCGCCACCGTCGACCTGCTCCAGCGCGTGGCCCGGGACGTGCGCGGCTTGCTCAGCGCCGAGCAACGCCGCAAGCTCCCCACGCTCGTGGCCTCGTACCTCGATCCGCGCTATCTCGCGTCAATTCGGTCGGGGACGGCGGGCTCCGGCGGTGGCGCCGGCTTTGCCGGCGGCCCAATGCTGATGGGCGGCGGTGGTGGCGGCCAATCCATCCAGATCGTTCGCTGACCGCGCGTGCACAGTCATTGCTCCCTTGCACCTGGCGTATCGCCTAACGCCCCGCCGACGTCGCCCCGCGACGTCGGCACTCCCGTCTCCCGTCTCCCGTCTCCCGTCTCCCGTCTCCCGTACCCCGTCTCCCGTCCCGCTCCCCATGCCTCGCGTCCTTACCGCCCTCTGCCTCCTCTCCCCGGGCCTGGCCTTCGCGCAGGCGCCGGCGAAGCCCCCCGCGCCGCGCGCACTCGGTGCCATCGAGGCCAAGTCCGCGGAACTGCTCGGCGCGGTGTCGACCGCCCGCGCGCTCTCCGATGGGCGCGTCCTCATCAATGACGCCATCGGGCGCCGCGTCCTCCTGTTCGACAAGACGCTTGCCACCTACACCGTCGTTGCCGACACCACGGCGGCCACCGGAAATGCGTACTCGGGACGCTTTGGCGGGTTGTTGACTTACAAGGGCGACACGTCGCTCTTCGTCGACCCGCAGGCCATGTCGATGCTCGTCATCGACCCGTCGGGCAAGATCGGACGGGTGATGAGCGTGCCGCGCCCTAACGACGCGCAAGCGCTCGTCGCCGGCCAGAACGGGATTCCCGGCTTCGACGCGCAGGGGCGGCTCGTCTATCGCGCGCCGTTCCAGTTGCGCTTTGGCCCCGGCGGCCCGGGAGGCCCCGGAGCGGCGGCAGGACGGGGAGGACAGGGCGGGCAGGGGGGAACGCCCGGGCAGGGGGCCCCCGCGTTCCGCATGCCCGACATCCCCGACTCGGCGGCGATCGTTCGCGTCGAACTCGCCACGCGCAAGCTCGACACCGTGGCCTTCATCAAGACGCAGAAGATCAGGATGAAGCAGGGGACCGACACGTCGGGGCGGATGATGATGACGCCGATCATCGATCCGCTCCCCAAGGTCGATGACTGGGCCGTTCTCTCGAATGGTGCCGTGGCCATCGTGCGCGGGATGGACTACCACGTCGACTGGATCAAGGGCGACGACGCGCGGGCATCGTCGGAACGCCTTCCGTTCGACTGGCGCCACCTCAACGACTCGGCCAAGGCCGCCTTCCTCGATTCCACCCGCGTGGCCATGGAGAAGGTGCGTGCCAATTTCATGGCGCAGATGAAGGAGAACCCCGGGCGCATGCCGCAGATCCCGGGGATGGACGGGGCGATGGGGGGCGGGGCGCCGGTGATGGTGATGCGCTTCGAAGGGGGGCCGCCGGGGGGGCCGCCGCGCCAGAGCGACAACGCGCGGGCGCGCGACGAGACGGGGGGACCGCCCCGCAACTTCACGCTCCCGCCGCTCACCTTCGTCGAGCCTAACGAGCTGCCCGACTACGCCCCGCCATTCACCACCGGCGCCGCGCGCGCCGACCAGGACGGCAACTTGTGGGTGCGCACGTCGATCGTCGTGAACGGCGGCCCGATCTACGACGTCATCGACGCCAACGGGACGCTGGTGGAGCGCGTGGCCGTTCCCGCGGGGCGTGTCATTGCCGGTTTCGGCAAGGGGGGCGTGGTGTACATGGGGGTGCGCGATGGGGCGGGGGTGCGTCTGGAGCAGGCGCGCCGCACGATCGCGACGCCGTAGGAGCGCCGGGAACGTTCGCACAGGCGACGAAGTCGGCGGCGGGGGCCCCGGGGCTCCCCGCCGCCGAGTCGTTTTCGGGAGCTCGCGGTGGGCTGGGATGTTGCGGTGGGCAGGGGTGGCGGTGCAAGTTCTGGCCACGGGAAGTTTGTATACAATTCTGTCCACCACAGGGGACCTCTCGTGCGCCTCTCCCGACTCGCTGCCTGCGCCCTCGCCGCCGTCTCGCCTCTCAGTCTGGCTGCTGCGCAGGCAAAGGGGCCGGCCTCGCAACTCCCCACCGCTTCACCCGCCGCGCCAACCCCCGCGTTGGCCGGGGCACCCGCGGTGCGCGGCCCACGCGATCCCGCCGAGGTGGAGACATTCATCGATGGCCTGCTCACCGTGTGGATGCGAGAGAAGCACATCGCCGGCGTGACGGTCTCGGTGGTGCGCGACGGCAAGATCCTCTTTGCCAAGGGGTACGGCTACGCCGATGTTGCCAAGCGCACCCCCGTCGACGCCGAGCGCACGCTCTTTCGCATCGGGTCCGTCTCGAAGCTCTTCACCTGGACGGGGGTGATGCAGCTGCACGAGCAGGGGAAGCTGGACCTGAAGAAGGACGTCAACGCGTATCTCGACTTCCAGATTCCGGCAACCTATCCGCAGCCGATCACCCTCACCGATATCCTCACGCACACGCCGGGGCTGGAGGAAGATCCCCGCGACCTCTTCACCGAGGACTCGGCGCACATCACGCCGATGTCCAAGTGGCTCCCCGCGCACATGCCGGCGCGCGTGCGTCCGCCGGCGACCTTCGCGTCGTACTCCAACTGGGCAACGGGCGTGGCCGGCTACATCCTGGAACGGCAGGGTGGCGAGAAGACGTGGGACGACTACATCGAGAACCGCATCCTGAAGCCGCTGGGGATGACGCAGACCAGCACGCGGCAGCCGCTCCCGGCGTCGCTGCGAGGCGACATGTCGATTGGCTACGAGTACAAGAACGGCGAGTACGTCCCGCACAAGTTCGAGATCGTGACCGGCGCTGCACCGGCCGGGTCGATCAGCGCCTCGGCGACCGACATGGCGAAGTTCATGATCGCGCACCTCAACAAGGGGGCGTTAGGCGACGCGCGCATCCTTGGCGAGGGCGAGACGGAACTGATGCACACGCGCGTCCATGGCCACGACCCGCGCATCCCGGGCTTCGCGCACGGGTTCTACGAGCAGTCATCGCACGGGCTGCGCATGATCGGGCATGGCGGCGACACGCAGTGGTTCCACTCGGACCTGTCGCTCATCCCGAGCGAGAACGTGGGCGTCTTCATGTCCACGAACACCAACACCGGGAGCGAGATCTCCTTCCTCCCGTTCCTCAACGCCTTCCTCGATCACTACTATCCGCACGAGCTGCCGGCGCTGACGCCCAAGGCGGCCGATGCGCCGCAGCTGCAACGCTTCGCCGGCGAGTACGTCTTCAACCGGATGAACTTCACCACCTTCGTGAAGGTGGCGGCGCTGGCCGGTTCCGTCCCCGTGACGCCGATGCCCGACGGGACGCTGATGGTCAAGACGCCGTTCGGGGTGATGCGGATGGCGCAGGTGGACTCGCTCCTCTTCCGCGACCTCAACAGCGAGACGCGCATCGCCTTCCGCGCCGAGCCGTCGGGGAAGATCACGCACGCCTTCTATGACGCGGCGCCGATGATGGTGCTGGACAAGTACGAAGGAATGTCGCAGCCCAAGGTACACCTGTTCATCCTGGGAGGCGGGCTGGTGATGTTCCTCGCGATCATCATCACGGCGCTGGTGCGCTTCTTCATCCGCAACACGCCGGGGAGGCCGCGACTCGAGCCGTCCATCGTCAACGGCCGTCGGGCGCTGGTGTTCGCCGGGCTTCTCCTCGCCGTCTTCATGGCGATCCTCGCCAAGCTCGTTTCGGATCCCGAGCAACTCCTCGGCGGGTCGCCGAAGGGTTTGATGGTTGGTCTCGCCTTCCCGGTCCTTGCGCTGGTGCTGGTGCTCTGGGGGGCGTGGCTCATGATCCAGCAGTGGCGCAACGGCGACGGGACGATCTGGATGCGCCTGCGGCACAGCGGGGCGGTGGCCATCGCGCTGCTTTTCTTCTGGTCACTCAATACGTGGAACCTGCTGGGGTGGCGGATGTAGCGACCCCGCGGGTCGGTGCGCACGACAACATCGAATAGCGTCGGGAACGCGACGCACGGGGGGTGAGATGGCACGACTCACGGTTCGCATCGACTTCCGCGAGGGGGCGCGGTTGGGGCCGGGCAAGATCGCGCTGCTGGAGGCGGTGGCGCTGCACGGGAGCATCACCGCGGCCGCCAAGTCGCTGGGGATGTCGTACCGGCGCGCGTGGCTCCTGATCGAGGAGGTGAATGCGATGTTCGAACCGGCGGTGGTGGAGACCGCGCACGGCGGGGCCAAGGGAGGGGGAGCGATGCTGACCTCCTTTGGCCGCGACGTGGTGGCGCGCTACCGGCGGATCGAGGAGGCGCTCGACCGCGCCGCCTCCCGCGAGCTGCAGTTTCTCGAGGGGAAGCTGAGCGCCTAGCGGTCCCGAGCGTCGTGGCTGCCATGGCCGGTCGCGCCGCTGGACAACCCTTGTCGTCGCCAACTGCGCGGTCATCACTCGTTCTCCCGGAGATCCCCCATGGACGAGACCCCGAACGATCGCACCGGCACCACGTCAGGCACCACGTCAGGCACCACGTCAGGCACGACGTCAGGCACGACGTCAGGCACGACGTCAGGCACGCCCCCAGGCACCGCGAGCGCCGCGCGGCCGGGGCTCGACCCGGGCTACGGGGTGGCACCGCCCGGGTTCCGCCTGCCCGACGCCACCCGGCTGGGCGCGGTGCGGCTGCAGGTGAGCGACCTCGATCGCGCCCTTGCATTCTACACGTCTGTGATAGGCTTTCGCGTGTTAGGGCGCGAGGGGGACACGGCGGCGCTGGCGCCGCTGGATGACGATCGCGTACTGGTGGAGCTGTCGGCGCGCGCTGGAACGCGCGCTGCGGGACGGCACGGGTTGCTGGGGATCTACCATTTCGCGATCCTGCTCCCCGATCGCGCCGCGCTGGGGCGATTCGTGCGCCACCTGGCCGACATGCGCGTCCCGGCCGGTGCGGGAGACCACCTGGTGAGCGAGGCGTTCTACCTCTCCGATCCGGACGGCATCGGGATCGAGGTGTACGCCGATCGCCCGCGCGACAGCTGGCGCCGCAACGGGCACGAGTTGCGGCTGGCGACCGATCCCGTCGACGTCGACGGATTGCTCCTGGCCGCTGGCGACGAACGGTGGCGCGGGATCCCCGCCGGCACGGTGATCGGGCACGTGCACCTTCACGTGGGCGACCTGACCATCGCTCGCGCCTTCTACTCCGACGCGTTAGGGTTCGACGTGATGGCGTGGAGCTACCCGGGGGCGCTCTTTCTCGGGGCGGGCGGCTACCATCATCACCTGGGGACAAACACGTGGGCCGGGGCGGGGGCGCGAGCGCCCGCGGACGACGACGCACAGCTCCTGCACTGGACCATCGAACTCCCCACCGCTGCCGACGTCGCCGCGGCGCAGGCGAGCCTGGTGCGTGGCGGCGTCACGGCGATCGACGTTGCGCCCGGGGTGGTGCAGCTACGCGATCCGTGGGGGACGGCGTTGCGGCTGAGGGCGGCGGCGCGCTGAGGAAAGGACCCGGCAACGCGCCACCGACTCCGCTCGTCGTAGCTAGCGCACGATTCCCGCGCCAAACGAGTACAGCGGTCGTTTCAGGTCGTGCGGCGTGTCGCCGCGTTGCGCCTCCACGCTCGCCATGGACGACGGCAAGGCAAAGGGGAGCTTCCCCTGAGCCCGCGCCTTGCCGGCCACCACATCGAGCAGCGCCGCATCGCTCACACCGAAGTTGCCAATCAGCACACGTGCCCGCTCCTTGAGCGGGGTCAGGATCGCCGGGCGGTCGAGGTACACGGTGACGATGGTGGGGACAACAGCGCTCACCGCCTTGAAGCGCCCGTAGTCGGCGTCTCCGTCCCTGAAGCCGAGATTGCCTTCGTGCTGCATGGCGCCAAAGACCCACCCCGGGTGCAACGTCTCGAACGGGGCGTCGAGGCGCATGATGGCCACGTCGGCCTGTGCCGGATCGCTGACCACACGCCACCCGTAGCTGGCGGCGAGCATGGGGTCGACGTTGTGCAAGTACACGCGCCGGACCGTGCGCCCTAACGGGAGGAGCGCTCCCTTGTTCTCCAGCACCACGAGCGCCTTGCGCTGCGCGTCGAGGCCGGCGCCGCGAAAGGCGTTGCTCCCCACCACGCGCCGTGCGCGTTCGACGTCGACGTACGGATTCTCGAAGAGGCCGAGCTGGAACTTCTGCACCATGAGACGCACGACCGAGGCGTCGAGCTGCGCCTCGGTGAGCTTGCCGCTACGCACTGCTTCCACCAGTTGGGGCGCCTCCTCGGTCCCCCCAAACTGGTCGATGCCGGCGCGCACGGCCTTGACGAAGCGGTCGACCTTGGGAAGGTCCTCCACGCCCCACGGCATCCCCACATCGCTCCACGACGGACGCTCGCCGGCGGGGGCGCCGTTGCGACACCGCTCGGTGCAATCGCTGGTAATCGCCCAGTCGGAGAGAACGATCCCCCGGTAGCCGTGCGTCCGGCGCAACAGGTCGTTGACGAGCTGCTTGCTGAAGCCGGCGCCGACCGCTTCCACCCTCTGCCCGTTGATCGTGGCGCCTTCGAGGATGGAGTACGTGGGCATGACGCCGGCCACTCCCGCGGCGAAGGCGCCGAGGAACGGCCGGACATGGACGGCGAGCGCGGCGCCGTCGATGTCGGCGTAGCGCCCAAAAACGTTGTGCGAGTCGTAGCCAAGCCGTGCGGCGCCATAGCCGACCCAATGCTTCACCACCGCGGCCACGCCACTGGAATCGACGCCGCGCGCGCCGTGCTGGAAGCCTTCGACATAGGCCCTCGTCAGGCGAAGCGCGAGGTCGGGATCTTCACCAAACGTTCCGTTGATGCGGCTCCAACGCGGCTCGGTGGCAAGGTCGGCCTGCGGCGAGAGCGTCATGTGGATCCCCACCGCGCGATACTCCTGCCGCGCGATGTCGGCGAAACGCTTCGTGATCGCGGGGTCGCGCAGTGCGGCCAGGCCTAACGGTTCCGGCCACTGCGAAAACTGCCCCGTCTGCACACTGGCGCCCACGACGTACTGGAAGTGATGGCGCGGGTCGGTGCTGATCGTGACCGGGATGCCGAGCCGGCTCCCCTCCGCCAGTTCCTGCACCGCGTTGGTCTGCCGCGCCAGGTCGGCGGGAGCGCCGCCCAGTCGCATGATCACGTGCGTGATTCCCACATCGCGAATCACGGCGCGCATGGCGTCGAGGTCGACCTCGGTCCCCACGCCGACCGCGCCCATGGGGCCAACGCTTCGCAGGTTGCCATGCATCATCGCCCCGGCCTTGTCGCCGAGCGACATGCGTGCGACGAGATCGCGGGCGCGGGCCGCGGCGGTGAGGCGCCAGTCCTCGTACCGGTCCACTTCACCGTTGCGGTCGAGGTCCTTGAAGCGCAGTCCGTCACGTTCGAGGATCGGGACGCCGCGGGCGCCGAGGAAGGGTTGCACCTGACGCGCGACGACGCGGCGATCGGTGAGATGGGGCTGCGCCGCGAAGGTGGGGCCGTTTGGACGCTGCGCGACGAGGGGAGAGGCGATTGCCGACGCCAGTGCCAGCGCCGTCGTGAGGGCGAGCGCGAGGATGACGCGGGCGGGCGACGCCCCGGACAACGTGGCGATGCGGGGCGTCAGGTGCGCGATTGGAGCATCGGAAGTGGGTGGCATGCGACGAGTGTGCCTATCGAGAAGCGTGACCGGGCAGGTGCGGTCAGTCTCAGGGGAAGCTCCCCTTTCGTGTCTGTGACGCACGCAGCAGTTTCACGAGAGTTCCACACGCCACCGGGTGTACCACGCGGTTCCTCGGTGACTCAGGATTCAAACCTAGCCGTGTCGTGCCGCGTATGCGTTTCGTGCGCTGCGAAGATTGTGGCGCCAAGGCGCTGATGGCAGCATCCCAGTGCCCGCGCTGCACCCATCCGCTCAACCTCCGCGACTCGCGGGGAGAGCCGGTGCCGCTCGCGCATTGCCGCTCGTGCGACACGTACTATCCGCGTTCGCGCGGCGGCTGCAAGTGGTGCGGAACCACGGCGCCGCCGGTCGTGAATGTCTCGCTCGCGGCCATCGGTGGCGTGGTCGCCGTGGTCGCGCTCCTCGGAATCGGAACCTGGCAATTCTTCGCTCGGCGCGGGGGGAGCGAGAGCCGGGGTGGGGAGGCGGTGGTCGCGGCGAAGGCGCCCGCCAGTGTGGCGCCGGAACAGCCCGGGGCGGTCGCTCCACCGGCGGTGGGAACGCCGTTAGCCGCGACCGACAGCACGCGCCCGGATTCCCTGCTCCAGACTGCGGTTTCGACCGCGCCGACCGCGCAGCCGGCGCTCCACGAACCGGCACCGCTTCCCCCGGTGACTGCGCCCCCTGGCCAGGCGACGCCGGCCCCCTCGTCGCAAGCCGCGGCGGCCGCCATGCGCCCTGGGGGCGCCGCGGCGCCACCCTCTGCGTCAGCGACCCAGCCCGCGACCTCGGCGCCCCCGGTCCCGCCGCAGGCGATTCCGACCGGGCCGAGTGCGGCCGATCGCTACGCCGGCCCTTGGTCGCGAGCCGTAGCCCTGGAGTGGGTGAACGTTCGCGGGACTCCCGCGCGCGAGGCGGCAGTGGTGGGGGTGGTGACGCCGAACACGCGCGTCCTGCTGGGCGACGTGAAGGCGGGGTGGCGTCGCGTGCGGGCAGTGGGGTTCGAGGGGTGGGCCGACGCACGGTACTTCGCCGCCGATTCGGTACGCCGCTGACCGTCGTGACGGCCCGGCCCGCTGACGCCCGGCACTCCCGATCGTCCAATACGTGATGACTGCCGCGAATGCGGTAAGTCAGGTATCATTCACGTGCACATGACAAATCCAGCAAAGCGCCGGAGCCGCCGACCGCGGCGTGGCAGACCGGACGCGCACATTCCACAGCACTCCTCCGTTTCGACCAGCCGGGAAGCGTACGCCGAGACCCGCCGCTGGCTCCTGGCGCAGCACGGACCCACCTGCGCCTATTGCGGAGTCGAGTCGAACCCGCGGAACATCACGCTCGATCACGTCACGCCTCGAAAGGGGCAGACGGCGTACGATCGGCGCGACAACCTGGTCCTGGCCTGCAAGCGCTGCAACAGCGCCAAGGCCGACAAGCCCTTCCTGATGTACCTCCTCGCGCAGCGCGTGCGCGCCATCAACCTGGCGCGGTACGGGCAGCACCTGAGCGACGGGATTCTCGACATCGTGCGGCCGCTGGCGGGCGACATTGCCCCGCTCCCGCCGCGATTGGAGATGCGTCCGCGCGTGGTATACGGGGGTGAAGTCGAGGACGAATCTCCCTACTCCGAGTCGCCGTATCGCGTGAGCGCGTGAGCGCGTGAGCGCGTGAGCGCACGCAGCTGACATCGTTCGACCGGCGCGCAGCGCGCCATCAGAATCAGGCCCCCGCCGGCGTTGTCCGCGGGGGCCTCGTCTTTTTCCGCGACAGGCGACAAGTTCGCCGCCGCACGGGGGGGCGGGTTCCTGGAGCGGGGCCGGGGCGGGTGGGGGTGGTTTGGGCGGACGTGCGCGCGAACATGCGTGGGCGTGCGCGCGGGCGAGCCCCCCGGCGCAGCCGGATCTCGCGTCTCCCACCAGCCTTGGCTGGGGCAAGCTTTCCCGTCTCCCCCCAGCCTTCGCTGGGGCACGCTTTTCCGTCTCCCGTCCGCCCCCATGTGGCCCCAAACGTACGACCCGCTCCACTCTCCGGTCCTCTCGACCCTCGTCGCCGCGGTACCGCTGGTGGTCCTGCTCGGGCTGTTGGCGCGGCACGAGGTGCGGGCGCACTGGGCGGCGGTGGCGGGGCTGACGTCGGCGGTGCTGGTGGCGATCGTGGCGCTGGGGATGCCGGCGCCAATGGCGCTGGCCACGGCGGCGTACGGGGCGTTGTACGGGCTGTTCCCGATCGGGTGGATCGTGGTGAACGTGATCTTCCTGTATCGCCTGACGAGTGAGTCGGGGTACTTCGCGGCGCTGCAGGGGAGCATCACGCGCGTCACCGACGACCGTCGGCTGCAACTGGTGCTGATCGCCTTCTCGTTCGGCGCCTTCTTCGAGGGGGCGGCGGGGTTCGGGACCCCCGTGGCCGTGACGGGAGCGCTCCTCATCGGGTTGGGGTTCACGCCGCTGCAGGCGAGCGGGCTGTCGCTCATCGCCAACACCGCGCCCGTGGCCTATGGCGCGCTGGGGACGCCGATCATCGCCCTGCAGGGCGTCACTGGGCTCGACCTGTTGCAACTGAGCGCGATGGTGGGGCGGCAGCTCCCCGTCTTCTCGATCATCGTCCCCTTCTGGCTCATGATGGCCTATGTGGGGTTCGGTGCCACCATGGCGGTATGGCCGGCGCTGCTGGTGGCGGGGGTGGCATTCGCCGTTCCGCAGTGGGCGATCTCGAACCTGCACGGGCCGTGGTTGGTGGACGTGGGGGCGAGCGTGTGCTCGATGGGGGCGCTGGTGGCGTTCCTGAAGGTGTGGAAGCCGAAGACGCGCTGGACGGGAGACGGGGAAGCTGGCCCCAGCGAAGGCTCGGGGGAGACGGGAGTGCCGGCTGCGCCGGCGGAGGAGCCGCCGTCCGACCGCGGCCCCGGGTTGCCTAACGGCGCGCAGCGGGCGAGTCCCGTCATTTCGCCGGTGCGGGCGTGGGTGCCGTGGATCGTGCTCTCGGTGCTGGTCTTCCTGTGGGGATTGCCGCAGGTGAAGGGGTTCCTGAACGGCCTCTCGGCGCCGGCCTTCCCGGTGCCGGGGTTGCACCTGCTGGTGCAGCGGATGCCACCCGTGGTGGCGCAGCCGACGGCAGAAGGGGCGGTGTTCACGCTCAACTGGCTGTCGGCCACGGGGAGTGCGATTTGCCTGGCGGCGATGATCGGCGGGCTCCTCATGGGGTACCGCCCCGCGGCGCTGGCGCGCGAGTACGTGGCGACGCTCAAGGTCACGCGGACGTCGCTGCTCACCATCGCCGCGATGCTCTCGTTAGGGTACGTGTCGCGCTATGCGGGAATGGATGCCATCCTGGGGCTCGCCTTCGCGCAGACGGGGGTGCTCTACCCGTTCTTCGGCGCGCTGCTGGGATGGCTGGGGGTCGCGCTCACCGGCTCCGACACCTCGTCGAACGTCCTGTTCGGCTCCCTGCAGACACTCACCGCGCAACAGGTCGGCGTGAGCCCGACGCTGATGGCGGCCGCGAACTCGACGGGCGGCGTGATGGGGAAGATGATCGACGCCCAGAGCATCGTCGTGGCCAGCACTGCCACGCGCTGGTACGGGCAGGAAGGGCGCATTCTCCGCTTTGTCTTCTGGCACTCGCTGGCCCTGGCCGCTCTCGTGGGGCTGCTGGTTCTCCTCCAGGCATACGTCCCGCCATTCACCCGCATGGTGGTCGCGCCCTGACGCCAGGCGTTCCTCGTCCCCAGCCGTCGCTGGGATAGTCTTCCCGTCTCATAGGATTGCCGTGAGAGTCTCCAACCTCATTCACGCCGTCGACGCCCACGCGGGCGGCGAGCACGGACGCGTCATCGTCGGGGGGGTGCCGAACGTCCCCGGCCAGACCATGTTCGACAAGATGGTCTGGCTGCGCACGCACGGCGACGCGTTGCGCCTGCGCATGCTGCGCGAGCCGCGCGGCTACCCGGCCGCCAACTGCAACCTCATCCTCCCCTCCAACCATCCCGAGGCGGACGCCGGCTTCGTGATCATGGAGCACGTGGAGTATCCGGGGATGTCGGGGACGAACACGATGTGCACCGTGACGGTCCTGCTCGAGACGGGGATGCTCCCGATGCACGAGCCGGTGACCGAGCTGACGCTGGAGACGCCGGCCGGGGTGATCCGCGTCCGCGCCGACTGCGCCAACGGGAAGGTCACGCGCGTCACGTTCCGCAACGTCCCCGCCTTTGCCACGCACCTCGACGCTCCGGTCGAGGTGCCGACGTTAGGCACGGTGCGCGTGGACGTGGCCTACGGCGGGATGTTCTATGTCATTGCCGACGCCACGCAGTTCGGGCTCCGCCTCACCCCCGACGAAGGGGGCGACATCGTCCGCATCGGCGAGATGATCAAGGCCGCGACGCGCGAACAGCTCCCGGTGGTGCATCCCGACCAGCCGGACTTCGACGGAGTCACCATCGCCCAGCTCTCCGGGCCGCCCCTCAAGGACTCTGCGGACTGGCAGAACGCGGTCGTCGTGTCCACGGGGCAGCTCGACTGGGATCGTCCCTCCACCTGGACCGGGGCGCTCGACCGCTCGCCGTGCGGGACGGGGACCTCGGCCAAGATGGCGACGCTTCACGCGCGGGGGCGCCTTGGGCTGCATCAGGACTTCCGGCACAGCGGTGTCCTGGGAACGGTCTTCACCGGTCGGCTCGTCGAGGAGGTCACCGTCGGTCCCTACCGGGCGGTAGTACCGACGATCGCCGGACAGGCGTGGATTACGGGGATGGCGACGTACGTCCTGGACCCGACCGACCCGTTCCCCGAGGGGTTCACCGTCGGCGACATCTGGTAGAAGCGACAGGTGGGAGGGGCGACGGCCGACACTTACGGTTGTCGAGCATGAATGCCGCCGTTCTCCTCTCCGCTTGTGTCGCCATCCTGCAGCTCGCGATGGCGGTCCTGTTCATCGCCGTGGCGCGCGCGCCGGGGTGGCGGCAGGCGCGCACCTTTGCCCTGATCGCCACCAGCGCGGCGGCCTACAGCGCGGGGAACATCGGTGCCAGCTGGCACCCGATGGCCGACCCGATTCGCCGAGTGCTGGCCACCGTCAGTTATGTCGCCGCGGGGATCTTCGCGGCGGGTTGGCTGGTGTTTGCATTTGGCGGGAGCGACGGGCGCGTGCGCGAGATGCCGCGCTGGGCGCGCGCGCTGGCGCTGGCGTCGCTGGGTGGCGCCGCGATCTCGATCACCACGTTGCAGCTGTCGAGCGACACGTGGGTCGATATCACGGTGGACTGGGCCACGCTGCACTACCGCTTCCCGGCCCCCAACCCCCTCGGCTCGGCGATCACGTATGTCTACCTGTTCGTCGTCGTTTGTGTCTGCATGGACCTCTGGCGGCCGCGCCCAGCCGGGGAGCGCACGTGGGAGTACCGCGTGGGTTTCTCGATCTTCTTCCTCGCGACCGCGGTCGAGGTCCTCATCACCAACGGCGTCCTCCGCTTCTTCTTCGTGGCAGACGTCGGCTTCCTGGCCGTGGTGATCCCGATGGCGGCGGCGACGGTTCGCCGCTTCATCGCCGACGCGCGGCGGCTCTCGTCGCTCTCCACGCAACTCACGATGGAGGTCGAGCTCCGCACGCAGGAGCGCGACGAAGCCCACCATGCCTGGATCGAGGCGGAGCGGCAGGCCTCGCTTGGGCGACTGGCGGCCGGCGTCGGGCACGAGATCAACAACCCGCTCGCCTACCTGCGCCTCAACCTCGAGCTGATGGGCGAGTGGGGGCGCGACCATGCCGCCCCCACAGAGCTGTTGGAATCGGTGGAAAGTGCGCTCGACGGTGCCGACCGTATTCGACGTGTCGTCGACGCGCTGCGAGCCTCGACGAGGCCGGGGGCAGGGGTCTTCTCACCCGTATCGCTGGAAGAGGTGACGCAATCGGCGTTGCGCGTTGCAGCGCACCAACTGCGCGGCGTCGCGATCGATGTCGATCTGTCGGACGCACCGACAGTGCTGGGTGACGAACCCCGCCTGGTGCAGGCGATGGTGAACCTGCTCCTGAATGCGTCGCAGTCGGTGCGCCAGCGCTGGACCAACGCCGACGAATCGCAGGCGGCTCCGCGCATCCGGGTGCAAGTGGCGACCGATCGCGAGGGGCGCGCCGCGCTCACGGTGGCCGACAACGGGGCAGGCATCTCGCGCGAGGAGCTGCGCCGGTTGATGCAGCCGTACTTCTCGACGCGTGGCGGGGCGGAAGGAATCGGGTTCGGGCTCTTCCTGGCGCGCGGCGTCTTCGAGCAGCACGGTGGCGTGGTCGACGTCGAGAGCAACCCGGGAACGGGGACGCAGGTGCGGGTGCGCCTCCCTTCGGCGCTCGAACGGCAGGCGTCGGCGCTGCAGCCGCTGCAGCCGCTGGCGGCGAGCGTTGGCGGGGGGCGACACACCATCGAGGCGGCGGGTGACGCCGGCGAGACAGCCGCACGAGGGGCGAGCGTCGCGCATTAACTTGCCACGGGCGGCGGGGGACTCCCCACCGCTCGCCAACGGCGCGGCGCACGCATTCCAGTCGTGACGTGCGACCGCCGGCATCCACGAGCGCCGATTGTCACCGCATGACCACCCCGACGTCGTTTCCGCGCGAACGCATCCGCATCACGCTCCTCGAGAACATTCATCCGGCGGCGCGCGAGACGCTGGTCGACGCGGGGTACAGCGTCGAGTTCATTCCCCGGGCGCTCGACGACGACGAGCTCAATGAGGTGGTGGCTGCCTCACACCTGCTCGGCGTTCGCTCGCGCACCAAGGTTCGCGCGGCGCAGCTGGAGCACGCGGGGCGGCTGCTCGCCATTGGATGCTTCTCGGTGGGGACCGACCAGGTAGCGATCCATGACGCGGCGCTCAAGGGCGTCCCCGTCTTCAACGCCCCGCACGCGTCGACGCGCAGCGTGGCCGAGCTGGCGATGGGGAACATCATCGCCCTGGCCCGGCGCATCGGCGACAAGAACTCGAAGCTGCATCGCGGAGAGTGGGACAAGAGCCTGGCGGGGGCGCACGAGGTGCGCGGCCGCTCGTTAGGGATCGTGGGCTATGGCCACATCGGCCAGCAGGTGGGGATCCTGGCCGAGGCGTTCGGGATGCGCGTCCTGTTCCACGACATCCAGAAGAAGCTCCCGTTAGGCCTGGCGCGCCCCGTGTCGTCGCTCGAGGCGCTGCTGGAGCAGGCGGACTTCCTCTCGCTGCACGTCCCCGACACGCCGCGTACGCGCGGGATGATCGGGGCGGCGGAGATGCACCGCCTGCGCAAGGGGAGCTACGTCATCAACCTCGCGCGCGGCGGGGTGGTCGACGTCGCCGCGCTGCGCGATGCGCTGCACAGCGGGCAGCTCGCGGGGGCGGCGCTCGACGTCTTTCCCTCCGAACCGGCGCCCACCAACACCACCTTCGACGTCGGCTTCCGCGACGCGCCTAACGTCATCCTCACGCCGCACGTGGGCGGCAACACCGAGGAGGCGCAGCGCGACATCGGGATCGAGGTGGCGCACTCCTTCATTGGATTCCTCGAGCGCGGCTCGACCGAGGGGGCGGTCAACTTCCCGCACGTGAACCTCCCCCCCATCCCCGAGACGCATCGCATCCTCAACATCCATCGCAACGCTCCCGGCGCCCTGGCCGAGGTGAACCGCATCGTCTCGGAGGTCGGGGCGAACATCGAGGCGCAACAACTCGCCACGTCGCGCGAGATCGGCTACCTGGTGATGGACGTGAACCGCGAACTGTCGGATGAGGTGCACGCGCGCATCGCGCAGCTTCCCATGAGCGTTCGCACGCGCATCCTGTACTGACGATGGGCGCCGTCCCCCTGGTTGCGCGCGACCTGGTCGGGGTGGTGACTGCGCCACCGGCGTGCGTGCGCCTGTCGCCGGCCGACGACGCGATTGCCGACTACCTGCACGATGAATCCAAGCTCACGTCGCGCGGGGCAGGGTCGCTCGCCGTCCCCGAAACGGTGGAGGAGCTGCGGCAGGTGCTGGCGTGGCATGCCGCCAACGGACACGCGGTGGCCATCTCGGGGTCGCGCACGGGGGTTGTCGGAGGGGCCGTCCCCGAGCCTGACGCGCATCTGGTCGCGCTCTCGGCGCTGCGCGGTGTGCTCTCGGTCGACGAGGCGGGCGAACCGCCGACCGCCACCGTTCTGGCCGGGACCTGCCTCAGCGAACTCACTGGCTACCTGGCAGCCAACCACCCCGCGCTCACGTTCCCGGTCGATCCCACCGAGACGTCGGCGTCGATTGGCGGGATGGTCGCGACCAACGCCGGCGGTGCGCGCACCTTCCGGTTCGGCGCGATGCGCGAGTGGGTGGAGGCGATCACGGTGGAGCTGCCGAGTGCGCGCACGCTCACACTGCGGCGCGGCGCGGGCGATGGTGGTGAAGGGGCGCTGCTCCTGGACGACGGGGGCGAGATTCGCCGCCTGGAACTCGCCCCGATCCCGAAGCCGGCGACGAAGAACGCGATCGGCTACGGCTACTTTTCCTCGGGCGACGCGATCGACCTCTGGATTGGCGCGGAGGGGACGCTGGGCGCCGTTTCCAGCGTCACCGTGCGACTGCAGCGGTCGAGCGAGCAGCGGCTGGGCTACCTGCAGTTTTTCGGCGATGTGGCGGCGGCGTTTCGGTTTGTGGTCCTGGTAAGGGGAGACCGGTCGATGCGGACCACGGCGCTGGAGTTTCTCGATCGGCGTTCGCACGCGCTGGCGGCCGAGAGCGGGAAGCCGGCGGTTGCGCGGGTGCTGGAGGGGAGCGGAGCAGCGGAGTGCTCGGTTTTTGTGGAGGTCGGCTTCGAGGGCGACGGCGAGCTAGAAACAATAGCCGATACGCTATCTGACGAGATCGTGGCGTGCGGCGCGGATCCGAGCTACTCGCTGGCTGGGGCGACGGAGAGCGAACTTCGGGACATCCGCGCGTTCCGTCACGCCGTTCCGGAGCGCATAAACGCTATAATCGCCCAGCGGCGAGAAAGGCATCCTGGGCTCCACAAGATCGCGACCGACATGGCGGTGCCAGACGACCAGTTGCAGTGGGTCTTCGCGCGATACCAGGAGGTGCTGGGTGGGGCCGGGCTCGACTTTGCCGCGTTCGGGCACGTGGGGAACAACCACTTCCACGTGAACATCCTGCCGCGGGACGAGGGGGAGCTGGCGCTGGCGAAGGAGTGTTACCTCGTGCTGGCGCGCGAGATCGTGGCGCGCGGGGGGTGCGTGGCCGCTGAGCATGGGATTGGGCGCATCAAGAAGCCGTTTCTCGCGGTGCAGTATTCGCCCGAGGTGCTGGCGCGCTTTCGCTCGGTGAAGCGGTGGGTCGATCCGCGGTGGCGATTCAATCGCGGGGTGCTGATCGACCCGTGACGGCGGCGCGTGCACATGGTCCCGTTGCGCCGGTCGGCGGCCATTTCGTAACATCCCTCCATGCGTCCCATCGCCCCTCCCCGCGAGTATGACGTTCCCGTCCTCGCGGAGCTGAACAACCGCTTTGCACCCGACGGGCTGACCCTGCCCCGCTCCGAATCGTTTGTCGAGTCGCACCTCGACGACTATCGCGTGATTCGCGACGACGACGGGCACGTGGTGGGGTGCGTGTGCATCGACGAGTATTCGCCGTCACTGGTGGAGCTGGTGTCGCTGGCCGTCGAAGCGTCGCAGCAGGGGAAGGGGCTGGGAGCGCAGCTCATCAAGGCGGCGGTGCAGCTGGCGGCCAAGCGCGGTTATCCGGAGATCTTCGCCGTCTCGTTCAGCGACTCGCTCTTCCAGCGGTGCGGCTTCCACTTCCAGGACATCGAACGCTATCCCGAGAAGAAGCGGCGCTACGACCGCGTCTCCGTGGACGAGTGGACGATCGGGCACAAGCACTGCTTCGCGATGTCGTTGTCGGTGGGCGAAGCGTAGGGCAAGCGTCACGATGAAACGACAGACGGGGCGGCGCATCGCGCGCCGCCCCGTTCGTGTTGCCGGCTGGCTCCGGCAGGTGCCGGCAGGTGCCGGCAGGTGCCGCGCCTTCGGCTAGTGCTTCATCCCTTTCATTTCGCCACACGCCGTCTCGACCTTCTCGAAGTTGTCGTGAATGGCGGTGATGGCGGCCTTGAGGTCGGCGTCAGGCGTGTCGCCCTTCACCTTCTTCGCCAACTCGCTGGTGAGCGTAGCAATCGTGGTGATGGTCTGCTTCTGCTCGGGTTTGGCGCAGCTGGCGGGAGCGGTCGAGGCGAGCCACGTCTTGGCCTTGTCGGCCAGCACCTGCGCGTTGGCCTTGAGCGGGGCGAAGTCGCCCTTGTCCGCCGCCGGATGGAAGGTGCCGCCCAGGACGGCATGGAAGGCATCCATCTCCTTCCACCCGCTGGACATGTGGTTCATCCCTTCCATGTCGTGCTTCATGCCGGCCATGTCGTGCTTCATGGCGGGCTTTTCCTGCTTGGACGAGTCGGGTTTTGTCCCGTGCTGGTGCTGCGCGGCGGCGGGGACGGCGAAGGCGATGGCGCAGAGCGCGGCCATGGCGCCGGCGATAGAGCGTGAGCGTCGCATGCGAGTCGGAAGGGGAGAGGTCAAAGGGGGAGCGTTGGACATGTGACGGAATCTAACGGGGGCGATCTCCCGCCCCTAAGTTCGTGCGCGTCGATCCTACCCCGGAGCCCATCGCCCGTGCCACAACGCCGATGAGGCGGCAGGCGTTACTCACGGCGGTACCGACGACGGTGTGGTGTGGGATCGTGGCATCATCAACCCGGAGATACGACATGACCTTCCGTGTGACTCGTGTACTGGCGGCGCTGGTTGGAGCGGCGACCATCCTCGCGTGGAGTGCGCCGCTGGTAGCGCAGGACGCCGATCCCGCGCCCAGGCGTGCCGAGGGCGATGGCCCGTTCGACAAGCTGATCGTGCGCGGGGCGACACTGATCGACGGGCAGGGCGGACCGCCGCGCGGCCCGGTCGACATCGTGATCGAGAAGAACCGCATCACGCAGGTCGTGGAAGTGGGGTATCCCGGCTTGCCGATCAATGAGTCGCGCCGCCCCAAGGGGCCGGCGCGCGAGCTGGACGCGACGGGAATGTACGTCATGCCGGGGCTCATCGACCTGCACGTGCACACCTGCGGCAAGCCCAAGGCGCCGGATGCCGAGTACTGCTACAAGCTGTGGCTGGCGCATGGGATCACGACGGTGCGCGGTGTCCCGTTAGGCGGCTTCGAGTGGTCGGCGTCGGAGGCAAAGCGTTCGGCGGCCAACGAGATCACCGCGCCGCGCCTGGTGAACTACCAGCGCATCGGGCTGGGGAAGGGGTGGACGGGGGGGGCGATCACGACGCCTGAGAAGGCACGTGAGTGGGTGCGCTGGGCCAAGACGCAGGGGGTCGAGGGGCTCAAGCTCGGCGCGCACGAGCCCGACATCATGGCGGCCGTGCTCGACGAGGCGAAGAAGCTCGGGATGGGATCGACCGCCCACTTGCAGCAGACGGGCGTCCCCAACATGAACGCGATGCAGGCGGTGCGGCTCGGACTCGGCGCCGTGACGCACTATTACGGGATCTTCGAGTCGATGTACGAAGGGACAGCGATCCAGCCGTATCCGGCGGACTACAACTACTCGGATGAGCAGTGGCGCTTTG
The DNA here is from genome assembly GCA_020852815.1 of Gemmatimonadaceae bacterium. Classification (NCBI taxonomy): domain Bacteria; kingdom Pseudomonadati; phylum Gemmatimonadota; class Gemmatimonadia; order Gemmatimonadales; family Gemmatimonadaceae; species Gemmatimonadaceae bacterium. The sequence goes on along the minus strand of JADZAN010000019.1, from coordinate 256,897 downwards.
GCCAGGTGGCGCGCCAGTGGTCGCTGGTGAAGCCCAAGAGCGAGAAGTGGTGGGCCTTCCTCGACACGCTCAAGAAGTACGACGCCACACTCGACCCGACGATGACGACGTACATGTCGGGGCGGAACCTCATGTATCGCCGCGGCGCGGAGTGGCACGAGAAGTACACGTTGCCCACGCTGTGGGACTTCTACACGCCCAATCGCGAGAACCACGGCGCGTACTTCTACGACTGGACCACGTGGGACGAGGTGGCCTGGCGCCGTTTCTACAACGTGTGGATGGAGTTCATCAACGACTACAAGAACATGGGTGGGCGCGTGACGCCGTCCACCGACGCCGGCTTCATCTACAACACCTACGGCTTCAGCTACATCGAGGAGTTGGAGAACTTCCAGGAGGCGGGCTTCCACCCGCTGGAGGTGATTCGCGGCGCGACGCTGCACGCCTCGCAGGAGCTGAACAAGGCGAGCGGCAAGCCGATCGAGATCGGCGTCGTGCGCCCGGGGATGCTCGCGGACCTCGCGATCGTCGGCGAGAACCCGATCGCCAACTTCAAGGTGCTGTACGGCACCGGCCACCTGCGCCTCAACGACAAGACGGGGAAGATGGAGCGCGTGGGCGGCGTCAAGTACACCATCAAGGACGGCATTGTCTTCGACGCCAAGAAGCTCCTCGACGACGTGGCCAAGATGGTCGACAAGCAGAAGAAGGAGCGCGGCATCTCCAAGCTGCCGGTCGTGTCGATGCCTTAGGTGTAGAAGACGAGAAGACGAGAAGACGAGAGGACGAGAGGGTGCGAGGAGTCTCGTCCCCAGCTTTCGCTGGGGCAGGCTTCTCGTCTTCTCGTCTTCTCGTCTTCTCGTCTTCTCGAGAATCGCCTGCGCGAGTTCTCGCTACGCTATTTTCTGAGCTGCTGCGCGTCGCGGCGCAGCTCGCTGCGGAAGTCGGGGTGGGCGATCGAGATCAGGGCGTCGGCGCGCTCGCGCAGCGACAGGGCGTGCAGGTTCACCGCGCCGTACTCCGTCACCACCCAGTGCACGTGTCCGCGCGTGGTGACCACGCCGGCGCCGTGCGCCAGCTCGGCGACGATGCGCGAGACGGTCCCGCCAGCTGCCGTCGATGGCAGGGCGATGATCGGCTTGCCGCCGCGCGAGCGGGCCGCGCCGCGCACGAAGTCCATCTGTCCGCCGATGCCGGAGTAGATGCGCGGACCGATCGAGTCGGCGCACACCTGTCCCGTGATGTCGACCTGGATCGCCGAGTTGATCGCCGTGACCTTCGGGTTGCGCGAAATCAGTGCCGTGTCGTTGGTCCGGTCGCAAGGATGGAACTCGACCAGCGGGTTGTCGTGCACGAAGTCGTACACCTTCTGGCTCCCGTTCACGAACGACGTCACGATGCGCCCGGGGTGCACCTGCTTGAATCGATTGGTGATGGCGCCGGAGTCGAACAGCTCGACGACGCGGTCGGAGAACATCTCCGTGTGGATCCCGAGGTCCTTCTTGTCATGCAGGCGGGCGAGCACGGCATCGGGAATGGCGCCGATCCCCATTTGCAGCGTCGCCCGGTGCTCGACGAGTCCGGCCACGATCTCACCGATGCGCGCCTCCACGTCGCCCTCGCCGGTGGGTGCGTGCCCCGGGAGGGGGCGATTGGAGTAGAGGAAGGCATCGATGCGCTCGAACGGGATGGCGGTGTTGCCATGCGTGCGCGGCATCTGTTCGTTGATCTCGGCGATGACGAATCGCGCCGAGTCGACGGCGGCGCGCGCGCAATCCACCGATGTCCCTAACGAGCAATAGCCGTGGCCATCCGGCGGCGAGAGCTGCACGATGGCCACGTCGAGCGGGATGATGCCGTTGGCGAAGAGCGACGGGATGTCGGAGAGGAAGACGGGGACGAAATCGGCGCGCCCGTCGGCGACCGGTTCGCGCAACGATGGGCCGCAGAACAACGCGACGGAGCGGATACGCTCGGCGATGCCCGGGGCGGTCCACGGAGCGGCGCCCTCGGTGTGCATGTGATAGAGGCGCACGCCGTCGACGTCGCCGCGCTCGGCGAGGGCGGCGAGCAGTGGCTGCGGCGTGGCGGCCGCTCCGTGGCAGAAAACGCGCATCCCGCTCGTGATGAGCGAGACGGCATCGGCGGCGGAGACGCCGCGAGAAGTCCAATCGACAGGGGGCATGTGAATTGTCAGCAGGTCGGCATAGTATAACATCGGATAACTGGAGCCCTGTCGGGAGGATGGATGGCAACCGTCAGTTGGTCACCACTTGTGATGGCGGCGATCGTTGGGTGCGTGATGGGCGCCGCGATCGCCTGGATCGTGGCGCGCGGCCGGGGTGCCGGCGAGGCGGCGCGCACGGCCGGGGAGATTGCGCGGCTGACGGCGTTGCTCGAGGCCGAGCGTCGGCACGCCGGCGAGCGTGAGGCGCTGGTTCGCCAGTCCGAGTCGCAGCTCAAGGAGGCGTTCCGATCGCTGTCCTCCGATGCCTTGCGAGAGAACGCCGAGGCCTTCCTGCAGGTGGCGCGCGGGACGCTGGACGAGGCGCGCACCGCGTCCACGCTCGACCTCGAGGGGCGGCAGCGCGCCATTGCCGAGATGCTGACGCCGCTTCGCGACGCGCTGGAGCGCGTCGACGGCAACCTGCGACAGGTCGAGGTGTCGCGCGCCGGCGCCTACGAGTCGCTACTCACGCAAGTGACGTCGCTGGCCGAGGTGCATCGCGAGTTGAGCGGGCGTACGCGCACGCTGGTGGATGCGCTCAAGTCGCCGGTGGTGCGCGGCCGCTGGGGCGAGGTGCAGCTGCGCCGCGTGTGCGAGATGGCGCAGATGCAGGCGCATGTCGACTTCGTGGAGCAGGAGGGGATCGAGGGGAAGGACGGCGCGCTGCGCCCCGACCTGCAGGTGCGCCTCCCGGGGGGAAAGGTCGTCATCGTCGACGCCAAAGCGCCGTTGCAGGCATATCTCGATGCGCTGGAGGCGCCCGACGATGCCGCGCGGGACGCGCTCATGCGACAGCACGCACGCCAGGTGCGCGACCACATCACGCGCCTCTCGTCCAAGGGATACTGGGAGCAGTTTCCGCAGGCGCCGGAGTTCGTGGTGATGTTCCTGCCGGGCGAGACGTTCTTCAGCACGGCGTTGCAGCTGGATGCCACGCTCATCGAGTATGGCGTGGAGCGGCGGGTGATCCCCGCGTCGCCCACCACGCTGATCGCGCTGCTGCGCGCGGTGTCGTACGGCTGGCAGCAGGAGCAGGTGTCGCAGGGGGCCGAGACGGTGCGCGCGCTGGGGCGCGAACTGTACGACCGGCTGCGCACCTTTTCCACGCACCTGGACGACATGCGCCGCGCGCTGGAGAAGGCGGTCGATGCCTACAACCGCGGCGTGGGGTCGCTGGAGCAGAGCGTCCTGCCGCAGGCGCGTCGCTTTCGCGAACTCGGCGTGGCGCCCTCGACCGAGCTGCCGGTGCTGGAAGGCGTCGATCGCACGTTGCGCGTACCGCGAGCTCTCGATGCCGCGGGCGCGACCGAAGCCGCCGGGCACACCTAACGCTCGGCGCGCCTAACGCCTGGCGCGCCTAACGCCTCGCGGGGCGGAGAGCCGCCGGGGCCGCCATGGCAGCTGCCGGTGCAACCGGCGGCGTCCCGTCACGGTACTCGATCGTGATCTCGGGAAAGCGCGCGGCCAGTGCCCGTGCGTCGAGGGGCGGGCCGCCGCGTAGCGCTGCGTCGAACCAGGGGACCACGATCGCGTTCATGAGCGCGTGCATGCGCGGCGCGGCGATGCCGCCCAGCATTCCGCCCTTGGCGCCGAGCCAGGGGGCAAACCATCCGAAGTCGGTGTAGTCCATGTGCTCCGCCCCCGAGGTCACCATCAGCCACGCCGGGGCCTGCGCCCGCTCGTAGAACAGGCGGTGCACGTTGGGATTCCCCTGACTCGAAGCAATGAAGAAGGGGCGGGGGAGCGGTGACCGCGAGGCGACGCCGTAGTGCAACCCGTCGAGGTTCATCCCCGCCACGCAGCGCGGGTCGACGGTGCAGAAGTTGGCCGCCGTCGCGCCGCCGAACGACATGCCGAAAATCCCCACGGCGTCCGTCGCCAACCGCCCCACGAGGAGCGTGTCCGACCCGGCGTGCGGCGAGGACATCGTCGTGAGCCGGTCGAGCACGAAGCGCGTGTCGGCGAGCCAGCGGTCGGCCGCCGTGTCGAGCACCGCGCCCTGCGCCAGGATCTCCCGGATTGGCCCCACCACCTGCGCCGTGTCACGCGCTCCCTTGATGCGGTCCATCGTCGCCATCATCGCCTTCATCTCCGTCGTGTCGAACGGTTGGAAAGGCGGGTTTGCCGGGATGAGCGTCGAATCCGGCGGGACGATGACGCCCCCTGCCTCGTACGGGTGATCGATGCTGGCGACCACGAAGCCGTGCGAGGCGAGTTCCTCCATCTGCACCGTGTTCTGCGACTCGGTGCCGGCGGCGTATCCGTGAGAGAAGAGGAGGAGTGGAAGGCGCTGCGGGGTGGAAGGGATCCACGCGAGCGGATAGGCGTGCGTCGTGACGTTGGTGAGGTGCGTGAAGGCGAAGGTGGGGAGCTTGATCGAGTGAGCGATTGCCTGGGCCACCTGTCGGGAGATGTAGCGATCGGCACTACCGGCGACCGAGTCGGCTGGATACCAGACGCGAACCACGAGCGCGCGCGGGCCGCCGGGCGAGGGTGCCAGCGTTTCCGTGCGCGAGGAGTCGACCAGGTAGAGCCAGCGGTTCCCGATCTTGTAGCTCCCGGTTGGCGCGGGAAGTTCGAAGAACGGAACGAGCGATGCGGCGGCGATCGAGAGCCCGCTCACCGCCAGGATCACCAGCCCGCCGAGCCAGCGGACGAGACGGCGGCCACGCGCGACGATCTGGCCGTCGCGTCGGGCTGCGTTCGCGGTTCCACTCGCGGCAGCGCTCGCGGAAGCGCTCGCGGAAGCGCCGGCGGCCATGTTCGCAGCAACGATCGCTGCAATCGCGATGAGTCCGGCCAGGGCGTAGGCGGCGAACAGTTGCCAGCGCCCGTGGTCAATGAGGAGGTGGACGAGCGCAAGCGCGACGGGGACGGCTGCCCAGTAGCGGAGCAACGACGCTCGGCGGGGCGGCGGGAAGAACAGCGCCAACCCCGTGAGAACGAGCGAGGCGAGGAAGACGATCTCGAGGAGACGCACGAGGAAGGGGAGCTCGAGGGAATGGGCGACTGCGCCAAGCGGTCGCGCCAAGCGGTCGCGCCAAGCGGTCGCGCCAAGCTGTCGCGCGCCAACGCCCGGTGGCAAGCGTGCGTTCTCCCGGACGAGTCGTCGCATCGCTGTCGCCCCTCGACGTCCCGTGCCCGCGGGGGCACCTTCTCAGGCACCGCGAACGTCCCGCCAAACCGCCCCCTCACGCAGCCCGGGCTCCCGGGTGCCCTAACGATGGAGACTTTCCCGATGTTCTCGCGCCGTCGATTCCTCACCGCGTCCGGACTGGCCATCGCGGGCACTGCCTGCGCGGCGGGAGGGAAGGAAGCTGCCGCTCAGGATGACGAGCATGGCGGCGGGAGTGCGGGGGGGAGCCAGCTCCCGCCAGCGATCGCGGCGCTCAAGTCGCTCAAGGGCGAGGCCAAGCCGATCACGGTCGAGGAGCGTCGCGCCCGCCTGGAGAAGGCGCGTCGCCTGATGACCGAGCAGAAGATCGACGCGCTGATGCTCACCGGCGGCACTTCGCTGGTCTACTTCACGGGGATGAACTGGGGAAACAGCGAGCGGCTGACGGCGGTCATCGTCCCGGTGAAGGGGACGCCGTTCGTGGTGACGCCGAAGTTCGAGGAGGAGCGCACGAACGAGCAGGTGAGGCTCGGCCCCCTGGGGAGCGGGACGAACGTGATGACGTGGGAGGAGGACGAGTCTCCGTCAAAGCTCGTCGCCGACGGGCTGCGCGCGCGCGGCATTGCGTCGGGCAAGATCGGGATCGAGGAGACGGTGAAGTTCGTCTTCAGCGACAACGTGGCGCACGCCGCGCCGCAGTTGCAACTGACGAGTGGGACGCCGATCGCCGCCGGCTGCCGCATGACGAAGGACGCGCACGAACTCGAGCTCATGAAGCTCGCCTCCAAGGTCACGCTCATGGCCTACGAGGCGGCGTGGAAGTCGCTCAAGGAGGGAATGACGCAAGGTGACTTCGCGCGCCTGGTCTCGCAGGCGCACGAGCGCCTGGGCTTCTCCGGCGGTGCGGGCGTGCAGGTCGGGGAGTTCTCCGCCCTCCCGCACGGATCCATCACGCCGCAGGTCGTGAAGGAGGGATCGATCCTCCTCATCGATGGCGGGTGCAAGGTGGAGGGGTACTCATCGGACCTGTCGCGCACATTCGTGCTTGGCAAGGCGACCGACAAGATGAAGAAGGTGTTCGAGATCGAGCATGCGGCGCAGACGGCGGCGCTCAAGGCGGCGCGCCCCGGCGTGGCCTGCGGCGACATCGATGCGGCGGCGCGCAAGGTCATCACCGACGGCGGCTACGGTCCGGGCTACAAGTACTTCACGCACCGGGTGGGGCACGGGCTCGGCATGGACGGGCACGAATGGCCGTATTTGGTGAAGGGGAACACGCTCCCGTTGCAGCCGGGGATGACCTTCTCCGACGAGCCCGGGATCTACATCCCCGGTGAGTTCGGGGTTCGCCTGGAGGACGACTGGGTCGTCACCGAGACGGGGGGCGAGATGTTCACGCCGCAGTCGCCCTCGCTCGAGGATCCGTTCGGGACCGGGATGCCGAGCTGAGTGCGATGAGTGACGACGCGAGGGAAGGAAATGATCCAAGGCGAGAGGAAACGATGAGGACGATTGCGATGCGGCGCGTGATGTTGTTGTTGGGGGGGGCCCCCCGCTCGCGGCGCCTGCGCCGCGCCTCCCTGCCACCCGCCGCGGCCGCGGCGCTGGCCCTCGCCGCGTTAGGCTGCGCCACGGCGCAGACGCCGGCGCCTCTCAGCGAGGGCGACCTCGTGGCCAAGGCGCGCGGCATCCACGAGCGCGTCATCACGCTCGATACGCACGTCGACATCAACCCGGCCAACTTCCGGCTCGACGCCCCCAACTACAAGGACCGCCTCAACACGCAGGTCAACCTGCCCAAGATGCGCGAGGGAGGGCTCGACGCCGCTTTCCTCATCGTCTACGTGGGACAGTCGCCGCAGTTCACCCCCGAGGCGTACGACCGCGCCTATGCCCAGGCGATGGAGAAGTTCCGCGCCATCCATCGCCTCGTCGACTCCATCGCCCCCGACCAGGCGGCGCTCGCCCTCACCGGGAGCGACGTGCGGCGCGCCAGCGCACAGGGGAAGAAGGCGATCCTGATCGGCGTCGAGAACGGCTATCCCATCGGGACCGACGTCACGCGCGTGAAGCAGTTCTACGACCTCGGCGCCCGCTACCTGTCGATGGCGCACAACGGGCACTCGCAGCTCTCCGACTCCAACACGGGAGAGCGGGACGGCAAGTGGCAGTGGAACGGGGTCTCGCCACTGGGTGAACAGGTGATCGCCGAGGCCAACCGGGTGGGGATCATGCTCGACATCTCGCATCCATCCAAGCAGTCGATGATGCGGACGCTCGCTCTCTCCAAGGCCCCGATCATCGCCTCGCACTCCGGCGTGCGTGCGCTTGCCGACCACTCCCGCAACCTGGACGACGAACAGCTCAAGGCGCTGGCGAAGAACGGCGGCGTGGCGCAGCTCGTCGCCTTCGACGGCTACGTGAAGATCCGTCCCCCCGACTCGCCGGAGCGGGTGAAGGCGATCCAGGCGTTGCGCGCCGAGTTCGGTCTCGCGGGCGGCGGGCCGGGCGGGGCGGGGGGCGTTGGACCGGGGGCGATGCAGCAGCTGCCAGCCGACAAGCGCAGCGAGTTCCAGCGCCGGCTCGCGGAGCTCAACCAGAAGTACCCGGCGCCGCCAAAGGCCACCGTGAAGGACTTCGTCAATCACGTCGACTACGCGGTCAAGCTGATCGGGATCGACCATGTGGGGATCAGCTCCGACTTCGACGGCGGCGGCGGTGTGGATGGATGGAACGATGCCACCGAGACGTTCAACGTGACGCTCGAACTCGTGAGGCGCGGCTACACCGAGGAGCAGATCGGGAAGCTCTGGAGCGGCAACCTGCTCCGCGTCCTGGACGAGGTGCAACGCGTGGCGGCCGGACTCCAGCGAACGGCAGGTCGCACGACGAGTTAGGCAGGTTGCAGCTGTCGGGGCCTCCCGCACGGCGCCGACGCTCCTTGAACAAGCGCCCCCCGCGCCGTGATGCGCGGGGGGCGCTCCGTTTCGTCGCTAACCGGCGGCAGCGGCACTCAGGGCGTCGAGTCCCCGGTGGGCGGCGCGGGGCGCGACGTGCCGGCGCGGTCGTCGTCGTCGTGCAGCATGCGCAGCGCCGGCGTCTCCAGATCGTCGAACTGCCCCCGGCGCGCCGCCCACGAGAAGGCGACGACCGCTGCGCCCACGATCACGAGGGCGAGCGGAAGGACGAGGTAGAGGATGCTCACGCTGGTTTGGCTGTGGGTATGTCGTGCTAGCTGGCGCTGGCAACGGCTGCCGCAGTCGCTGGTGCCGCCGCGTTCGGGGAAATCGGCGTGCGCTCGAAGGTACTGCCGTACCATGAGCCGAGCACCACGGTGAGCGAACTGAGCGGCATCATGATCGCTGCCGCCACGGGGTTGATCAACCCGGCAATGGCAAGCCAGGCGCCCACCACGTTGTACGCCAGCGAGAAAGCGATGTTGCGCCGAATCACCCTCATCGTGCGCTCAGCACCCTGCATCAGCTCCACGAGCGGGGCCAGCCCCGGCGTGGTCAGAAAAATGTCGGCCGTGGCGAGCGACGCCTCGGCGCCCCCGTGCACTCCGATCCCGACGGTGGCCGCGGCAATCGCCGCCGCGTCGTTGACGCCATCGCCCACCATCACCACGCGGTGCGTCCCCTTGAACGACTCGACGACGCGCAACTTCTCCTCTGGTGTGGCGCCACCCTGGCACTCTTCGGGCGTGAGGCCGAGCGCACGCCCCACCGCGCGCACCACCGATGGTGCGTCGCCCGAGAGGATGCGCACCGACCAGCCGGCGGCGCGCAGCGCCTGGATGCTCGCCTTCGCATCGGCACGGACCGGGTCGCCCAGGAAGGCGCGGGCGACCAGCGCACCGTCCACCGCAACCCAAACCGGGGAGAGCGAATCGTCGGGCGCGTGAGCGTCCGTGGCCGCCGTGTCCACGCGTGCCCGGCTCGAGACAAACGATGGGGAGCCCACAACGACGTCGTGGCCATCGACGCGACCAACGATCCCTCCGCCGGTCACGTGCGTGCTCGATTCCACCGCGGGGGCCGGGACAAACTCGGCGAAGGCGCGGCGGAAACCGTCGGCCAGCGGGTGTGTCGATTCCTGTTCCAGCGCCAGGACGAGCGGCTTGACCCACTCCGGACCGTCCCAGCGCACGAGCGAAACGCGCGCCTCGGTGATCGTCCCGGTCTTGTCGAGGAGGAGGATGCCGGGGCGGGAGAGCGCCTCGATGGCATCGCCCCCCTTGATGAAGAGTCCGCGCCGCGCGGCACGCCCGGTGGCGACCGTGACGGCCAGCGGTGTTGCCATCGCCAGCGCGCAGGGGCAAGTGACCACAAGGAGGGCGATCGCGTTGTCGAGTGCCGCCGAGGGATCGTGGCGCGCACCGACGAGGTAGGTGATCACGGCGAGGACGAGGACGACCGCGACGAACCACCCCGCCATCCGGTTGGCCAGCACCACGACCGGGGCGCGCCGGCGCGTGCTCTCCTCCACCTGCCGCAGGAGCTTGGCCACCCGGCTCTCCTCGCCGGCGCGGTCAATGCGCACCCGCACCGGGGCAGAGATGTTGAGCGTCCCCGCCCACACCGCCGCCCCCGGCTCCACCGTCACCGGGCGCGACTCGCCGGTGAGGAGCGAGAGGTTCACCGCCGAGCGTCCCTCGGTCACCACGCCGTCAGCCGCAATCGTGTCGCCGGCGCGGACGTCGAGGATCATCCCCGGGAGGAGCGCGGCGGCCGGGAGCTCGCGCACGGCGCCGGCTTCGTCCACCACGCGTGCCCCCTGCGGCGTGAGCGAGTACAGCAGCTCCGACGCGTCCGTGGCGGCGCGTTGCCCACGCTGCTGCAGGTAGCGCCCCACGAGGAGCAGGAAGATGAGGACCGTTACCCCGTCGAAGTAGACGGGGCCACTGTCGGTGATGGTGTTGATGGTCCCGCGCACCACCCCCGCGCTCAGGGCGATGGCGATGGGGAGGTCCAGGTGCAACGCTCGCGTGCGCAGCGCCGCCCATGCCCCGGCAAAGAAGACGCGACCGGGAAAGACGATCGCCGGGATCGTGAGCCCCAGCGAGACCCAGCGAAAGAACTGTTCGTACTGCGACTCCATGCCGTTGGAGAGCCAGCCCGCATACATCGCGATGGCGGCCAGCATCACGTTCACCGCGATGGCGCCGGCCACGCCGATGCGCTGGATCGCCGTGCGGTCCTCGCGGCGGCGCACCTCGTCGCGCCGCACCCCCAGGTACGGATGCGGGGGATAGCCCAGCGACTCGAGCGCCCGCGCCACCGCCGAGAGTTTCACGCTGCCATCGTCCCACTCGATGGCGGCCAGCGAGCGAGCAATGTTCAACTCGGCGCGCGCCACCCCCGGCAGGAGCAACGGGACGCGCTCGACCAGCCAGACGCACGACGCGCAATGGACGCCCTCGAGGAAAAGCTCGACGCGCGCCAACCCCTCGGCCGTGCGCGTGACGTACAGCGTGCTGAAGGCCTCGTGGTCGAACTCCTCGTACGTGCGCCCGGTGGCACGCACGGGCGAGGTGCGGCGATCGGCAAAGGCGTAGTACTGGTCGAGCCCGTGGTCGCGCAGGATGGCGAAGGCGGTTCGGCATCCCGCGCAGCAGAACTGCGTCGCGCTCCCCTGCTCGAGGAAGCCCTCGGGGACCGGGAGGCCGCAGTGCGAGCAGGCCACCTGTTCGACACGCACGGCGCCAACGTGCGCCAGGGCGCTCGGGCTAGTGCTGGTGCCCATGCGGCACGGTCGGCGCTCCGTTCGCCGGTGCGCCGGCGGCGTGCACCTGACGGGCGCGTGCGTCGAGCACGGCGGGGGCAATGCGCATCTTGCCGGCGATGGAGAGGATGCCCATCACCACCACCGCCGCCGCCGTGACCAGCGGCAGTCGCGCGCGGAAGGCCCCCGTGAGCCGCTGCGCGCCGAGCCCCACCCCCAGCATCACGGGGAGCGTCCCCGCCCAGAAGATCACCATCGTCCCCAGCGCAGCCGGGACACTCCCGGTGCCAGCCGCGGTGAAGACGAAGGCATAGAGCCACCCGCAGGGCAGGAGCGTGGTGAGCAGCCCGGTGGCGAGCGCGCGCGCCGCCGCCGAGCGCCCGCGCACGCGTGCCAGCAGTCCGCCTAACGGGTTGCGCCCGATCGGGAGTCCCTCCAGGCGCGGGAGCCGCACGCCGCGCGCGGCGAGGAGCGTGGACAGCCCCCAGCCAATCATCAGCGAGCCGGCAACCACCGCCGCCCCGCGCGACAGCCCCATCAGCGAGCCGACGTGGTCCAGCCCGCGCCCGAGGAAGCCGGCCACGAGCCCCAGCGCCAGGTACGAGACCAGGCGCCCCGCATTGTACGCCGCGTGCGACGCCATGGTGGCGCGCGGCGCCATGGTGGCGCGCGGCGCGCCGCCGGCGCTGCCCGCCGCGTAGAAGCAGACAAAGCTTCCGCACATCCCGGCGCAGTGCACGCTTCCCAGCAGGGAGGCGGTCAGGACGCCGAGGGCCAGGGTGGGTGACACCGGGACCGCCTAACGAACCGCCGGCGGGGCGGCGTCCACGCGCTCACGGACGGCAAAGCGATCGCTGCCGCGCGACACGGTGAAGCGAAGCTCCCACTCGCCCGGGCGTTCGGCGTCCAGCGGGGCGCGATAGACGCCGTCCCCCGACTCGGCGAGCGTCACCGCGAGCTGGCGCGAGGCGCGGGCGTTGTGCATCGCCAGCAGCTGCACCGTGGCGCCGCGAATCGGCGCCCCCGTCGAATCGGTGACGGTCGCGGTCACGGCGCCCGCCTTCCCGGGCGACCCCAGGTCGAGCGTGGGCGCAACGTGCCAGCGCAGGCGCTCGCTCTGAGAGCGAAGCGCCATCTCGTCATCGAAGTGGACCGCCTTCTGGTAGTAGTCGGGTTCCACCGCGAACGACTCGTCGCGGCTGGCGACCAGGGCGACCCAGATGTTGCTCCCCGCCGAAAGGAGGAGCACGGCGGCGATCCCGATGGGCCACTGCAATCCGCGCTTCATCGCTTCTCCCTGGCGCCATGGGACTCGCTCGCCGTATCGCTGGACGCGGCGGCGTTGGCACTGCTGTCGTGCGCGGCGTTCGCCCCCGTGGAGCCGGCGCGCGGCCCCAGCAGGCGATAGGGGTACTCGCCGGTGAACTGCTTCCCGTCGGAGACCGTGATGGTGATCATGCGGTCGCCAGCCGCAAAGGCTTGGCGCGGGAGGAGGATGAACATCGACACCGTTTCCGTCTTGCCGATGGGGACAGGGAAGGGGTTCATCGGAATCACGACCTGCCCCTCATCCGCCCCGGACACGGTGAGCGTGTAGCGACGGTCCTCGTCGCTGCGGTTGGCAATGCGCAGGCGCACCTGGTTGGCAATGCGCCCATCGGCTTCCTCGGTGAACGGGCGATCGATGGAGCGCAGGAGCGTGATGTCGGCTTTCGGCTTGTTGTCGATCGAGTAGACGAGCGTGCCGAAGACAAAGGCGAGCGCGACGGGGTAGATCACCGTGCGCGGGCGCAGGAGGTGACGCGTGGAGCCGGCCAGGACCTCGCGCGAGGTGTAGCGGATGAGTCCCTTGGGCTTGCCGATCGACGTCATGATGGCGTCGCAGGCATCGGCGCACTGCGTGCAGTGGATGCACTCCATCTGCAGGCCGTCGCGGATGTCGATGCCGGTGGGACAGGTGGCGACGCAGGCGTTGCAGTCGATGCAGTCACCCAGGGTGGCGGCGCGCGCCTTGGTTCCCTTCATGCGCGGTTCGCCGCGCCCGTAGTCGTAGGCGACGATGAGCGACGACGTGTCGAGCAGGACCGACTGCCAGCGTCCGTACGGACAGGCAATCGTGCACGTCTGCTCGCGGAAGTAGGCGAAGTCCAGGAAGACGAGCACCGTCGTGACCGCCATGATCATGAACGACGACGGATGCTCCACCGGCGAGCGCGTGACCCAGACCTTGAGCGCGTCCACCCCCACGAAATACGCCAGGAAGGTGTGCGCCAGGATCAGCGAGATGACGAAGTACACCGCGTACTTCAGCAGGCGCCGCGGGTGCAGGAGCCGCCCCGACTGGTCGATGCGCAACGACCCCGAGCGCCCCCCTTCGATCGCCCGCTCGATGGGACGGAAGAGGAACTCCATCCAGACGGTCTGGGGGCATCCCCACCCGCACCACACGCGCCCAAACAGGGCGGTGAAGGTGAAGATGGTGAGGACGAGTGTCCCCAGCAGCAGCATGAAGAGGAACGTGTCGGTGGCGAGGAACGTGAAGCCGAAGAAGGTGAACTCCCGGCGCATCGCGTTCAGCCACATGGCGGGCTTGCCGTTGATCGTGATGTGCGGGATGACGATGTAGACCGCCATGAGCACATACGCAACGATCCGACGGCGCGTGAGCCACGCGCCGTCGGAGGGCTTGGGTCGGATCCAGCGGCGGGATCCGTCTTCGTTCATGGTCGGGAGGACCCGACCTTGAGCTCGTGGTGCGCTGGTAGACCCCACTGCGGACCTGCTCCTACTATGAGAGAACGACCGTCGTTACTTGGGTACTGCTGCAGAATCTAGCTTCACCGTCGAGTCGGTGACTTGTGCGGCGCCCGCCGGCTGCCCTTCGGGCGCCTTCGGGTTGGGCGGGTTGGTCCCCTTGAGCGAGGCCACGTAGACCGTGACGGCGTTGATCTGGTCAGGCTTCAGGAGCTTGCCCCAGGTCGGCATCCCCTTGGCCAGCACCCCGTCAACGATCGTCTTGTGAATGTCGGCCAGCGTGGCGCCGTGGATCCAGAAGTCGTCCGTGAGGTTCGGCCCGATCATGCCGCCCGCGTCGGGGCGATGGCAGGAGGCGCAGTTCGTGGTGTAGACCTGCTTCCCGGTGGCGATCGCCGTCTGGTCCGAGGCAAGCGCCGCCAGCTGCTCGGGCGACGCCCCGCTCTCCGGCTCGGGGTGCGCCGCCTTCCACGCGGCCACATCGGCCTCGTAGTTGGCAATGCGTCCCTTGCCGATCCCGATGCCCGGCACGTTGAACCAGTACAGGATCGAGAAGACGATGGTGGCATAGAACAGGTAGACCCACCACCGCGGGAGCGGGTTGTCGTACTCCTGGATCCCGTCGTACTGGTGCTCGATCAGGTTGCTGTCGTTGCTTTGTGGGGCGGCCATGGTCACTCTCCGCGGTTGCGCGGCGTTTGGGGAGTCTCGTCGTCGAGTGGCATTTGAGCGGCCTTCCGGTACGTCGCGCTGTAGCGGGGCGAGAAGACCCGCCACAGCACGAAGCCGAAGGCCACGAGGAAGAGGAGGAGCGAGACCTGGGCGTACCCGTCCAGATTGGCCCCGCTCATCAGCTCGGTCAGGCTCATGGATGCCCTCCGCCCGGCGCCACGCTCGGAGCGCTGGCCGGAGCGGTTGCCACGGTGTTGGGTGAACCGGCACTGCCACGCGCTACCGTGGGCGTCTGGATGTCGCGCCCGAGTCGCTGCAGGTACGCGATGAGCGCCGTCACTTCCTTGGTCTCGAAGCCATCGCCGCCACCGGTCGCCTTGAGGTCGGCCGCGATCTGTTGCGCCTGGGCACGCGCCATCTCGGGCGCCTTGTTGACGGCGTCACCGTACGGCACGCCGAGCATCGCCATGGCGTCGACACGCTTCTGGATCACGTCGAAGTCCATGTCGTTCTCGACGATGTGCGTGTACGCCGGCATGATCGACTTGGCGTTCACTTCACGCGGGTTCTGGAAGTGACGCAGGTGCCACAGGTTGCTCTTGAGCCCTCCCTCGCGCGCGAGGTCCGGCCCGATGCGGCGCGAGCCCCAGAGGAACGGATGCTCGTAGACCGCCTCACCCGGCTTGGAGTACTCGCCATAGCGCTCCGTCTCGAAGCGCAACGGGCGAATCATCTGCGAGTGACAGTTGAAGCACCCTTCGCGGATGTAGATGTCGCGCCCCGCCAGTTCGAGCGGCGTGTACGGCTTGACCGAGGCGATCGTCGGGACGTTCGACTTGATGAGGAACGTCGGGATGATCTCGAACAGCGAGGCGATGGCCACCGCGATGAGCGTGAGCACCGTAAAGAGGATCGGCGCGCGCTCCCACGCGCGGTGGAACGACAGGCTCATGAAGCGGCCGAACGCCGTCGTCGGGACGTTGGCCCCCGGGCGCAGCGGCTCAGGCGAGTACGCCTTGGGAAGCGCGGCAGCCTGGATGACCGGCACCTGGTACGCCGCCGGGCGCTTGGCCCACGTCTTCATGATGTTGTAAGCGAACATCACGACGCCCACCAGATACAACGTCCCACCAACCACGCGGACCCAGTACATCGGAATCAGGCGGGCGACGGTCTCGACGAAGTCGGGATACTGCAGGCGCCCCGTCTCGTCGAAGGCACGCCACATCAACCCCTGCGTGACGCCCGCCGAGTAGATCGAGACGATATAGAGCACGATGCCGACGGTCGCGATCCAGAAGTGCGTGTTCATCAGCTTCTTGCTGTACAGCTCCGTCTGGAAGAGGCGCGGCGCGAGCCAGTAGATCATGCCGAACGTGAAGAAGCCGTTCCACGTCAGCGCCCCCGAGTGCACGTGGGCGATGGTCCAGTCGGTGTAGTGCGAGAGCGAGTTGACGGCCTTCACGGAGAGCATGGGGCCCTCGAACGTCGACATCCCGTAGCCCGTGATCGCGAGGACCATGAACTTGAGGATCGGGTCGTCCGCGACCTTGTGCCACCCGCCGCGCAGCGTGAGCAGGCCGTTGATCATGCCGCCCCAGCTCGGGGCCCACAGCATGACCGAGAAGATCATCCCCAGCGTCGACGCCCACTCGGGGAGCGAGGAGTAGTGGAGGTGGTGCGGGCCGGCCCAGATGTACATGAAGACCAGCGTCCAGAAGTGCAGGATCGAGAGCTTGTAGCTGAAGACCGGTCCCTCGGCCGCCTTGGGCATGAAGTAGTACATCATTCCCAGGAACGGCGTGGTGAGGAAGAAGGCCACCGCGTTGTGGCCATACCACCACTGCATGAAGGCATCCTGCACGCCGGCATAGATGCTGTAGCTCTTCAGCGGACCCGCCGGCATCGACAGGTTGTTGAAGATGTGCAGCACCGCCACGGTGATGATCGACGCGATGTAGAACCAGAGCGCGACATACAGGTGCCGCTCACGGCGCTTGATCAGCGTCCCGATGAAGTTGATGGCGAAGATCACCCACACGACGGCGATCATGATGTCGATCGGCCATTCGAGCTCGGCGTACTCCTTGGCCTGCGTGTAGCCAAGCGGCAGCGTGAGGGCGGCGGCGACAATGATCAGCTGCCAGCCCCAGAAGTGCGCGCGCGACAATCCGTCGGAGAACATGCGCGCCTTGGTCAGGCGCTGCGTGGAGTAGTAGACCCCCGTGAAGATGGCATTCCCCGCGAACGCGAAGATGACCGCGTTGGTGTGCAGCGGGCGCAGTCGGCCGAAGGTGAGGAATGGCGCGAAATTCAGCTCGGGGAGCGCCATCTGGATGGCGATCAGCACCCCGACCAGCATCCCGACGAATCCCCACAGGATCGTCACGAACAGGAACTTGCGTACGATGTCATCATCGTAGCTGAACGACTCGAGCCTGGCGGCTGCCGCCGCTCCGGCTGGGGCGCTCCGGGATTCGCTCATGCAGACCTCGACGAGGGCAATGGGTCGAACTGTATTACCGAATCCGCATATAGTACGACATACGCGGACCGCTTGGCGTGCGCAGAATCTCGGTAACCTCGGTGTTTCCTGTCGTCGGGGGTGGGCCGCCCGGAGGTGAGGGAATCCCGGACATCGTTCGACGCCGTCCGAAAACGGGATCCGCGGCGCCCCTCGGATCGCATCACAAGCCCGCGCTTCGACTTGGCGATCCGTGCCTGGCCACGGCTGGCCCCGAATCGAGCATGTAGAATGAAGTATTTCGTCAACCCGCGAGCAGCTCCCCTCGTCCGAGATTGCACTGACAGCGCTCCCCCGACGTCGACCCTTCGCTCACCCTCTCGGGCTCGCGATCAGGGCGTGGGCGGCGCCGCCGGAAGCAACACGAAGCGCGCGTAGCGCCCCACGTCGAGATACCGCCGCGCCGCCTCCTGCAGCTGCCCCGCCGTGAGACCCTTGATGAACTGGTCGTACCGCAGGAGCCCGCGCGGATCCTCCTCGTTTTCCAGGCGCGCCGACAGGTTGGCCAGCCAGTAGGAGTTCTCCTGCAGGTTGACCTCCAGGGTGCGTTGCTGCTGCTGCCGGATCTTCTGCACGTCGCCCTCGGCGATGGACCCGGCCTTCACCGAATCGATCACCGCGCGCACGGTGGAGAAGAGCGAATCGGCTCGCGCCGGCGCCGAGCCGTACTGGATGCTGAGCGAGAACTCGGCACGCGGGAGTCGCGTGACCTGGGCGTCCACCCCCACCGAGTAGGTCCCGCCGAGCGCCTCGCGCAGGTTCTCGAGGAGGCGCATCTCGAGGTATTCGCTCAGCGCGCGGAGTGCATAACGCGTTTCCGGCGCGAAGGTGGCGGGGCCATGAAAGATGACGAGCGTGGATGCCTTGGGCTCGACCCCCTTGCGCACCGTCTTCTCCACCACGCCGTCAGGTGCACGCACCCCCACGTCGCGCCAGCGCTCCACGTGCCCCTGCGCTGGCAGCGAGGCGAGCCACCGCTCGACCAGCGGGCGCATGCGCTCCAGCGTGAAGCTCCCGGTGAAGACAAAGGTGAAGTCCGATGCGTCGGCGAAGCGCTCTCGATAGATCTCGAAGGCGCGAGCAAACGAGACGCTGTCGAACAGCGCGCGGTCCACCGGGCGCGCGCGAGGGTGGGCACTCGACATCGTGACGAGCACGGTGTCGGAGAAGACCGCCTCGGGGGAGTTGGCGCGGTTGGCAAGGAACGGTGACACCTGCGCCTTGAACGCGGCAAAGGCGGCGGAGTCGCGGCGAGGGGCGGTGAAGCGGAGGTAGGCGAGCTGGAATATCGTCTCCAGGTCCTTTGACGAGCCGCCGCCCACCAGTCCTTCGCTCAGGCCATCGATGAAGGTGCTGGCGCGCGCCTGCTTTCCCGTGAGCTTCTTGCCGAGTTCTATGGCGGAGAAGTCGGCGAGCCCTCCGCGCTCGGCAATGGTGGTGGCGAGCATCGCCGACGGATAGTCGGCGTCGCTCACCAGGCTCGAACCGCCGGGGCTGAAGGCGCGGAACATGACCTCGTCGGCCTTGAACGTCGTGGGCTTGAGGAGGACGCGGACGCCGTTGGAGAGGCGCCAGACGGTGGCCCCCAGATCGGTCCAGGTGGACTCGGCCACGATGCGCCCCGGCGTGGGTGTCGTGGCGACGAGCGGGGCGTCGGAGACGGTCTCGGCCCAAGGGGTGACCGTGGTGGTGTCGGCGGCGCGGAAGGTGGCCAGGACGGCGCGCTCGCTGGGGACGGTGGCGCTGTCGCGGGCCGGAGCGGCGATGGTGACCACGCGATTGTGGTCGCTGATCCACCGCCGGGCGAGGGCGTTCACCTCGTCCACCGCGACGCCGGGGAGGAGGCGTTGCACCTGCCGGTATTCCCAGGCAATGCCGGGGGCGGGGGTGGCGGTGAGGAACTGCTCCACATACTCGTCGACGTAGTTCCCCGACTCGGTCTTGTCGCGCTCGGCGTGCGCGCTCTCGTAGGAACGGAGCAAGGCGCTCCGCGCCCGCGCCAGCTCCGAGGGGAGGAAGCCGTGCCGACCCACGCGGCGCGCTTCCAGCAGGACGGCCGACAGCGCCGGGAGGAGGCCCCCATCCTTTGCAGCTGCCGAGAGCTGGTAGACGTCGGTGGAGCGCACGAAGCGGCCGTAGGCCGAGCCGGCGAAGGCAAAGGGCGCGTCGGGGCGACGCGAGATCTCCGTCAGGCGCTGGTTCAGCATGTAGTTGTACAGCTCACCCACGAGCGAACGCCGGTAGTCGCCAACGGTGCGCTGCGGCGCCGGCGGGTGCTTGAAGAGGACGGACACCTGCGCCGATTGCTGTTCCGGGTCGGTGACGATGCTGACGAGCGTCGAGTCGTTGTCGGGGACGCCGATGGTGGGGCGGGGGCGCAGGCGCGCCGGTCGCTTGAGCGCGGCAAAGTGCCGGCGCACGAGCGCCTCGAGGCGCGACGGATCCACGTCGCCCACCGCGACGACCGCCATGTTGTCCGGGCGGTACCAATCCGTATAGAAGCGACGGATGGGAGACGGCGTGGCCCCCTGGATCACCTCGGGAAGGCCGATGGGGAGCCGCTCTGCATAACGAGAACCGCGGAAGATGACCGGGAACTCCTTGTCGGTGATGCGCTGCGCGGCGCCGAGCCCTCCGCGCCACTCCTCGAGCACCACGCCGCGCTCGTTCAGGACTTCGGTGGAGTCGAAGAGCGCCCCCTGCGCCCAGTCCTCCAGGATGTCGAACGACTTCTCCACCAGTCCCGGCTTGTCGGTGGGAACGGGGAGGATGTAGAGCGTCTCGTCGAACGACGTCGAGGCATTGAGGTCGGCACCGAAGCGCACGCCGATCGACTCGAGGTACGAGACGATGTCGTGCTTCCGGAAGCGGCGCGTTCCATTGAAGAGCATGTGCTCGGTGAAATGCGCGAGCCCCCGCTGGTCGTTGTCCTCGAGAACCGACCCGGCGTTCACGACGAGGCGAAGCTCGAGTCGCTGCGCCGGCTTGGCGTTGCGGCGGATGTAGTAGCGGAAGCCGTTAGGCAGCCGCCCGATGCGCACCGCCGGGTCGCTGGGAATGACGTCGCGGCTCGAGGCGCGTTGTGCCGCCGCGGCGGGTCGCGCCGACGTCGTCGCCTGCGCGTGTGCCCGCGCTGGCGCCAGGGGCGCGAGCGATGCGGCGGCGAGGAAGGCGAGGGCTCCCGACCAATGCGGGGATGCGTGCCGGGGTGCTGGGCGCGGGACGATCGAGCGGCGAGTCGAGGGCATGCACACTCCACGGAACGGGGCAGCGGCCACCGCGTACCGATGCACGGCGGCGCGGGAAAGGTACCGCCTTGGCACATGGGGCGCCTCGCCGCGCAGCGAGGGTCGTGTGCAACTCCATGCGCACGCCCGAGTTGCATGGGGGCGGTGCGCGCGGCGGCCATGGGACGGGCCGGCCATGGGCGCGCCCTACGGTGCACTCATCTAAAGGTTTGGCCTAGTGAACCGATGATTAAGCGTAGGCTCCTGTCGATAGTCCCCCCGACAGGGCGATACCGAATCCCCTACGCCCACGCGCCGATGGATGACCTGCTGCGCGATTTCCTCACGGAGAGCGCCGAGAACCTGCAGAAGCTCGATCAGGACCTGATCGAGCTCGAGGTCCGCCCGCACGATCTCACACTCGTGCACAGCATCTTCCGCACGATTCACACGATCAAGGGCACGTGCGGCTTCATCGGGCTTCCGCGCCTCGAGGCGCTGGCTCACGTCACCGAAAGCGTACTGGGGGCGGTCCGTGAGGCGCGCCTGATGGTCGTTCCGGCGATGATCAGTGACATCCTCCGCTCCGTGGACACCATCAAGGCGATCCAGGGGGAACTGGAGCGCGACGAGGTGGAGCCGGAAGGGGACGACGGCGCGCTGATTGGTTCGTTGCAGGCGTGGCTCGATATCGCGACCAATCCCGCCGGGAGCACGGTGGCCTCGCCCACGCCCATGGCGGTGCGCGCGATGATGGCCGACAACAGCTCGCGCGAGTCCGCGCGCAGCGGCGGCCAGGTGGAAATCGCCGCGGCCGAAGCGCCGGAACCGCCCGAGCTGCAAGGCGGGACGCGCGGCACGTTCGAGTTCTTCGACACCGGCGAGGTGATGGCGGTGCATCGCGATGCCCTCGCGGCCGGCGCCCCCGGACTGGTGGCCAGCACGGGCGCGGCCAAGTCGGCCGCAGCCGCAACGCCCGCGGCGCCGGCAGTTCCGGCGCCGGCGCCGGAAGCCGCAAGCGCCGCGACATCCGCGCCCGCCCCCGCCGCAGCGGCACCAGCGCCCGCCAATGCCGCCAGCGAAGGGGGCGCATCGGCCGAAGGGCGCGGCTCCATCGCCGACAGCACGCTGCGCGTCAACGTGACGCTGCTCGACAAGCTGATGAACCTCGTGGGCGAGCTCGTGCTCGCGCGCAATCAGCTCATCCAGATCTCGGCGGTGAACGACGACTCCGTCTACGCCGCGCCGGTGCAGCACCTCAATCGCGTGACCACTGACCTGCAGGAAGCGGTGATGCGCACGCGCATGCAGGCCATCGGTGGAGCGTGGACCAAGCTGCCGCGCCTCGTGCGCGACCTCGCGCTCGCCAGCGGCAAGCAGATCGCGCTGGAAATGCACGGCGCCGAGACGGAACTCGACCGGCAGATCCTGCAGGCCATCCAGGATCCGCTCACGCACATGGTGCGCAACTCGGGCGACCACGGCATCGAGATGCCGGACGTGCGTCGCGCCGCCGGCAAGCCGGAGCAGGGGACAATCCGCCTCAACGCGTACCACGAAGGGGGGCACGTCATCCTCGAGATCACCGACGACGGCGCAGGAATCGGCGTCGACAAGGTGCGCCGCAAGGCGGTCGAGCGCGGGCTCGTGCCGGCCGATGTCGCCGCGACGTTGAGCGAGGCGCAGGTCTTCCGCTTCATCTTCGAGCCCGGCTTCTCCACGGCCGAGAAGATCACGAATGTGTCGGGGCGCGGCGTGGGGATGGACGTGGTGCGCAGCAACATCGAGAAGATCGGCGGCACGGTGGAGCTGTCGTCGCGCGAGGGACGCGGGACGACAGTCCGCATCAAGATCCCGCTCACGCTCGCCATCATCTCGGCGCTGCTCGTGGGCGCAGCGGACGATGTGTTCGCCATTCCGCAGATCGGCGTCGTCGAGCTGGTGCGGGTGAGCGACGAAGTGCGCCACCGCATCGAGACGGTGCAGGGGGCGCGCTTCTTCCGCCTGCGCGACACGCTCTTGCCGCTGGTGTGCCTGAGCGAGCGCCTGGCGTTGCAGGTCACCGAGCTGCCTGACGAGTACAACATCGTCGTCTGCCAGGTGGGCGACACGCCGTTCGGGCTGGTCGTGAGCGAGGTGTTCGACACGCAGGAGATCGTCGTGAAGCCGGTCGGGCGCCTGGTGAAGCACATCCCGGTGTATGCGGGGTGCACGATTCTGGGCGACGGGCGCGTGATCATGATCCTCGACACCACGGGGATTGCCAACGAGGCCCTGGCGGTGGCGCACGCCGAGCAGGGGGCGATGGCCGCGGCGACCGAGGGGAGCGACGACGAAGCGGCGACCGAGAGCGTCCTCCTGTTCGACGCGGGCGGAAGCACGGTGCAGGCGGTGCCGCTCTCGCTGGTGGCGCGGCTGGAGGAGATCCCCGCCGACAACATCGAGGAAGCAGACGGGCGGGCGCTCGTGCAGTATCGCGACGCGCTGCTCCCGCTCCTCGCGGCGCACCCGGCGATGAACCTGCGCGCCCGCACCCCGCGCCCGGTGATCGTCTTCACCGACAACGGGCACTCGATGGGGCTGGCGGTGGACGAGATCCGCGACATCGTGAGTGCGCGCCTGGCCGTGGAGCCCGGCGCGCACCGAGCGGGCGTGCTGGGTGTCTGCGTGATTTCGGGGAAGGCGACGGAGATCATCGACACCAACTATTTCCTGCGCCAGGCGTTCGGCGACTGGTTTGCCCCGGCCGCACAGCTGCAACGCGAGGACACCAGCGTCCTGCTGGTCGATGACTCGCGCTTCTTCCTCAACCTGATTGCCCCCGTCCTGCGCGGCGCGGGCTACAAGGTCAGCACCGCCAACGACGGACGCGATGCGCTCGACCGCCTGGAGCGGGGCGATCGCTTCGACCTCGTGGTGAGCGACATCGACATGCCGACGGTGGACGGCTACGCCTTCGCGCGCGCCGTGCGCGCCAACCCGGGATGGTCGCACATGCCGCTCATTGCCCTCACCGGGCGCAGCACCCCCGCCGACCGGGAGCACGCGCGCGCCTGCGGCTTCAACGAGTTCCTCGTGAAATTCGACCGCGACGCCGTGCTCAGTGCGCTGGCGCGCTACGCCACGCGCGTGGAGGCAACTGCATGAGCACCGTCAGCACCAACGCCCGCGAGACGGGAGCGGCGGCCATCGAGTACGTCACGTTCCGCCTCGCCAACCAGTGGCTGGGCATCCCCGTCCTCCTCGTGCAGGAAGTGCTGCTGGCCCAGCGCATCGCGCGCGTCCCGCGCACGCCGATCGAGGTGGCGGGCTTCCTCAACCTGCGCGGCCAGATCGTCACCGCGGTCGAGCTGCGCACGCGGCTCGGGCTCCCGCCGCGCGACCCCGATCACGCGCCGACGAACGTCGTGGTCCGCCACGAGGGGGAGCTGTTCTCGCTCCTCGTCGATGAAGTGGGCGACGTGCTCTCGGTCGAAGCGACGGCGGTGGAACCACCGCCGCCCACCCTCGAACCGACGTGGCGCCAGGCGTGCGCCGGTATCGTCCGCCGCGAACGCGGCCTGCTTGTCGTTGTCCACGTCCACGCCCTGCTGCGTCTCGAGCTCGCCGCAGCGTAATACCTCTCCACACAGGAACAGAACCATGCCGCGAGTCAAGCCCGCCCGGGTGTCTTCCAGCGTCAAGTTGCTCCGTGATTCGTTCGACGCGCTCAAGCCGCGCGCCGACCTCCTGGCCCGCACCTTCTACCGCATCCTCTTCGAGCGGTACCCCGAGGTGAAGCCGCTCTTTGCCCACGTCGACATGTCCGAGCAGCGCAAGAAGCTGCTCCAGGCCATCAGCGTGGTCGTGGCCAACGCCGACAAGCCGGAGCGCCTCGAGGAAGTGGCCACCGCGTTAGGCGCACGCCACGTGGCCTACGGCGCCAAGGCCGCGCACTACCCGGCGGTTGGCGATGCGCTGCTGGCCGCGCTGGCCACGGTGGCCGGGCCGCTGTGGAGCAAGCCGCTGCAGAAGGCGTGGGGCGATGCCTACCAGGCGGTCGCGAGCTTTGCGATCGCCGGTGCCGAGTCGGTCGAGGTCGAGGGCGAGGGCGAGGCGCCGGCCGCCGCGGCCCGCGGCACCTCGCCGCTCACCTCCAACCCGGCGCTGCTGTATTCCGCGCTCGAGGGCGTGGGGACAAACATCTTTGTCGCCGACACGAACTTCGACCTCGTGTGGATGAACAAGAAGTCGCACGAGACGATGAAGGGGATGGAGGACGTGACGGTCGCGCTGTTCGGCCTGCGCGAGGACCAGATGCTCGGCGGCTCGATTGACCGCTTCCACGTGGGCGAACTCAAGGGACGCGTCCGTCAGCTGCTCACCAACGCGCGCAACCTCCCGTATCGCCGTGTGATCACGGTCGGCAGCCGCAAGCTGGACCTCTGCGTCAGCGCCATCTGGAACAAGGAAGCGGTCGCCGGCTTCATCGTGAACTGGGAAGACGTCACCGAGCGTGAGCGCGCCCAGAGCGAGGCGCAGCGCCTGCAGAACATGATGGACAACGTGAACATCAACGTGATGCTCACGGACCTCGACCTCACGCTGACCTACGTCAACCCGGCGTCGATCCGCACGCTGCAGGCGCTGCAGGCGTACCTCCCGATCCCGGCCGACAAGGTGCTGGGGCAGAAGATCGACATCTTCCACAAGGACCCGTCGCACCAGCGCCGGATGCTGGCCTCGGACAAGAACCTCCCGCATCGCGCCAAGATCAAGCTCGGCCCCGAGACGCTCGACCTCAACGTGGTCGCGATCTACGACAAGGATCGCAAGTACATCGGCGCCATGGTCACCTGGGCGGTCATCACCGACCGCGTGCAGATGGCCGATGACTTCGAGCGCAACGTGCAGACCGTCGTGAGCGTCGTCAGCTCTTCGGCCACCGAGCTCGAGGCGAGCGCGCAGGGGATGGCGGCGTCGTCGGAAGAGACCACGCGCCAGGCACAGGCGGTTGCCGCCGCGTCAGAGGAAGCGACGCGTAACGTGCAGACCGTGGCCGCGTCGTCGGAGGAACTCACGGCGAGCATCCGCGAGATTGCGGCGCGCGTGCAGGAAGCGTCATTGATCTCGCAGACCGCCGTGAAGCAGGCGGCCGTGACCTCGGACACGATGGCCAAGCTGGGGCAGTCGAGCCAGGAGATTGGCCAGGTGGTGAAGGTCATCACCTCGATCGCGCAGCAGACCAACCTCCTCGCGCTCAACGCCACCATCGAGGCGGCGCGCGCGGGCGAGGCAGGGAAGGGCTTCGCGGTCGTCGCCAACGAGGTGAAGGAGCTGGCGCGGCAGACCGCGAAGGCCACCGAGGAGATCGGCAACAAGATCGCCGGCGTGCAGGCCGACACCGGGCTGGCCGTCACCGCCATTCGGGAGATTGCCGGCGTCATCGACAAGATCAACGAGATCTCGACGACCATCGCGGGCGCGGTCGAGGAGCAGAACGCGGCGACGGGCGAGATCTCGCGGAACGTGAGCGAGGCGGCGCGCGGGACTGCCGACGTGAGCTACAACATCGCCAACGTGACGCAGGTCGCCATCGAGAGCGGACATACCGCAGAGAACATCAAGGTCGCCTCGGGGCAGCTCTCGTCGGAATCGGAGAAGCTCAATGCGGCGGTTGCGGAGTTCCTGAGAAAGATGCGAGCTTTCTGATCTATGCGCACTCGCGCGGCGATCGCCCTCGCAATGTTCTTCACGCTGGTTCCGGTGACGCTCCTCGTCCCGGGACTGCACGAACTGGTCATGACCGCCCATGGCGGTTCGGCGAGCGACGCGCATGCGTTCATGACGGTGAACATGCTGGCTGGGATGTTCACCGTCCCGCTGGGGATGCGGTTGGCGCGTCGGCGCGCGGAGGTGGGGCGGTGGATCGCCCTCGCCCTCGTGGTCGACGCGTTGGCCTTCGTGGGGATGTGGCTCGCCCCGTCGCTCCCCGTGCTCTTTGCGTTCCGCGTGCTCGACGGCGCGGTGCACCTTCCGGCGGTCACGCTCCTGATGCTGGCGTCCAACCGGACGTCGGGGGAGAAACGCGGCGGCTCGCTGGGGGCGCTGGCCACGGCGCTCATGATCGGCGTGGCGATTGGTTCTCCCTTCGGTGGCTGGCTCGTCGATCGGGGGACGGGGCTGGTCTACACGGTGGGAGCCGCACTCCTCGTGGTGGCGGCGGTGGTCTCGCTCGCCATTCCCGCGGTCCCGGTGCCGGCCGCGTCGCCGCGCACGCATCGTTATGCCTTCGATCGTGAACGTCTGCGGGCGTGGATTCCGCTCGGCTACGCCTTCATGGATCGCTTCAGCATCGGCGTGTTTGTCTCGACCTTCACGCTCTTCCTGACGCAGGTCCACGGACTCAGCGCGTCGCAGCGTGGCGGGCTGATCGCGCTCTTCATGCTCCCCTTCGCCCTCCTGTGCTACCCGGCGGGGCGGTTGGCCGATCGCATCGGCTGGTTCGTTCCCATGATGGTGGGCAACGTGCTGTTCGGTGTGGTCTTCGCGTCGTACGGCGTGGTGCCGCAAGGATGGCTCCCGGCGGCGATGCTCGCCTCGGGGGTCCTGTCGGCGCTGATGTTCACCCCCAACCTCCTCCTCATCTCCGACCTCGCGCGACGCGGGCACGGCGAGGGGCTGTTCGGTGCCTTCCAGGTGGCCGGCTCCCTCGGCTTCCTTGTGGGGCCGATGGTTGGCGGCATCCTGCTCGTCCTCACGCGCGGGGACGATCCCGTGCGCGGGTACCGGACGATCTTCGCGCTCGTGGGGGCGCTGGAGGGGGGGCTCGCCCTCCTGGCATTCGGCGCCTTGCGCGCACTGGCGCGCGAGGTTGGCGAAGATCGTGCGGCACATCACATCGCCGAGCGCGTGACGTCGCCGCGCTGTTCCTCCACCGCGTCGCCTAACTAGCGACCCGCGCCGCGAGCTGCAGCGCGAGCCGCAGCTCGAACTGCGCCGCGAGCTGCAGTGCGGCCGAGTCCGCGCGCGGCGACGTGTCCGGCGCTGCACCATGCGCGGCGCAGGAATTCCTCACAACAGCTTCTGGTGGTGCGGCCGATACTCCCGGGTACGGGCCGCGCCGAACGTCGCGGCACCCGCGATCCTCCTCCGACGCTAGAGCGACGCGGACATGAAAGAGATTCTCGTCATCGACGATTCACTGGCCATTCGCAAGGCGATCCGTCGCATCCTGGAACCGATGGGCTACGCCGTGCGCGAGGCGCCGGATGGCGCGCAGGCGCTGGCCGCCTGCCAGGGTGCCAAGCCCGACGCCGTGCTGTGCGACATCGACATGCCCGTGATGGACGGGCTCACGTTCGTGCGCGAGCTGCGGGCCAACCCGGTGTATGCCGACACGCCGGTGATCATGTGCACGACGCACAACACGTTCGAGAAGATCCAGCAGGCCATCGGGCTTGGCGCCAACGAATACATCATGAAGCCATTTGACGCCGAGATCATCGGCGGCAAGCTGGCGGCGTGCGGAATCGCCTGATGGCGAACCTCCCTCCCATTCGCGTCCTGCTGGTCGACGACAGTGCGGTGGTGCGCGGTGCCATCGGGCGCATTCTCGAGGATGCCGGCGACATCACCGTCGTGACGACGGCGCCTAACGGGCAGCTGGCGCTGGACGCCCTTCGGCACCTGGACGTCGACGTCGTGTTGCTCGACGTGGAGATGCCGGTGATGGACGGGATCACGGCGCTGCCGCTGATCCTGAACATGTATCCCAAGGTTAGGGTGATCATGGCCAGCTCGCTCACGCAGCAGGGGGCGGCCATCACCATGCAGGCGCTGTCGCTTGGCGCGGCGGACTACATCTCGAAGCCCTCGGCGCGAGCGGGCGGGGCGGCGCTGGCCGGCGTGTCGCGCGAAATCGTGAGCAAGGTGCGGGCGATCGGGCGCGCGAAGAAGACCAACATCGACCCGGTGCTGCGCACGGCGCCGCGCCCCGCGCCTCCGGCGGCCGCCTCGATCATCGTCGCCGCGCGCGGCCCGGCGAGCGACGTGACGCCGAAGGTCGTGGCGATCGCGGCGAGCACCGGCGGCCCCAACGCCCTGGCCGACGTGCTGGGCGGGCTCCCGGCGGACTTCCCGCTCCCGATCCTCGTCACGCAGCACATGCCGCCCGTGTTCACCGCGCTGCTCGCGCAGCGACTGCAGCGCGACGCCGGGCGTCCCTGCCTGGAGGCAACCAACGGGATGCCGGTCAAGCCCGGCTATACCTACGTTGCACCTGGCGACTGGCACATGCTCGTGCACACCATCGAGGGACATCCGGTGCTCAAGCTCGAACAGACGCCGCCCGAGAACCACTGCCGCCCCGCGGCCGACCCCATGCTGCGCTCCATTGCCGCGGTGTACGGGCCGGCCACCCTCGCGGTCGTGCTCACCGGGATGGGCGACGATGGATGCCGTGGCTGCGCGGCGGTGCGGGAGCGGGGTGGGCGCGTGATTGCCCAGGACGAGGCGACGTCGGTGGTGTGGGGGATGCCGGGTGCCGTGGTGCACGCCGGCCTGTCGCAGCATGTCCTTCCCCTCAAGGAAATCGCCGGGAAGATCACCTCGATCAGCTGTGTGGGGGCCGCATGATTGCGCCGGACGACTATCGATTCCTCGCCGAACTGCTCAAGCGCGGTTCCGGCCTGGCGCTCGGGGAAGGCAAGGAGTACCTCCTCGAGAGCCGCTTGCCGCCAGTTGCAACACGCTTCGGGCTGGCCGACCTGGCGGCACTCGTCGGGGCCCTGCGCACGCGCAGCACCGCCGAGATGGTCAAGGCGGTCTGCGATGCGATGACCACCGGCGAGACGCTCTTCTTCCGCGACAACGCCCCCTTCCAGGCGCTGGAGAAGCAGCTGATCCCGGAGATCGTCCCGCGCGCCCGCGCCCAGGGACGCGCGATCCGCATCTGGTGCGCCGCCTGTTCCACTGGGCAGGAGCCGTACTCGATCGCGATGATCATGGACCAGATGAAGGCCACGCTGGGGACCACGCGCGTCGAGATCGTGGCCACCGACTACGCGGCGGCGACGCTGGCCCGCGCGAAGGAAGGGATCTACAACCAGTTCGAGGTGCAACGCGGGCTCCCCGTGCAGCTGCTGATGAAGTACTTCAAGCAGGTGCCGGCGGGCTTCCAGGTCACCGATGCGCTGCGGAGCACCATCAGCTTCCGCGAACAGAACCTCCTGCAGCCGTTCTCCGGGCTCGGGACGTTCGATGTGGTCTTCGTGCGCAACGTGCTGATCTACTTCGACGCCGACACCAAGCGCGACGTGCTGGACCGCATCGCACGGATGCTTGCACCCGGCGGGACGGTGCTGCTGGGCGGGACGGAGAACACGCTGGGGCTCACCGAGTCGCTGGCGCGCGTCCCGGGGGCGACAACGTCGCTGTATCGCCGCCCGAGCGAGATCGCCTCGGCCAAGGCACCGGTCGCCGGCAAGGCCGTCGCCTAACGCGCCATCGGGTCACGGATGGACGAAGCCCCCGGCGCCATTGGCGCCGGGGGCTTCGTGTCGTTCCGGGACTTCCGTTCAGGCGCTACTGGCGGCAGGAGGCCGACGTACCGGCGTTGCCAACCGACCAGATCTCGACGCGACGGTTGACGCCGTGCGCCCGCTTGGACTTGACCGGCTTGTCGTGATCGTCGTCGAGCACGAGGCAGGCCTCGCTGAAGCCCTTCTGCGAGATGCGGCCGGCGTCGATGCCACCCTTGGTCAGGTAGCCAACGACCGTCGTCGCGCGGCTGTCGGAGAGCTTCTGGTTGTAGGTGTCGCTGCCGTACGGGTCGGTGTGCCCTTCGACCGCCACCTTCCAGTCCGCCTTGTCCTTCAGCGTGGCGATGACGCGGTCGAGCGTGTCGCGCCCGGCCTTGGTCAGCGTCGCCTTGTCGAAGTTGAAGTAGACCCAGTTGAGGCGGACGAGGAGTTCGTTGACCGTGACCGTGACGGTCGAGGTCACCGTGTGCCCGTTGGCGTCGGTGCAGCTGGCGGTCACGGTGTGCGTGCCGGCGGAGAGCGTCTTGGTGATGCTGGCGCCGGTGCCAAGGTCGCCGTCACGGTTGCTGCGCCACGTCACCTTGTTGGAGATGGTGCCGTCTTCCTTGTCCGTGCAGGTCGCCGTGAAGGTGACCGGCCCGGTGAACGCCGAGCCGTTGGCGGGCGCGGTGATCGTGATGACCGGCGGATCGTTGGCCGGCGGCGGAGGCGGTGGCGGCGGCGGGGGCGGCGGCGGTGGCGGCGGGGGAGGCGGCGGCGGTGCCGGCTTCTCGTAGCACTTGCCGTTTACCGAGTAGCCCAGGCCGACGCGCAGCCCGTAGTTGGTCGCCTTGCCGTCGAGCGTCCCTGCCGTGCTGTTCTGGTTCGGCGACGGGTTGTAGTCGCCGACGAGATCACCACGAAGGTTCCACTTCTCGTTGAGGCACTGCTTGAGCCCCACGAGTCCTGTGAAGGCATCCTCGTACTCGTTCTTCGAGGCGAGCTGCCCAGTGACCTGATTGGTGCGGCCGATGTACACGTTGTTCTGGTAGCCGGCGCCCAGCAGCAGGCTCGTCTTCTCCGCGAGCTTGGGCGCATACACCACGCGCGCCGCCCACGGGCGAAGGGTGAGCGACTTCGTCGTGCCGCTCGCGAGCGACCAGTCGGCCTTGCCGAACTGGAGGTCGCCTTCTGCCCAGAGTCGCTTGAAGAGATGCACGCCGGCGCGGCCACCCAGCGTGAGCGTGTTGTCGATATCCAGGTTCTTGTCGAACAGGTTGAACTGCCCGAACCCTCCCACCTCGACGGCGAGCGGCTTCTGGGCGTGGGCCGGCAAGGCAGCCATGGCCACCGCCAGCACCGCAACCCCTACGAGTCGTTGTCTCATGCAATCCTCTGGTGAATGGAGCGATTCACTGCGTCGCACGGCCGCCCCCACAAACGCCGAAGGGCACGCCACGCCAGAAGTACCGACAACATAGCGGAATCCGGCGCCTCGCGACAACCTTTCTCGTCAGGCAACCGATTGTCAGTACTGCAAACGCGCGGGACTTGTCAGGTAAGACCCCGGCAGCCGCCGCAAAGTCAACCGACGGGCAACCTGACGCACAGGCAACATCGCGGGGAGCGCCACGCTCCAGCGCCCCCGCGCCCCACCTCACGCCGCGCTACCCCATCTGCAACACCCGCTCCACCGCGGCCAGGTCGGCATCGATCTCGATCGGTCGGTTGGCGCGCGGCGGTGGCGGCGCCGCCTCCTGGTGGTACCATTGCAGGACCCCGGGATCCTTCAGCACGTGGCCGGTGAGGATCGAGACCACCCGCTCGTGCGGTGCAATGATCCCGTCCTGCACCATGCGCCGGACTCCCGCCACGCTCGCCGCACTCGCCGGCTCGCAGCCAACACCGGCACCGTCGATCGCCGCCTTCGCCTCGAGGATCTGCTCATCGGTGACGCGCGTCACAATCCCGTTCGTCTCGCGAATGGCAGAGACCGCCCGGTCGTACGACGCCGGATCGCCGATCCTGATCGCGGTGGCCATCGTGTCGGCCTTCATGCGATGACGTATGGCGAAATCATCGGAAAAGCTCTGGTAGAACGGCGATGCCCCCGCCGCCTGCACCGCCAGCAGGCGCGGGACACGGTCGATGAGGCCCCACGCCCTGGCCTCGCGCAACGCCTTTCCGAACGCGGAAACATTCCCGAGGTTGCCGGCGGGGAGCGCGATCCAATCCGGCGCCTCCCATCGCAACTGCTGCAACAGTTCGAAGACGATCGTCTTCTGCCCCTCGAGCCGCCACGGATTGATCGAGTTCAGGAGATAGATCCCGAGTCTGGAACTCGATTCGCGCACCAGTGAGAGGCAGGCGTCAAAGTCACCACGCACGAGAAGGGTGCGCGCCCCGTACGCCAGTGTCTGCGTGAGCTTGCCTAGCGCGATCTGGCCGGCAGGGACAAAGACGAGGGCCGGGATGCCGGCGAGCGCCGCGTACGACGCCAGCGAGGCCGACGTGTTGCCCGTGGAGGCGCAGGCCACGGCGCGCGCCCCGAGCCGCCTGGCTTGCGTCACGCCAACGGTCATGCCGCGGTCCTTGAACGAGCCCGTGGGATTCATCCCCTCGTGCTTGAGGAGGAGCCCCTCGCACCCGGCAAAGGCCCGCACGGCGTCGCGCGCCAGGAGCGGCGTGTTCCCCTCGGGGTAGCTGACGGGGGTTGCGGCTGACGGATGCACGATCTCGGCAAAGCGCCATACGCCCGACGCGGTTGCGCCTGGCGACGTCAGGCAGCAGCGCGCGTCGAAACGCGCCCGCAGCGAGGGGGCGTCGTGCGCCGGCGCCGGGTGCTCGATGGCGAGCAGGCCGCCGCACCGCGGGCACTGCGGCGCGGCGTCGTCGTCGGGGAGTGCGTGGCCGCAGTTGTCGCAGCGCTGCACCGGGCGGTGGGTGTCGGTCATGGGAGGTGTCAGGCGGGGACGCGCTCGATGCGCGTTCCGATGGTGTCGATGTGGGCGATCCTCACCGCGGCCTCGATGCCGGCGGCGGCGTAGGCGTTGCGCATGGCGGTGGCCACGCTCGCGGCCACGGCGTCGCCGTCACAGAGCGCGAAGGCGGTG
Organism: Gemmatimonadaceae bacterium; assembly: GCA_020852815.1. NCBI lineage: Bacteria > Pseudomonadati > Gemmatimonadota > Gemmatimonadia > Gemmatimonadales > Gemmatimonadaceae > Gemmatimonadaceae bacterium. The sequence goes on along the minus strand of JADZAN010000019.1, from coordinate 224,038 downwards.
GGACCGGCGCCAGAGATCGACGCGCCGAGCGCCCCCGCCCCCAGCGCCGCCTGCTTGGCCGCGTGGAATCCGGGAAGGAGCGCCGCACGCGCCGGCTCGGCGATGCGATCGTCAATGGCGCGTCCAAGCAACGGCAGGTCGGCCGCGTGCAACGCCGCCACCATGGCCGCGACCTGCGCCACCTGGTGCACCGCGGTGGCGCGAGGAACGTCACGCGGAAGCACGGCGCGCGCCTCGGCGGTGCGCAAGCGCTGGTTGGGGTGCGCGAGGACCACGCGTAGCGACGGCGGCACCGGGAGCACGACGACGTCGATGGGATCGAGCGATCGCACCAGGCAGATCCCGCCAAGGAGCGACGGGGCGATGTTGTCGAGGTGACGTCCTGCCACCGCTTCCTCGGCGGCAAGGCAGGCGGCAAGCAGTTCGCGCGCGCCAAGCGGCGAGCCAAGGAGGGCGTTGGCCGCCGCCGCCCCCGCCACCGCCGAGGCCGCGCTCCCCCCCTGGCCGGCAGAGAGCGGCAGCCCCTTCGTGACGGTAAGCGCGATCCCCGCCCCTGCCGGGAGCGAAGGAGGAATCGGGAGCGTGCCTAACGCGGCCGCCGAGCGCAGCACCGCCGCCGCGGCGAGCCCGGAGGCGTGGCGCGTGGCATCGGTCGACAGTTCGGCGTCGCCGGCCTCGCGGATCGAGATCCCCGGAGCGTCGACCCACTCGGCGACAACTGCATCGCCCGGGCCAGTGACGGCGGCGCCGAGGACGTCGAGCCCCGGCCCCACGTTCCCGATGCTGCCCGGCGCAAAGGCCGAGGCGCGGCGGTAGCGGGTCATGTCGTGGCCAGCTTGAGCACGTCGTTCACCACGCCAGCGGCCGTCACCTGCGGCCCCGCCCCCGGCCCCGTGATCACCAACGGGTTCTGTCGGTAGCGCGTGGTTGTGAAGACGACCTGGTTGTCGGTGCCCGAGAGCGCCGCAAAGGGCGACGAGCCCGGGACCGCCTTGAGCGCAACCGTCACGCGCTGCCGCGAGATGCGGGCGATGTAGCGCCACACCTGTCCCTTCTCGCGCGCCTGGCGGGCGCGCGCTTCCCACGGCGCGTCCAACTCGGCCATGCGGGCCACGAACTCGTCGCGACCAACCGTGCGCAGCGCCTCGGGGACCAGCGACTCCACCGCGATGTCCTTGAGTTCTCCCTGGTAGCCGATGAGGCGGGCGAGAATGAGCGCCTTGCGCGCCACGTCCATCCCCGAGAGGTCGTCGCGCGGATCGGGCTCTGTGTAGCCCAGCTGCATCGCGCGCTTGAGCGCCTCGGAGAAGCGCTTGCCCTTGGACACCTCGTCGAGGAGGAAGCCGAGGGTCCCCGAGGTGCACCCCTCGATGGTGAGCACGCGGTCGCCCGACTCGACGAGCTTGTGGAAGGTGTCGATGATGGGGAGGCCGGCACCGACGGTGGTCTCGTGCAGCATCCGTCGCCCCTGCGTGGCCGCGAGGTCGAGCAGCGCGCGGGCGTCGGCCAGCGGGCCGCCGAGCGGGCGCTTGTTGGCCATCACCAGGTCCATGCCTGACGAGAGCGCGAGCGTGAGCGCGCCAACCGTGTCGTCGGCGGTGACGTCGACGAGGATGGGGTGGGCCAGTGCGTGGCGCGCGATCTCGCGCACCGCCTCGCTGGCCGTTGCGCCCTGCGCCCCCGCGACGGTGGCGAGCCCTTTCCCTGAGGCCTTGTGCGCGACGAGCTGCTGCAGGCGGCGCGTCGAGAAGCCGCCGGGGTCGAAGACGAAGCCCGAGCGGTCGATCGCTCCAACGATGCGCAGCGTGACGCCATCCTGCCGCGCGCGGGGGAGCATGCGGGCCAGGGCGCGCCCGATCTGGCCGAAGCCGAGGAGCACCACGTCGACCTGGTCGTGCCTGACGAGTCGCCCGCCGCCGATGCGGTTGAGCTGAAAGGCGCCGTGAATCCGGCGCACCGCCGCCGTCGCGTCTCGCGAGTCGACCACGACGGAAATGTTGAGTTCCGACGAACCCTGCGCGATGGCGACGACGTTGATGCCGCCGGTGGCCAGCGCATCGAAGACGCGGGCGGCGATGCCCGGCGTTCCCGACATCCCCAACCCGACCACGGCCAGCGTGGAGACGCCGGGGTGCATCTCGACGCCATCGATGTCGCGATGCGCGATCTCCTGCGCAAAGGCGGCCAGCAGGGCGCGGCGCGCCGTCTCGGCGCTCGCCTCGGGGACCGAGAAGCAGATCGAGTGCTCCGACGAGGCCTGCGAGATGAGCGAAACCGAGACGCGTTCATGGTGCAGCGCGGCAAAGGTGCGCGCCGCGATGCCGGGAACGCCGAGCATCCCGTTTCCGGTGACCGTGAGGAGGGCGAGCCCCGACATCGAGGAGATCGCCTTCACCGGGTATTCGCGCAGCGTGCGGCGGCGCGAGATCTCCGTCCCGGCAAAGTCCGGGTCGGCGAAGGGGCGGATGCGGATGGGGATGTTGCGGTCGCCTAACGGGATCAGGGCGCGCGGGTGGAGGACCTTGGCCCCGTAGTACGCCAGCTCGGCGGCCTCGCGCGGCGTGAGTTGCGGAATCACGTGCGCGTCGCTGACGATGCGCGGGTCGGCGGTGAGGAAGCCGGCCACGTCCTTCCACAGCGTGATGGAATCGCCCTTGAGGCAGCGGGCGAGGAGGGTGGCGGTGAGGTCCGAGCCACCGCGCCCCAGCGTTGCGACGTGTCCCGAGGCCGCGCGCCCGATGAAGCCGGGGACGACGGGGACGACGCCGCGCGCCAGGCGAGGCGCCACGTGCTCGCGGGCCGCCTGCTCGGTGGCCTCGAAGTCGGGGGAGGCGCCGCCAAAGGCATCGTCGGTGCGCACGATCTCGGTCGCATCGACGTACTCGGCGCGCACTCCGGCTTCGGCCAGCGCCGCCGCGAGGAGGTGCGCGCTCAGCCGCTCGCCGCGGGCCACGATGTAGTCAGAGGTGCGCGGCGTGAGTTCGTGCAACACGGCGAGCCCGTGAGCCAGGTGCTGCAGCTCGTCGGTGAGGTCGAGGATCACGCCTTCGAGCGCGGCGCGCCGCGCCTTGTCCTTCACCAGTTCGCGTGCCGCCTCGATGTGCTTCGTGCGGAGGGCGACCGCTGTGGCCCGAAGTCCGTCGGCGTCGCCAGATGCGGCGCGCGTGGCGCCCAGGAGGAGGGCGTCGGTGACCCCGGCCATCGCGCTGGCAACGATCAGGCGTCTCCCTGGCTGTGCGGCGATGAGCGTCGCGGCATGTCGGACCGCGGCGGCGTCGACGAGCGAGGCGCCACCGAACTTGTGCACGCCAAGCGCCTTGGCGCTCGAGGCGGTGGACCGGGCCTTGGACCGGCTCCTGGAGCGGGCGCGGGATGGGGCCTTGGCCGGGGTTCTTGCAGAGGGAGACACGTCGGGATTTCCGTTGCGGGTCGAGTCGCGGGGAAGAATCTAGCGACCTGCGTGGCGCCGTTCCCGGCTGCAACACGGTCCTGGCGAACGGGAAGGGGCGGCCGATGGCGCGTGGCGGGTGGTCTGCGTTCGCAGCGCGCATCGTCGGCGACGCGTAAAGAGCGAGAGCTCGCTGCCACGCGGTTCACGATGGACGTGTTCTGCAGGGCGACGTAGAGTATCCTCGTAGCGCGGATAGCCCGCCGAGATCGGCTCCCATGTCCCTTTTCCCCATCCCCACGAGACGTCGCATGTTCGATACGGTCCCACCCCGAACGCCGCGCGTTCGTCGCCTGGTCGCGAGCGCCGCGTTCACCCTCGGCGCAGGCACAGCGCTGGCCCTGAGTGCCGTCCCCGTGCAGGCACAGGGGCGCGTCACTTCGCCCAAGGAGTTCTTCGGCTTCAACATCGGCGATGACTACAAGCTCGCCACCTACACCCAGTTCATCGACTACTGGAAGAAGATCGACAGCGAGTCGGATCGCATGGTGGTGCAGGAGATCGGCAAGTCGGCCGAGGGGCGCCCGCAGCTCATGGCGATCATCACGTCGCCGGAGAACTTCCGGCTCCTCGACCGTTACAAGGAGATTGCCCGCAAGCTGGCGATGGCCGAGGGGCTCACCGACGCCGAGGCGCGTGCGCTGGCCAAGGAAGGGAAGGCGGTGGTCTGGTTCGACGGCGGGTTGCACGCGACCGAGGTGCTCGGCGCGCACCAGCTCATCGAGACCACGTACCAGCTCATCTCGCGCAACGACGAGGAGACGCAGCGCATCCTGAAGGACGACATCATCCTCGCGGTGCATGCCAACCCGGACGGGATGGAGCTGGTGTCGTCGTGGTACATGCAGGAGCCCGATGACAAGAAGAAGACGTTCGGGACCATTCCGCGCCTGTACCAGAAGTACATCGGGCACGACAACAACCGCGACTTCTTCATCCTGAACCAGAACGAGTCGATCAACATCGCGCGGATCCAGTATTCGGAGTGGTTCCCGCAGATCGTCTACAACCACCACCAGACGGGTCCGGCGGGGACGGTGATGTTCGCGCCACCGTTCCGCGACCCGTTCAACTACAACTTCGACCCGCTCATCCCGTTAGGCATCGACATGGTGGGCTCGGCGATGCACACGCGCTTTGCCGTGGAAGGGAAGCCGGGCGTCACGATGCGCTCGGGGTCGAGCTACTCCACGTGGTGGAACGGCGGGCTTCGCACGCTGGCGTACTTCCACAACATGATCGGCCTCCTCACGGAGACCATCGGGTCGCCGACGCCGATGGAGATTCCGCTGGTGGTGAACAACCAGCTCCCGCGCGCCGACCTTCCGTATCCCATCGCGCCGCAGGAGTGGCATTTCCGCCAGTCGATCGACTACTCGGTCACCGCGAACTACGCCGTGTTCGACATCGCCTCGAAGCGGAAGGAAGACTTCCTCTTCAACATCTACCGGATGGCGAAGAACATGATCGACCGCGGCAACCGCGACTCGTGGACGGTGACGCCCACCGAGGTGGCGGAGCTGCAGGCGAGGATCAACAAGGAGCGTGCAGCGGGCGCGGCGACGGGGAACGGGCGTGACCGTCTGTCGGCGGCGCTCAACCCGTTTGGCGGGACGGTCCCCAGCTCGTACATGTCGGCGCTGCGCGACCCGGCCAAGCGCGACCCGCGCGGCTACATCATCCCGACGACGCAGCCCGACTTCGGGACGGCGACCAAGTTCGTGAATGCGCTGCGCAAGGCAAACGTCACCGTGCAGCGCGCCACCGCGGCGTTCACGGTGAATGGCAAGCAGTACCCGGCGGGCTCGTATGTGGTGAAGTCGGCGCAGGCGTTCCGCCCGCACGTCCTCGACATGTTCGAGCCGCAGGATCACCCGAACGACTTCGCGTATCCGGGCGGGCCGCCGCGGCCGCCGTATGACAATGCCGGGTGGACGCTCGCCTTCCAGATGGGGATCCAGTTCGATCGCATCCTCGACGGCTTCGACTGCCCGTGCGAGAAGATCGAGGGGCTGGCGACGCCGCCGGCACTCACCGTGGCGAATGGTGCTGGTGCCAAGGGCTACGTGATCGATCCGCGCGTCAACGATGCCTTCGTCGTGGCCAACCGCGCGCTCAAGGCCGGCGCCGCGGTGTACCGCGTCAACGAGCCGCTCACGATGGGAAACGTGACGCATCCGGCCGGCGCCTGGTACCTCGGCGCCAGCGGCGCCACCAAGTCGATCGTCGAGAAGGCGGCGAAGGAACTCGGCGTCCCGGTGCACGGCACCAGCGCCGGTCCGGGGAACGCCACGCGCATCTCGCCCAAGCGCATCGCGCTGTGGGACACGTACGGCGGCTCCATGCCGTCCGGGCACACGCGCTGGCTGCTGGAGCAGTTCGAGTTCCCCTTCGACGTGATCTACTCGCCGGTGATCGACGCCGGCAACCTGAAGGCCAAGTATGACGTGATCGTCTTCGTGACGGGTGCCATTCCGGCGGCGCGTCGCGAGGGCGGGAGCGAGCTGTCGGCGATGATGGAGCGCTTCAACCGCCAGCCCGCGCCTAACGAAATCCCGGCGCAGTACCGCTCGTGGCTGGGGCGCCTCTCGGCGGACAAGAGCGTTCCGCAGCTCAAGCAGTTCCTCGAGCAGGGCGGGACGGTGATCACGGTGGGGACGTCGACCAACCTGGCGTATCACCTCGGGCTCCCGGTGTACGACTATCTCGTGGAGAAGACCCCCACGGGCGAGGAGCGCGAGATTCCGCGGGAGAAGTTCTACGTTCCGGGCTCGGTGCTCCGGGCCAGCGTCGACAACAGCGTCCCGGTCGCCTACGGCCTCAACGCCGAGACCGACGTCTTCTTCGACGACTCGCCGACGTTCCGCCTGGGCCCGGATGCCGCGCTCAAGGGGGTGCGTCCGGTGGCGTGGTTCGCCACCGACCACCCGCTGCGCTCCGGTTGGGCGTGGGGGCAGGGCTACCTCGAGGGCGGCGTTGCGGCTGCCGAGGCCAAGGTGGGGAAGGGGATGCTCTACCTCTTTGGTCCCGAGGTGACGTTCCGCGCCACGCCGCACGGGACGTTCAAGTTCCTGTTCAACGGGATCTACGCTGACGGCGGGAAGTAGCACCCCGCGCGGTCCGACGGCGGCACAGGCACGACGCGGCGCCCTCCACCCGGAGGGCGCCGCGTTCGTTTGCGCCTGGCGAGATCGTGCGGCTGGCGGGGGCGTGCGGCTGGCGGGGCCGGTCCGTCAGGTGCTGGCGATGGCCGAGGCCAGCGCGTGCGCCACCTCGGCGCGGCAGATGTCGCTGTGCGAGGTGATCACGGCGTTGGCGTCCAGGTTGTAGACGCCACCGGCGTTGAACGCATACTGCTGGCTGGGCGGGAGGAGCTCGTGCGGCGTCACCTCGGGGGTCTTCTGCGCCCCGTTGCGCCCGATCCCGCCGTACTTGTCGTTCTCGTCGCCCAGCCCGGCCGCCACCTGCCCGCCCAGGCGTGAGGCAAGCGGATAGGCCAGCCCCACCGCCTTGTCCTTCGACGTGTAGGTGATGTAGATGGGACCGGCCACCTTCTTGTCGCTAACGACCGAGCGAAACAGGCCATTGCTCGTCCCGTCGTACTTCTGCGCCATGCCATAGTGCGAGAACGCGGCCTGCATCAGGAAGAGCGAGGCGACGCGGTTCGCCGCCCCCTTGGGGAGCGCGTTCACGCACGCGATCACCACGCGCCCACCGAAGGAGTGCCCCGCCAGGTGCAGCTTGAGATTCGGCAACTCCGCCTGGATGCGTTGCACCACCGGCGCAAGCCCGTTGGCCCCGACGGTCCCGGCACGCTCCTTCATCGTGAAGTACGTCGTCATGTTGAGGGCGTTGCGTACGCCGTCCAGCACCGAGCCGAAGATGTTGGCGGCTTGGCCGCCGTTGCCTCCGCCGGCGGACCCGCCGGCGCCACCGATCGAGGTCGCGCCGCCGGTCGTCCCCGCGCCTGTCCCGGTCGGAAGGTCGAGGATGGGCGGGGCGAGCAACTTGAGCACCTGGTCTCCCGGCTTGCCGGCCCCGGCCGCCGGCAGGGCGTCGGCGCCCGACTTCCCCGTCGGCCAAAAGCCGCGCAGCAGGTCGACGAACTTGCGCTGCGCCGCTACGTCGCCCTCGATCTTGTCGAGGAGCTTCTCGGCGGCGGCGAACTTTGCCTTGGACGCCTTGTCGGGGAAGGCGCTGGCCAGCAGCGCCAGTTGCTTCCGGATTCCCGCGCGCGTCACCGCCCCCCCCACCGAGCTCGCGTTCCCCGCCACCAGCTCGGAGTCGGCAAAGCGCTTGGACGGCCAGAAGATCGCGACGACGCCGAGTTTGTGTGCGTCGATGCCGGGCACCAGGCGCGCATCGAGCTCCGCGCGCAGGCACTTGAGGTAGTCGCCGTACCACTTGCGGGCGTCGCCGATGTCGTTGTTCCACCCGTGCGAGAGGATGAGGACGTCGGTGAGCCCGGGGGTGCGCAGCGTCTCGATCGCCGCCTTCAGCTGGTTAGGGCCGAACTTCCCCTTGGCATCGAACTCGAGTTCCGCGTACGGAAAGCCGTTCTTGGTGGCCATGGTGGGGCTCCGTCAGACCGATTGAATGGTTCGCATGAGGTCCACCAGCCCGCGCCCCTGGAAGTAGCGATCGCGCTTGAGGTCGGTGGCGTTGTCCATGAAGAGCTGCTTCACCCGCTCCGGCTGTCCCTGGAACTCGCGCCGCACCGAGAGAAAGGCGGCAATGGCGCCAGAGACATGCGGGGCGGCCATGCTCGTCCCGCTGTCCTCGATGTACTGCACGTCGGTTGCCTTGAAGGCGCGGGGAGACGACGCGCTGGGCGGCTGTCCCAGCATGTCATCCTTCTTGGAGCCGGCGGCGCAGGAGACGATCTTCTCCCCCGGTGCCAGCAGATCGGGCTTGATGCGCCCGTCGCCGGTGGGGCCCTTGGACGAGAAGAACGAGGCGCCGTACAGGTGCGGCATCTCGCGGTGCGTCGAGCCCACCGTGATCGCCGCGTCGGCGTTGCCCGGGTCGTTGATCGTCAGCGCGAGCCCCGCCGACTTCACGCTCGTGAACTGCGTGTTCTGGAAGCCGTACCCCGAGTTTCCCGCCGCCACCACCACCACCACACCCGACCGCACCAGCCGGTCCACCTCGATGCACAGCGGACTTTGTCCGCAGGCAAACCACTCGGGATCGAAGTCGTAGCCGAGCGAGAGGTTCACGCCGTGGATCAGGAGGCGACGCCCGCCCTGGTTGATCTCGTTCACCCGTTGCAGGGCGCGGATGATTGCCGTCGTCGTCCCGCTGCCGTGCTCGTCGAGCACCTTCATGCTCACGAGCTTGCATTCCGGGGCAATGCCGCCGATCTCCGTGACCGCGCGGAGGTCGACGCGACGCTCGTTGCTCTTCTCCTCGCGCACGCTGTGCGCCGCGTAGACGACTCCCTTCTTCCGTCCCGGCGCGGCGAGTATCCCGCCAATGATCCCCGCCACGTGCGTCCCGTGACCAAAGGCATCGTGCAGCGGGTCGCTGTTGTCTTCATCGACGAAGGTGTCGTGCCGGATGGGTTCCTTGAGGACGAGGTTCTGGTGTGTGGCGAAGTGCGGGTGCTTGCCATCGATGCCGGAGTCCATGACCGCCCACACGATGTCGCGCCCGCTGGCCTTGAATGCGACACGCGCTGCATCGGCTTTCACCGTCGACACGCTCTTGGTGAGGCACGCCGAGACCTCGAAATCGGGCCACACGCGATAGATGCGGCGCTGGTTCCAGGCGTTGTTGGCCTGCGTGACGTCGCGCCACACCACGTTCTTGATTTCTTCCTCGGTGAGTTTGGCCGCCACGTACTGCAGTGGTGAAAGGCGCGTGAGGCGCGCGCGATACGCCTCGCGTTCCTCGGCGGTGAAGGCGCTCCCGCCCTTCACCACCTGAACGATGTCGTCGATCACCTCGCGGCGGGCCACCTCTCGCCCGTCGTGGTAGTCGAGGTTGAGGTCGATCACGACCGCGAAGCGGGGCGCAGCTGCAACGACCGCCTTGGTCCGCGCGTCACGAGGTGGTTGCGGCTGCTCCTCGAACCGCTTGACCAGTGGCAGGGCAATGACGGTGCGGTCGAGCTGGCGCGGATCGAAGCCGGAGGGGCGCCGCGCGGCGATCGGCGTCTCTGCCGCTTGTGGAGTGATGGGCGCGATTGCGGGTGGTGTGGCGCGTGGCCTGGATGCCCGCTTCAACGCCGCCTGCGTCGTCTTCGATGTCGGCTTCGACGCGCGCTTCGACGCGCGCTTCGACGCGCGCTTCGCTGCCATCTTCTTCGCCACCTGCCTCTTTCGAGCCGCCATGGCTGTCGATCCCGGTATGGACGACCCTTGTTACAGCGCGAGCGCGAGCGGAGCAAGACTGTGGCGTGGACGCGGCGGCGGCGAACGGTTCAGCCGCGCGCGGCGTACTCAACCGTGAACCTCCCATCTTCCTCGCGCACGCGGCAGATTCGTTCGGAACTTTACGGACGCCCTTCTCGCGACGCGGCACCAGGTGCGCCGCCCAGTCATTCCCATCTCATCCCTACACTCGTCATGCGCCCTCTGCATCGTTCGCAGCACTTCTCGCACACCGCTCGGCCGGAGACGCGGTTGGCGCCCATCGCCGTCCCCTCGCGTGCCCTCGCCGCCACGCTCGCCGCTGCGCTTTCCGGCGCACTCGCGCTGGCCGTCGCCGTGGCGCCCTCGGTCGCGCGCGCGCAGTCCTGGCCCACCAGCGACCCCGTCATCCGGAAGATCTGGGATGAAGGGATGACCAACTCGCAGGTGGCGCGCCTGGGGCAGGTACTGAGCGACTCGATCGGCCCGCGCCTTACCGGTGCGCCGGGAATGAAGAAAGGGAACGACTGGCTCGTTGCGACCTACGCCGGATGGGGAATCGAGGCAAAGAACGAGCAATACGGGACGTGGAAGGGGTGGCGTCGCGGCACGTCGCACATCGACCTGATCGAGCCGCGCGTGCGCACGCTCGAAGGGACGATGCTTGCCTGGAGCGCCGGAACAGCCAACAAGGACGTCACCGGTGAAGTCGTCGTCCTTCCCGAGTTTGCCGACTCCAACGCGTTCGTTGCCTGGCTGCCGCAGGCGAAGGGGAAGTTCGTCCTCGTCTCGATGCTCCAACCCACGTGCCGTCCCGACGACAACTGGGAGAAGTTCGCCCTCCCCGAGACCTTCGAGCGGATGAAGGCGGCGCGCACCGCGGCACAGACGGCGTGGCAGAAGCGCGTGCAAGCCACCGGCTACGGCACCGGGCTCGGCACTGGCTTCCTTGGGGCGCGACTGGAGCAGGGGGGCGTTGCCGGTGTCATTGCCAGCAACTGGTCGCGCGGCTGGGGGGTGCAGAAGGTCTTCGACTCGCGCACCAGCAAGGTGCCGTCGTTCGACCTTTCGTGCGAGGATTACGGGCTGCTCTACCGCCTGGCGGACAACAAGCAGGGACCGAAGGTGCGCGTGCGCGCCGACGCCGAGTTCCTGGGCGAGGTTCCTGTCTTCAACACGGTGGCTCGCATCCCGGGCGCGCAGAAGCCTGACGAGTACGTTGTCCTCTCGGCGCACTTCGACTCGTGGGACGGCGGCTCGGGGACGACGGACAACGGGACCGGGACCGTGGTCATGGCCGAGGCGCTGCGCATCCTCAAGCAGGTGTACCCCAATCCCAGGCGCACCATCATCGTCGGGCATTGGGGCGGAGAGGAGCAGGGGCTCAACGGTTCGCGCGGCTACGCCAAGGACCATCCCGAGGTCGTGAAGGGGCTGCAGGCGCTGTTCAACCAGGACAACGGGACCGGGCGCGTCGTGAACTTCTCGGCGTCGGGCTTCACCACCGCCAGCGGCAACGTGGCGCGCTGGATGTCCAACATCCCCGCCGAGATTGCGCGCAACGTCAACCTCTCCTTCCCCGGTGCGCCGGCGGGGGGCGGTTCCGACAACGCGTCGTTTGTCTGTTACGGCGCGCCGGCGTTCGGCCTGGGCGCGCTCGACTGGTCGTACGGGACGTACACCTGGCACACCCAGCGTGACACGTACGACAAGATGGTGGCGGAGGAGGTGCGCACCAACGCGACGTTGACGGCGATGCTGGCCTACCTCGCGTCGGAAGATCCGGAGACGCTGTCGCGCGACCGTCGCACCTTTGACCGCGGTCCCGCGGCGTCGCAGGGGGGCGGCTTCCCGGCGCCGAGCAACTGGCCGGCGTGCACCGAGCCGTTGCGCATGTCGTCGGAGTACAAGCGCTAGGATGCTCAACCTCTCGGAGCTCGAGGCGCGCGCGTCGGAGACGATGGAGCCGTCGGCGTGGGGGTATTGCGCCGGCGGGGCCAACGACGAGATCACGCTGCGCGACAACCGGTTGGCGTGGGACCGCCTCGCGATCCGCTACCGCACGATGGTGGACGTGAGCGTGCGCGACCTGTCCACCACCGTGCTCGGCGCGCGTGTCGGCTTTCCCGTGTTGGTGGCGCCGACGGCGATGCAGAAGCTGGCGCACCCCGACGGCGAGGTGGCCATGGCGCGCGCGTGCGGGGCGTGCGACACGCTCATGTGCGTGAGCACCACGGCGACCACCACGCTCGAGGATGTGCGCGCGGCGTCACCGGCGGCCGCGTGGTTCCAGCTGTACGTGTACCAGGATCGTGGGGCTACGCGCGCACTACTGGAGCGCGCGCGCGAGGCGGGCTACACCGCGATCGTCCTCACCGTCGACGCGCCGATGCTGGGGCGGCGCGAGCGCGACCTGCGCAATCGCTTCACGTTGCCGCCGCACCTGTCCATCGCCAACGCCGTGGCTGCGGGTGCCGGGCACGATCGCCTCCCCAAGGGCGATGCCGAGGGGTCGGGGCTCACCAAGCACCTGACGGCGCTGCACGACGCCGCGCTCACGCCGCAGGACATCACCTGGGTTCGCGAGGTTACCGGGCTCCCGGTGCTCGTGAAGGGGATCGTGCGGGGCGACGATGCGGTGCGCGCGGTGAACCACGGGGCCTCGGGCGTGGTGGTCTCCAACCACGGCGGGCGCCAGCTGGACACGGCGATCGCCAGCGCACGGGCGCTCCCCGAGGTGGTGGAGGCGCTGGCGGGAAGCGGCGAGGTCTACGTGGACGGCGGGATCCGCCGCGGAACGGACATCGTGAAGGCCATCGCGTTAGGCGCCCGCGCCGTCATGGTGGGGCGTCCGCCGCTGTGGGGGCTGGCGGTGGGCGGTGAGCACGGCGTGGTGGAGGTGCTGGCGCACCTGCGCCATGAGTTCGATCTGGCCATGTCGCTCACCGGGTGCCGGTCGGTGTCGGAACTGACGCGCGACCTGGTGGTAGACGCCTAGCGGCAGCGGCGTTTCATTTCGGGAGTCGTCGCGACTCACACCAGCAGAGACCGTCATGCCCCAACGTCGTCCGGTTCGTCATGCCCGCCCGTTTCGCCGCATCGCCGTTGCGGCGGCTTCATTCCTCGCCGTCACCGCGGCCGTCGCCTGCAACAATATCGGCACCACGACGCCGGATGCGATCCCGATGGAGCAGCAGCAGTGGGCGACGTCGCTGCAGGTAACGTTGTCGCAGTTCACGCGCCTCACCTCGGGGGTCTACTTCCTCGATTCGCTGGTCGGGACCGGGGCCACGCTTTCGGGAACACCGACGGTGTCGGTTCTCTACTCGGGGTACCTCCCCAACGGGACCAAGTTCGACGAGCGCGTCGGCACCCCGATCTGCTTCGCGCTCAACAACCTCATTCCGGGGTGGCAGGTGGGGATGCAGGGGATGAAGATCGGTGGGACGCGTCGCCTCCTCATTCCACCCGAGTACGGATATGGGTCTGCCGGGAACGGCCCTGTTCCGGGCAACGCGAACCTGCTGTTCAATGTCACGCTCGTCGCCACGGGGTGCACCGCGTAGACATGACGGGCTCCACCGGCGCATCCGGCCTGCAGGACGATGCGGACCACGCGCTCTGGCGTCCCTCGCCGGAGCGCGTGTCGCGTTCGGCGCTGTGGCACTTTGCCCGCCAGGTGCAGGCGTCGGAGGGGGTGCCTTGTGTGGCGGATGGGCAGGTGGACTATGCGGCGCTGCACCGCTGGTCGGTGGATCATCCCGAACGCTTCTGGGCGGCGATCTGGCGGCTGGGCGGTATTGTAGCTGACGGGGAAAGCGGGTGGCCGCCGTGGACGGCGGTCCTGCACGGGGGCGAGCGCATGGCGCCTCCCGACCGATTGCGTGGCCCGCGCTGGTTCGCGGGGGTGCGCCTCAACTTCGCGGAGCACCTGCTGCGCCGCCGCGACGACGCAGAGGCGCTGGTCGCCTGGAACGAGGAGGGGCGCCGCTCGTCGCTGACGCACGCCGAGCTGTACCGACAGGTGCAACGCGCGGCGGCGGCGCTGCGCGCGCACGGCGTGCGGCCCGGCGACCGGATTGCCGCCTTCATGCCCAACGTCCCCGAGACCGTCGTCGCCATGCTCGCCGCCACCAGCATCGGCGCCGTCTGGTCGTCGTGCTCCCCCGACTTCGGCGTGAACGGGGTGCTGGACCGCTTCGGCCAGATCGCGCCGCGCCTCCTCCTGGCCTGTGACGGTTATCGCTACGCCGGCAAGTCGATCGACACGCGCGAACGCGTGGCTGACATCGCCCGCCGTCTCCCGGCGATCGAGCGCGTGGTGGTCGTCCCCAAACTCGGCGATGCAGCGCCACTGGGGACCATTCGCGACGCCGTTGCCTGGAACGACTGGCTGGCGGAGGGCGACGCGTGGCGCGCCACACCGGCCGCCGCCGAGTTGCCGGAGTTCGAGCGCCTCCCGTTCGACCACCCGCTGTACATCATGTACTCGTCAGGCACCACCGGGTTGCCCAAGTGCATGGTGCACGGCGCCGGCGGCACCCTCCTGCAGCACCTCAAGGAGCACATCCTGCACGGCGACCTCACGCGCGACGACCGGATCTTCTACTTCACCACGTGTGGGTGGATGATGTGGAACTGGCTGGTGAGCGCGCTGGCGGTGGGCGCATGCGTGGTGCTGTACGACGGGGCGGCCACCGCCGCTGTCGCCAGTGACACGGCACCCGGCGCACGGCCGTCGATGTTGTGGGCCATGGCGGAGGCGGAACGACTCACGGTCTTCGGCACGTCGGCGAAGTACCTCGCGCTGGCCGAAAAGGAGGGGCTCGCACCGGGGCGCGCGCATGACCTGTCGGCGCTGCGCCTGATCCTCTCCACCGGATCGCCACTGGCACCGCCGTCGTTCGACTACGTGTACCGCGCGATCAAGCGCGACGTGCAGCTCAGCTCCATCTCCGGGGGGACCGACATCATCTCCTGCTTCGTGCTGGGCAACCCGTGCGGCCCCGTGTGGCGGGGCGAGTTGCAGGTGGCGGGGTTGGGAATGGCGGTGGAGGTGTACGGCGACGATGGGCGTGCCGTCGACTCTGGCCCCGGGGAGCTGGTCTGCACCCGTCCGTTCCCGTCGATGCCGGTCGCCTTCTGGAACGACGCCGACGGGAGCAAGTACCACGCGGCCTACTTCGACCGCTATCCCGGCGTGTGGCGCCACGGCGATTGGATCGAGCGCACGGCGCACGGCGGGTACGTGATCTCGGGGCGCAGCGATGCCACGCTCAATCCCGGCGGTGTGCGCATCGGGACGGCGGAGATCTACCGGGAGGTGGAGCAGCTCCCCGAGATCGTGGAAAGCCTGGTGGTCGGGCAGGAGGTCGGGACGGCGAACAATCGAGACGTGCGCATCGTCCTGTTTGTCCGCCTGCGCGACGGTGTCGCACTCGATGACGCGCTGCGTGCGCGTATCGTGCGACAGGTGCGCGCCAACACGTCCCCCCACCACGTCCCGCGGGTGATCGTCGCGGTCCCGGACATTCCGCGCACCATCAGTGGCAAGATCACCGAACTTGCCGTGCGCGACGTGATCCACGGGCGCGCGGTGCGCAACACCGACGCCCTGGCCAATCCCGCGGCGCTGGACTACTTCCGCAACCTGCCTCAACTCTCGGAGTAGAAGACGAGAGGACGAGAAGACGAGAAGACGAGGTGGACGTCCGACTCTCGTCTTCTCGTCTTCTCGTCTTCTCGTCTTCTCGTCTTCTCGTCCTCTATCGCCCAAGGCGCAAGATTTCGCCCTGTCGCTGCAGCTGGCGGGCGATGACGCACTCGCGCACGCGCTGCGTGACGCGCTCCACGGCGGTGCGGAGCTGGCGCTCGCGGCTGCGCGAGGTGCGCACGAAGGCGTATCGCGCAATCCCGTACGCCCCGGCTACCACGCCGGCAAAGATGGGGGCGGCGATGACGAGCGCCCCGGTGGCAGCCATCGTGGCGCCGAAGGCGGCGCCGCCGACTCCCCCCCCGACCCCGCCCACGATCCCGCCAAATATCCCGCCCGACAGCTGCGACAGGTCCTCGAAGCCGCGAATCACCGTCCGCCCGCTGCGCGTCGATACCGACAGCTGCAGCTTGCGTTGCGACGTGGGCGAGGCATATGGCGTCCACGTCACGCTGCGCCCGATCGAGGCCAGGTTGCCCACGTCGCCCACGCTGCGCCGGATCTCGTCGGCCACGTCCTCGAGGTCCATGTCGCTCAACTCGCCGTCGACCATCGCCTCGAACTCGAGCTTCGTGCGCGCCCCCGCCAGTGCATTCACCGCGACCTGCATCGCCACCCCCTCGTGCACCACATCGGCGAGCTCCGACGCCCCCACGCGACGCTCGGCCAGGGCGCGCTCGACGTACTTCTCCCCGATCCCGGCGTCGCGCGCCGCCAGGCGCACGTCGTCCAGGCGATACCCCGACGTCTCGCTCACCGGAGCGTGCGCCTGGTCGCGCCGCGCCACCGGCGGCGGCGTCAACTGTCCCGTCATCTCCTGCAGCAGCGCGGCGCGCTCCCACACCGCCTGTGCCTCCGTTTCCGACAGCAGCTCGCGCGAGGCGGCGGGGGCGTCGTGGGGAATGGTACGCGCCGCGTTCGTCAGCGCCGCCACCACGGCGTCGGCGTCGGGAAAGCGCCGCTCGCGATCCTTGGCCAGCAACCGGTCGACGATGTCGCCCAGCGCCGCGGGGATCGTCGGCGCCAGCGACCGGATGGGCGGGGGCGCCTTGGTCACGTGCGCCACCAGCACGGCCGACGGCGTCTCGCTCTCGAACGGAAAACGCCCCGTGAGGGCAAGGAAGGCCAGCACACCTAACGAGTACAGGTCGCTCCGCCCGTCCAGCGCCTCGCCACTCACCTGCTCGGGGCTCATGTAGAACACCGTGCCGAGGATGGTCCCCGTCTGCGTGAGCGGCGCCGACTGCGCCAGGCGCGCGATCCCGAAATCGGTGACCATCGCCCGCCGCCCCGTCCCGTCGAGCAGGATGTTCTCCGCCTTTATGTCGCGATGCACCACGCCCCGCGCGTGCGCATACCCCAGCGCCGAGGCGATCTCGATCAGCAGCGCGCACAACTCGGCGGGGGCGTATGGGCCGGCGCGCCGAATGCGCTGCGCCATCGACTCGCCGTCCACGTACCCCATCACGAAGAAGACGAAACCGTCCAGTTCGTCGGCGCGGTGGATCGGCACGATGGCCGGATGCGTGAGCGCCGCCGCGGTGCGCGCCTCGCGCAGGAAGCGATCCCGGATGCCGGGATCGCTCGCCAGGTGGTAGGGGAGCGTCTTGATGGCGACGGCGCGGTCCAGCTTGAGGTCGCGCGCGAGAAACACGATCCCCATTCCGCCGCGCCCGATCTCGCGCTCCAGCCGGTACTGACCATGCAGCGCGTCGGCGAAGCTCGCCGTGTCGGGGTTCGGGGCGGTCATGCGGCGAAAGGTGGTGGGGCACCGCGGCTCGTGGGAGGGGGAGCCAGTCGGCACCGGCAGCGCAATGGTCCTGACCTTCGGGATTCCCGCTCTCCCCCTGGGAATGACGCCCGTACCCGGCGTCCCGCATGGCGTCACAATCACCGAGGGCGACGGCAGCTTTGTGACGACTGAAACCGGTTACAGGTCTGCCTAGTACCGTCCGAGACTCAGTCTCGACCGGTCTCCCCCTTCCCGCCCGCAACCGCCCCCCCCCGTTGTCAACCCAGACGCGACGTTACGCGCGAGTGTCCGCGCGCCAGTTGCATCGGCGTTGGGGCACGCGCTCCGCCTTCACGCTCATCGAGCTGCTCGCCGCGATGACGATCATTGGCATTCTCGCGGGTATCGGCATCCCGAAGTACGCCGACGTGATCGAGCGGGCGCGGGTCGCCAAGGCCATCGGCGACCTCAAGGCGATTACCACCGACCTGCTCTCGCAGGACGTCCTCCCTGCGTCGCTGACGGCCATCAATCGGGCGACGCTGCTCGACCCCTGGGGCCGCCCGTACGTCTACCTGAAGTTCGCTCCGCGCAAGGGGAAGGCGCCGCCAGCCGGCGCGCGCAAGGATCGCTTCCTCGTCCCCATCAACACCGACTTCGACCTGTATTCGCTGGGGAAGGACGGGAGCAGCAATCAAACGCTCACCGCCAAGGCGTCGCACGATGACGTCATCGTCGCCAACGACGGTGGCTTCATTGGCCTGGCCCGCAACTACTGACGCCGTGCAGCTCGGCTTTCTGCGCACCCGCGTCGGCCGGCGCTTCCTCGCCACGAACCTGGTGGCGTCGTCGTTGCTGCTGACGGTCATCGCCCTGGCGTCGGAAGCCTATGTGCGGTCGGCGCTGCGCAACGAGGCCGAGGCGCGCCTGTCGCGATTGGCCAAGTCGCTCTCGCTCTCGACCCTGGCCACGCTTGCCACCGCGGTGCGCGACCTCGAGGGCGACATGCGCCGCGGCGCCATCGGGAGCAGCAACGCCGCCACGCTCGTGGCGCACGTGGTCCGAAGCTCGCGACGCGGCGTGCCGCTCGGCATCGACGACTCGACCATGGCGCGCGCGCTCACCGCGGAGGAGTACGCGCACCTGCGTGGCGGGCGCTCGCTCCTCGTGGTACGGCGCACCGGCGACGAATCGCTCATACTGCTGGGGCGCGCGATGCTGCGCGGCGCGGCCGACTTCGACGTGGCCTGGGCGCGGGTCAACGACGGCTATCTCTGGGGAACGGCCGACGAATCGATCGGCGGCGAGGACGCCGGCTACTGCGTGGCGGAGCGGCAGTCGCTGGCCATCGTGCACTGCACGCACGACATGCCGCGCGCATCGGTCGCACTCGCCAGCCGCATCGCGGCGCAAACCCTCGATTCGCGCACGGTGGTCGATGACAACGGCCGCTTCGCCTCGACGCGCGACGTGTACCTGCGCTACGAGTTCGGCGCCGCCGAGTGGCGTGTCATCGTGATCCAGCCGTCCAGCACCGCCATGGCCGCGCTGGCGTCGTTCCGGCGCATGATTGCCATCCTGTTCATCGCCGCGCTCACGCTGATCTTCCTCGTCTCGCACGCCCAGATTCGCCGCACCACCGAGCCGCTGGCGCGCCTGCGGGAGGGGACCGAGCGGCTGCAACAGGGCGACTTCAGCGCGCCGGTCGTCGTCAGGAGCAACGACGAGTTCGAGGACGTGGCCGAGTCGTTCAACGGCATGGCGCGCGAGCTCGACCAGCAGTTCGCGCTGCTCCGCAACATGGACGCGATCGACGAATCGGCGCTGGCGGCGCGCGAGCGCGACGCCCTGGTGCGCGAGGCCGCGGCGCGCTTCCAGCAGCTCCTTTCCTCGCCGCGCGTCGCGATCGCGGTGGCTCACGCCTCGCGACCGATGATGATCGATGTCGCGGTGACCGAGGGCGGTGTCCCGGCCCCCGCCTTCCTCTCCCGTCGCCTCTCGGTGGAGGAGGCGGATGCCTTGCGCGCCCAGCCGCGGCAGTTCGTCCTGGCGCAGGGTGCCCGTGTGCCGTCCTACGTGGGTGGTGAGGTGCGGGGCGCGCTGCAGCAGGGGGTCGTCGTCCTCCCGCTGTGGCAGGATGCTGAGCTCCTCGGCGTGGTGGCAGTTTGGGCGAGCGACGACGCCCTCGCCCACGACGCCCCCTGGCGCGACGCGCGGCGCATGGCCGACCGCGTGGCGCTCGCCCTGCGGCACGTGCAGCTCGTGCACCGCCTCAACGCCCTCTCGGCGGGAACCATCACCGCGTTCGCGCGGGCCATCGATGCCAACTCGCCGTGGACCGCGGGGCACTCGGAGCGCGTCACGCGCGTTGCCGTCCAGGTCGGGCGCGAATTGCAGCTGCCGGATGACGACATGGCGACGCTGGAGCGCGGCGCCCTCCTGCACGACATCGGCAAGATCGCCGTCCCCGCCTCCGTCCTGGACAAGCAGGGGCGGCTCACCGACGCCGAGTGGACGGTGATGATGCGCCACCCCGTCGTGGGGTGCGAGATCCTCGGCCCCATTCCGGCGCTCGCCGAGACGCTCCCGCTGGTCCGGTCGCACCACGAACGGATGGATGGCACCGGCTACCCCGATCGGCTGGCGGGCGACGACATCCCCTTCCTGGCGCGCGTGCTCGCCGTTGCCGACGTCTTCGATGCGCTCTCCAGCGAGCGCCCGTATCGGGAGGGGCTGGGGCTCTCCGAGGCATGCCAGATCATCCGTGAGTCGGCGGGCTCCCATCTCGACCCGCACGTGGTGGCGGCGTTCCTCGAGGTTGTCCGCAAGGGGAACCTCCCCGCGCAACCCTCTCGCCTGGACACGTCCACACTCGCCGCGGCGGTCGCGAGCGCGCGCGACGGACTGCTGACGCACGCATGAGCCGAAACCCGACGCCGGTCCCGAGCCCGGCCCAGCATCCGCGGCGCGACGCCACGCCGTTAGGCACTCCGTCGATCGACGGGGCGCCCAAGCCGTCGCTCAAGGACGGCGACCTCTCGACCGCGATGGAGTACGTCGACTTCATGAACGAACTCGGCGTGCTGATGCAGCTGCCGAAGCGGCGTACCACGGCGTCGATGGCCAGCATCCCCGACGAGCCCACACGGCGCGTAAGGCGGCGCTCGTCGGTTGCCCTCCCGGCCGTCGCCGCCACGCTGGCGATCGTCGTGATGGCAAACCGCCTGCTGCAGCCCAAGCCGCCGCGCGTGATCCCCGAGGGGCTGCGCGGCGAGTGGGTCACGGCGGCGGGAGCGTATGCGGAGCGGCGCCTGGCCTTCACCGATGGCGCCGTGGGGATCGCCGTGCGCGCTGGTGCACCGCCGGAGTTGCACCCCGTGCGCGCCGTGGTGACAACGCTTCGGGGCGACACGACGCACATGGCGATCACGTACGAGCAGGAAGGGGAGAGCGTCGCGATGTCGCTGGTCCTGCTGTCGCACCCCGCGCGAGAGCTTCAACTCGCCAATCCCGCCGGCGTCGTCTGGCGACCGGCGGTCGACTCGACCGCGGGCGGTGCGGCGCTTCCGGCACAGGCCCCGTCGTTGGCTCCGGCGCCCTCTCCGACGCACGCTCCGGCGCAAACAGCGACGCTCGCTCCGGCGCACTCGGGCGCGGAGATGAAAGGCGCCTCTCCCAAGACCAGATAGCATCGGGTTGAACCGGTCCGACCATCGGGCGCGTGCGTGAAGCGCGCGTTAGCTTGGCGCGAGTCGAAAGTCTACTTTGGTATCGGGGATTCCGTCGCCATCCTGGCGTCCCCTGCCGCCACACCTCGCTCGGACCCGTGCCATGGCGACCATTACCGCCCCCATTCCCGAGACCGCGCACGACACCTTCCCGATCAACGGGACCGACTACATCGAGTTCTACGTCGGGAATGCCAAGCAGGCGTCGCTCTACTATCGCAGCGCCTTCGGCTTCGAAGTGGTTGCCTATCGCGGCCCCGAGACCGGGACGCGCGATCGCGCCAGTTACGTGATGCAGCAAGGGAAGATCCGCATCGTGCTCACCACGGCGATTCGTCCCGACCTGAGCCCCGAGGCGGCTTTCGTCGCCGAGCACGTGCACAAGCACGGCGATGGCGTGCGCGACCTGGCCATGTGGGTCGACGATGCCCGCGATGCGTACGCCAAGGCGCTGGAGCGCGGGGCGCAGTCGGTGCACGAGCCGCGCGTGCTGCGCGACGACGACGGCGAAGTCGTGATCGCCGCCATCCGCACCTACGGCGAGACCATTCATTCGCTTGTTGAGCGCCGCAACTATCGCGGCCCGTTCCTTCCCGGCTTCCGCGCGGTCCATCCGCACTACCAGGGGGCGTCACTCGGCCTCCAGTACGTCGACCACTGCGTCGGCAACGTCGAGTTGGGGAAGATGAACCACTGGGTCGGCTTCTACGCCGACGTCCTCGGCTTCCGCAACCTGCTCACGTTCGACGACAAGGACATCTCCACCGAGTACTCGGCGCTGATGTCGAAGGTGATGGCCAACGGCAACGATCGCATCAAGTTCCCGATCAACGAGCCGGCGGCGGGGAAGAAGAAGTCGCAGATCGAGGAGTACCTCGAGTTCTACGTCGGCCCCGGCGTGCAGCACATGGCGCTGGCGACCGACGACATCATCGGGACGGTGACCGGGCTGCGCGACCGCGGCGTCGAGTTCCTCTCGGTGCCGACCTCGTACTACGAGGAGCTGCAGGCGCGCGTGGGGAAGATCGACGAGCCGGTCGACATCCTCGCGCAGCTCGGCATCCTCGTCGATCGCGATCCGGACGGCTACCTGCTGCAGATCTTCACGAAGCCGGTGCAGGACCGCCCGACCGTCTTCTACGAGATCATCCAGCGCAAGGGAGCCAAGAGCTTCGGCAAGGGGAACTTCAAGGCGCTGTTCGAGTCCATCGAGCGCGAGCAGGCGCTGCGGGGGAACCTCTAGGGGGGGCAGAAGACGAGAGGACGAGAGGACGAGAGGACGAGGTGTTCGGGCGCGTCGTTTTGTCTGCGGGATGGCTTCCACCAATTCTTCCAACGAGTTCATGCCGTTCTACCATGCGTTAGGCAGCATCCCCCGCAAGCGGCACATCATCTTCCGGCGCCCCGACGGCGGGTTGTACGCCGAGGAGCTGATGGGGCACGAGGGGTTCGTGGGGACGTCGGCGCTGCTGTATCACATCCATCCGCCCACGACCGTCAAGTCGGCGCGCAAGGTGGCCGACGTGCGGCTGGCGGCGGACGAGGATACCTCATTGCGGCACCGTCACTTCCTCACCGCGCGTGCCCGCAAGGGGGGGAGCCCGACGATGGATCGCATGCCGCTGCTCTTCAACAGCGACATCGTGATGTCGTACGTCGAGCCCGACACCACCGACGTGCACACCTATCGCAACTCGCAGGCCGACGAAGTGGTCTACGTTGTCGAGGGGGAAGGGACGCTCGAATCGGTCTTCGGCGACCTCCCCTACAAGGCGGGTGACTACGTCGTGGTGCATCGCAACATCACGCATCGCTGGAAGCTCGACGCGGGCAAGGCGCAGAAGTTCCTGGTGATGGAAAGCCGCGGCCACGTGCGCTTCCCGTCACGCTATCGCAACAACGTCGGGCAGCTCCTCGAGGGGGCACCGTTCTGCGAGCGCGATATCCGGCGACCCTTGCAGCTCGTGCCCAGGGACGAACGTGGCGACTTCCCGATCTACGTCAAGCAATACGACGCGATCAACGAACTCGTCCTCGACCACCACCCGTTCGACGTCGTGGGATGGGATGGGTACTTCTACCCGTGGATCTTCAACATTCACGACTTCGAGCCGATCGTCGGGCGCATTCATCAGCCGCCGCCCGTGCACCAGACGTTCCAGGGTGACGGCTTCGTGATCTGCTCGTTCTGTCCGCGCCCGTACGACTTCGATCCCGAGGCGATCCCGGCGCCGTACAACCACTCGAATGTCGACTCGGACGAAGTGCTGTTCTACGCATCGAGCGAGTTCATGAGCCGCAAGGGGATCGAGTACGGCTCCATCACGCATCATCCGGACGGACTCCCGCACGGCCCGCACCCGGGGCGCGCCGAGGCCTCGATCGGGGCCAAGGGGACGAACGAGCTGGCGGTGATGATGGACTCATTCCGTCCGTTGCAGGTGGCGACGGCGGCGGTGTCGATCGAGGATCCGAAGTACCACCAGAGCTGGTTGGAGCAGCAGCACGCGGGGTTCTCGCCACCCACTTCTTGAGAAGACGAGAAGACGAGAAGACGAGAAGACGAGGGGCCGGGGAGGGATCCTCGGCCTCTTGCCGTTGGGGCGCTCTTTCCAGTTAGGTCAGGTGCCAGCGGTTGTGCGGGGCGTTACGGAAGGGTGGCGGTGGCGAGGGAGGCGAGGGTGGTGGTGACGGCGCGGGCGGCGTGGAGGCGGAGTTCGGGGACGGCGGTGGCTTCCCAGTAGCGCGCCCTGAGCAGGGGGGAGGCGAGGGCGAGGTGGGGGTTGGGGGTGCCGTCGCCGCGCAGGAGATGCCCGTCAGGCGCAACGTCGAGGCCCAGGCCGAGGGGGTCGGCGCGTACCGCCTGGCGCCCGAGGAGGGCGCGCAGGAGCGCGTCATCGATCGATCGCACGTCGCCGGCCGGGCCGGTGCAATTGACCACCGCCGCCACGGAGCGCGTCTCCTCGGCGGCGGCACCGCGCGGGCGCCAGGTGACGTCGACGCCGTCGCCGTGTTCCGCCAGGCGCAACAACCGCCCGGCCGACAGTTGCAACATGTCCTCGTCGCGCAGCGCCTCGAACCGCAGGTGCAGCTCGGGGGCCACCCGGTGGCGGTGCACGTCCCAGTACGCCCGGGCGTGGCGCAGGAAGCGCCGGCGCTCCGTGAGCGGGAGCGTCTCCCAGAGGCGTGGCGTCATGGGGCGCAGCGACGCCACCACGTCACGCCAGTCGACCCCGTCGCGGGCAACCGTGCGCACGTGGCGGCGGATGGCGCGCAGGTAGGCGACGGCGGTCGGCTCGCAGGCAATGAGCCCCGGAGGGAGGTGGCCGTACGAGGGAGGGGCGCCGTTGGGGCGGTGCGGGAGCGGGACGAGGCCGCGGCGCGACAGGGCGATGAGAGGGGCCCGTCGGTCGCGCGCCGCGAGTTCGATCGCCACGTCGAGCATCGTGAGCCCCGTCCCGATGAGCAGCACCGGGGCGTCGCCGGGGACTTCGGCGAGCGCGTCGCCCGCCCATGGGTCGCGGACGTAGCGGGTGCTCCGGAAGAAGTCCTCGCTCCCCGGAATCGGTGGATCGGCCGGCGGGAAGTTGCCGACGGCCACAATCGCGCGGTCGGCGGCCAGCGCGGCGCCGTCCGCCAGGAGCAAACGGACGCCGCCCCGCTCACCGTCGTCGACGACGACATCCGTCACCGTCGCACCGATGCGCATGAGCGATCCGCCATGAGCGCGCGCGAACTGCTCCGCCTGATCGAGCGTCGCCGCCAGGTACTCGCCGTACAGCCGCCGCGGGACGAACGACCCGCCCACCACGTGCGCATCACGCGACCTGGCGAAGCGAAGGAAGTCGTCCTCGTCGGCGGCGAAGGCGCTCATGCGCCCCGCCGGAACATTGAGGACGTGGCGCACCGACCTGGTTCCGTACGCGACGCCACGTCCCACGCCTCCGCTCCGGTCGATGAGGAGCACGCGGGCCGGTGCTTCCGCGGCGCGTCGCAGGAGGTGCGCGGCGGCGATGGTGCCGCTGAATCCAGCGCCGATCACGGCGACCGTGGGAATTGACGGGGACGGCAAGGACATATGCGGGGCGAAGGATGGCGGCGCGCGGTGGTGCGCACGGGGAGGCTCTCGAACAGGCGCGCGCGCCAGCGACCCCATGTGGCGCGCGCTGACGAGCGCACGGCACACTTCGCGCCAACTTCTCTACGCTCGCGCGTCCGGCGCGCGAGGCGTCGGCGTCACCCCCGCGCCAACGCCGCCAGCGCCTCGCGCGCCGCCGGTGTGAGGATCAGCGATCCCGACACCGCGGCGCGCTCGTAGAGAAGGGTCTCCCAGTGTTCGGTCCCCTCGAAGAAGACGCGCTTGAGTGCGCGCACCGCTCCCGGGTTGGCCGCCGCCAGCTTCCGCGCCAGCGCGTCCACGAGCACGTCCATCTCGGCCGCCGACTCGCTCACGCGTGCGTACAGGCCGGCGCGCTCGGCCCAGGCCGCGTCGCGCCAGTCGTGGTCGACCGACATCGCGATGAAGTGTCCGTGGCCGATCTTGTGCTCGATGACGGGACCCACGACAAACGGCCCGATGCCGACCGCCAGCTCGCTCAGGCGTACCGCGGCGCCGCGCGTGGCAATGCTGTAGTCCGCCGCCGCGGCCAGCCCAACGCCACCGCCCACCGCCTTGCCGTGCACCCGCGCAATGACAAACTGCGGACAGCGGCGCATGGCCAGGATCACGTGCGCGAAGCCGCTGAAGAAGGCCGTCCCCTCGTCCGTCGTGGCGATGCCGCGCAGCTCGTCGAACGACGCGCCGGCGCAGAAGGGACCGGTGCCGAGGCTGCGCAGCACGATCACGCGCACGTCGTCGCGCGCGGCCAGCGCATCGAACGTCGACGCGAGTTCACGCAGCGTCGCCCCAGGGAGCGAGTTCCCCTTGGGATGCCCGAAGGTGACGGTCGCGATGCCGGCGTCGACCGCGAGGGCGACGGTGCCGGCGTCGAGCGGGGACGGTGCAGTCATGGAGTGCGAACGGTCGGCGTGGAGGTATGGTCAGCCGCCGCCGTGGACCCCCGGCGGCGGCGGTAAGCTAGCAGCCCGCCCCGTCGCCGCGCCCCGAACTCCCGCCCGCCATGCGGCGCGGCGCCGAATCTTGGTCGGACTCATGGGTCCTAATATCGCGATCGCCGAGATGCAAGACTTTGCCGTGTCAGGAGATGCCCTGATACTTGTAACGCGCCCCGTGCCCTATCGTGGCCTCCTGAGACCTGCCGGAGAATCGTGATGACCCCGTCCAGCCCCCAATCGAACGGCCCCGCGTCGACCGACGACGCCGAGCGCCTGGCGACCTTCGAGAAGCGGATCGCCGAGGGTGGCGTGATCGAGCCTAAGGATTGGATGCCGCCGCGGTACCGGCAGCAGCTGATCCGCATGATGTCGCAACACGCGCATTCCGAAGTGGTGGGGATGCTCCCCGAGGGGAACTGGATCACGCGTGCCCCCACCTTGCGTCGCAAGATGACGCTCATTGCCAAGGTGCAGGACGAAGGGGGGCACGGCCTCTACATCTACTGCGGCACGGAGACGCTTGGCGTCGACCGCGCGGAACTCATCGAGCAGCTGCATAACGGGACGGCCAAGTACTCGTCGATCTTCAACTATCCCACGCTCACCTGGGCCGACATCGGGATCATTGGCTGGCTGGTGGATGGCGCGGCGATCGTGAACCAGACGATGCTCGCCAAGGCGTCGTACGGGCCGTACTCGCGGGCCATGATCCGCATCTGCAAGGAAGAGAACTTCCACAAGCGCCAGGGCTACGAGATCTGCGCCACGCTGGCGGCGGGAACGCCGGAGCAGAAGGCGATGGTGCAGGACGCGCTCAACCGCTGGTGGTGGCAGGCGCTGATGATGTTCGGTCCGAGCGACAAGGACTCGCCCAACTCGGCGGAGCTGATGAAGTGGGGCGTCAAGCGGAAGTCCAACGACGACCTGCGCCAGCGCTTCGTCAACCTCACGGTCCCGCAGGCGCAGGCGATCGGCCTCACCTTCCCCGATCCCGCGATGCGCTACGACGAGGCGACCGGCGATTGGCACTTTGGCGAGATCGACTGGGCCGAGTTCAAGGCGGTGGTGAAGGGAGACGGCCCGTGCAACCGGGAGCGCCTGGCGGCTCGCCGCAAGGCGCACGACGACGGGGCGTGGGTGCGCGAGGCCGCCGAGGCCTACGCCGCGAAGCAGCGCGCCGCGCGCCGCGCGGTGGCCGCCTGACGACTCGCCGTCAGGCACACGGCAGGAAGCCCAACGCGGAAGAGGCACAGCTCCAGCACCGAGCGAGCACGACAGGCACGACAGGCACGACAGGCACGACAGGCACGACCTGACGATCGCATTCCGAACGGCAAACGACTGGCACGAGGACGAGCACGATGACGAGCCCGACGATCGCCACCGCCCCCAAGGGGGGTGAGACGCAGTGGCCGCTGTGGGAAGTCTTCACGCAGGAAGAGGCGGGGGCGCCGCACCAGCACGCGGGGAGCGTGCACGCGGCGGACGCCGAGTTGGCGCTGCAGAACGCACGTGACGTGTATGCGCGTCGCAACGAGGCGATCTCGATCTGGGTGGTCCCCAGCGTGACGATCATCGCCTCGACGCCGGAGGACGTGGGGCCCTTCTTCGATCCGGCCAACGACAAGGCGTACCGGCACCCGCAGTTCTTCAAGACCCCGCGCGGCGTTCGCGTCTTCTGATACGGCAGAAGACGAGAGGACGAGAAGACGAGAAGACGAGAAGACGAGAGGACGAGAGGACGAGAACCGAGGCATACGGCAATGGACGAACAGACTTCGCGGGACTTCTTCGAGTACCTCCTGCGGCTCGGCGATGACCGGCTGATCCTGGGGCACCGGGTCTCCGAGTGGTGCGGGCACGGTCCGATTCTCGAGGAGGACATCGCGCTCAGCAACATCGCGCTCGACCTGCTGGGGCAGGCGAACCTGTTGTTGCAGCTCGCGGGGCAGGTGGAGGGGCAGGGGCGCGACCAGGACGCGCTGGCGTACTTCCGCGAGGCGACGCAGTTCCGCAACGCGATCCTGTGCGAGACGCCCAACGGCGACTTCGGCGACACCATCGTGCGCCAGTTCCTGTACTCGGTGTACGCGCTCCTGGTGCTCGACCAGCTGCAACGCTGCCGGCACGAGGCGCTGGCCGGGATCGCCGCCAAGGCGTACAAGGAAGCGCGCTACCACGTGCGCCACAGCGGCGAGTGGCTCATCAAGCTCGGCGACGGCACCGAGGAGAGTCACCGCCGGGTGCAAGCGGCGCTGGACAAGGCATGGAGCTATACGGGCGAGCTCTTCGTCGGCGATGACATCGAGCGACGCCTCGCGGCGCAGGGGCTCGCGGTCGACCCGGCGTCGGTGCGCGAGGGGTGGCTGGCACAGGTGAAGGACGTGGTGGCGATCGCCACGCTCACGCTCCCCGCGGACGGCTACATGCAGCGCGGCGGTCGCACGGGGCGGCACACCGAGCACCTGGGACACCTGCTGGCCGAGATGCAGATCGTCGCCCGTTCGTTCCCGGGGGCGTCGTGGTAGCGTTCCCCCCCACCGGCGTCCCGTCTCGCGACGAGATGCTGGCGATGCTCGACGAGGTGAAGGACCCGGAAATCCCGGTCCTGAGTGTCGTCGAGCTGGGGATCGTGCGCGGCGTGCGGCAGGAGGGGAGCGAGGTGGTCATCGACATCACCCCTACCTACTCCGGCTGCCCGGCCATGCACGAGATTGCCCGCTGCGTGACGGGCGCCCTCGCCGCCCGCGGCGTCACGGCGCGCGTGAACACGGTCTTCACCCCGGCGTGGACCACCGACTGGATGAGCGAGGAGGCGCGCGAGAAGCTGCGCCGTTACGGGATCGCACCGCCGGGCAAGGCGGACGAGTCGCCGCTCATCCCCCTCATGCGCCGCGCCGCGCCGCCGGCGTGCCCGTTCTGCGGGTCGCACGACACGACGACGCGCAGCGACTTCGGCTCCACGGCGTGCAAGTCGCTCCACAGCTGCAACGCCTGCCACCAGCCGTTCGAGCACTTCAAGGCGATCTGATCGGCAAAACGGTACGGAGCGCGCGATTTCGGTAACGCGTGCGCCAATGCGTGCGTGCATGATGCCTGCGTCCCCCAACCGCGAGCATCGCCGATGTCCGTTCCTGTCCTCGCCCTCGACGCCGAACGCGCGCTCCCCGTTGCCGATGAGCGCCCCCCCGCCTCGCGCCTGGTGCACGAGCATACCACCGGTCGCCTCCTCGCCGCTTTCTTCGCGGTGCACCGCGAGCTGGGGCACGGCTTCGCCGATGCGGTCTACCTGCGCGCCCTCACGCTCGAACTCATCGCCCGCGGGCTGCAGGCAGAGCCCGACGTCCCGTTAGGCGTCTTCTACAAGGGGCGCAAGATCGGGACGTATGCGGCCGACCTCGTCGTGGACGGCAAGGTGGTCGTCCTCGTGCGCGGCGGCGCGGAGCTGCACGACACCGACCGCATGCGCCTCCTCAACTGCATGCGCTGCTCGCAAGCCGAGGTGGGGATGCTCCTCCACTTCGGGGCGCGCCCCGAGTTTCGCCGCTACCTGGGGCGCGTCGTCGTCGAGCATGGGGGAGAACTCAGTCGGCTGCACCCCTCGCGCGGGAGTGCCCCCGCGTGACCGGCACACGGTCGCTAGCTGCGCACCAGCGCGTCGATGCGCGAGGCGATCTCTCCCGAGGAGGGGAGGATCGCATCGAGCAGCGACGGGTGATACGGCATCGGGACGTCCTCGACGCACAGCCGCTCCACCGGTGCGTCGAGGAACCAGAACGCCTCCTGCGCCAGCACGGCACCGACTTCGGCGCCAAAGCCGGAGGTCTTCGTGTCCTCGTGTACGATGAGGCAGCGCCCCGTCTTGCGCACGGAGTCGAGGACGAGCGCCTTGTCCCACGGGGCGATGGAGCGCAGGTCGATCAGCTCGACCGATGCGTCGACCTGCGACAGTGCATCCACGCAACGATGCGCCATCGCCCCCCACGTGACGACGGTGACGTCGCCCCCCTCACGCAGCACCTTCCCCACCCCGAACGGCACAACGTAGTCGTCGCCGGGATAGCGCGCGCTCCCATCGCTCGTCATCAGGAGCGAGCGGTGCTCGAAGAAGATCGTCGGGTTGGGCGAGCGCATGGCCGATCGCAGGAGCCCTACGGCGTCCGCGGCGTTGGACGGAATCGCGACCTGCCAGCCGATGGCGTGCGTCCACAGCACCTCGGCGCTGAGCGAGTGCCACGGGTCGCCAACATCCTTCCCGAAGCCCCCCGGCATGCGGACCACGATGGGGGCGCAGAAGCGATTGGCCGTGCGCCACCGCATCGTCCCCGTGTTGTTCAACTGTTCGGTCGCGGGGTCGGCGTACTTCCGGAACTGGATTTCTGCGACCGGGACGAGTCCCGAGATCGCCATGCCGACGGCACGCCCGATGATTCCTTCCTCGGAGAGCGACGTGTCGAAGACGCGCTCGCGCCCGAACTGCTTCTGCAATCCCTCGGTCACGAGGTGCACGCCGCCCTTGAGTCCCACGTCCTCACCGAATACGACGAGCTTGGGGTTCACCTCCAGTTCTCGGCGCAGCGTGCGGCGGATCGCTTCCTGGAAGCGCAGTGTCTCGCCCTCCTCCTGCGCGGTCGTCGAGCCGCCCAGCGCCTCGCGCTCCGCCGCCGACAGCCCTCCCATCGCCTCGTCGGCCGGAGCGTCGGGCTCCGCGTAACGATGGCGGAAGATGGTGGTCGGGTCGGGGGCGGGACGTTCGCGCGCCGCCGTGAGGGCGCCCTCCACGTCGCGCGCCACCTCGGCCTCCAGTGCGCGCCACTCCTCCTCGCTCAGGTGCGCGGGGACGAGGAACGAGCGCAGGCGCGGGAGCGGGTCCCGCGCGACGTCGGCGGCGATTTCGGCGTCGGTACGGTAGCCCTTCTGGTTGTCCGGTCCCGAGTGCGACGACAGGCGCGGTACCGTCAGGTGCACGAGGGCGGGGCCACGGCCGGCGCGCACGTGGTCGACACAGGCCTTGATCTTCGTCGCGGCGTCTGCCGGGTCGGTCCCGTCGCCGTCCTGGATGAAGAGGTTGCCGAACGAGGCAAGGTTGCGGGCAATGTTCCCGCCCGGCGTCTGCATGTCGCCGCTCACCGAAATGCCGAGGTGGTTGTCCTCGACGTAGAAGAGCATGGGGAGGCGGAGCGTGGTCGCGATGGTGAGCGATGACCAGAAGCCGTTCGTCGCCACCGAGCCGTCGCCGCCTAACGTCACGGCAATCGCGCCGTCCCACGCCCGGTCGCCCAGCGTGTCGCGATGGTAGGTGATGGCCTGCGCCCACCCCGCCGTTGGCGTGTACTGCGACCCCACGTCGCCGGACATGGGGAGGACCTTGGGACCGTTGCGGCTGGGGAGGTTGCAGACCACGCCGATGTCGCGACCGTCGCTGAAGCCGCCGGAGCGCCCCAGCGGCGAGCCGAGCCCGTCCTCGATGGACAACCCGACCGAGAGGAGGAGGGGGCGTGAGCGATAGTACGCCCCCACGCCGTCGTTGGGGTGAGTGAGGAGCGAGCCGAGGATGGCCTGCGCCATGTCGTGCCCACGCGCAGAGAACTGGTACAGGACCAGGTGATCCTTGGGGACCTGCGTGCGGTTCCGGTTGGTCTGCTCCTCGCTGTCGTCGAGTGCGCGCGAGACCAGCGTGTGATACGCGACTCGGCGCCAATCGATGCCGGCGGGCGCGTCGGCCGCGAGGTTCGGGGCGGTGGCGCCTTTGGCGCTGCCGGTGCGGCTGGCGGAAGGGGAGCCCTTCGGCGCGCGCGGGAGTGGGGCTGACTTGGATCGCGACATGTGGAGCGACCGAATATCGGGAGGGAGCAGC
Organism: Gemmatimonadaceae bacterium; assembly: GCA_020852815.1. Classification (NCBI taxonomy): domain Bacteria; kingdom Pseudomonadati; phylum Gemmatimonadota; class Gemmatimonadia; order Gemmatimonadales; family Gemmatimonadaceae; species Gemmatimonadaceae bacterium. Next base: position 192,152 of record JADZAN010000019.1, on the reverse strand, counting down.
ACCCGCGCGGGGGCCGCCGCCCTGTTTGACGAGAGGCGAAGGGCGTGCGATGGAAGTGCTCAGGAAATCTACTGGCGCGACGCCGGTTGCGGGGCTCGTTTCGCTGTCAATCTCCAGTGGAAACGGTGACATTCACCGAGAGCGCAGCGGCCGGCCGGGTGCACGTACGGGCACCATGCTGCAGATTTCGCCGCGACCGCTTCCGTGACCCGCGTTTCCACGTCGTTCGCGCCCCTCGCCGCACGCGTCGGGGCGTGGGGGGGCACGGGGAACCGACACTCGAGACCCTGCCGCATGACGTGGTTCGTTAGGCGTCCCGCCGTCACCTGCGCACTGCCGCGCGACGCTCGCGCGCTGTCGCGCGACGCTCGCGCTCTGCCGCGCGAGGCTCGCGCGCTGCCGCGCGTGGTCCTGGCCGCCCTCCTGGTGTGGGGAGCGCTGGGCGTCCTGCCGTTGCCGTCGGCGGCGCAAAAGGTATCGCCCGTGCGGCCGGGGGCGCGTAGCAGCGGGGCCAGCCAGCCGTCGGTGCCCACGGTGGGGCTCAGCGCTGGAGAACGCAGCACGCTGCTCAGGCTGATCGCCGCCGAGGATGCCCGCGGCACAGATGCGGACGGCGTAGCCCCGCTCATGGCGGCGCTCGATGACAAGTCGCCGTTCGTTCGCCGCACGGCGGTGCGCGGGCTCGGACGGCTGCAACGCGCCTCGCTCCTCGACTCCATCGTGCCGATGGTTGGCGACGCCGACGCGCGCGTCCGCCTGGAAGCGGTGAACGCGATCGCCCAGGCGCTGCAGGAGCTGCGGACGCGGGACCTTCCATTGGTGGAACGCCGCGCGATGCTCGACGAGGCGATCGACGCGATTGTGCGCAACGCCGAGCGATATCCCGATCCCGAGTTCCGTGGCGTGGCGGCTCGCACGCTGGGGCGACTGCCGTATGCGGACTCGGTGGTTCCGCGCGAGGTGGAGCGCGTGCTGGTGGAGCTTGGCGAGCGCCCAGGGGCGGGGGCGGGGGGACGGCCGCTCGTGCGGAGCGACGCGCGCGTGGCCGGGGGGATCATGCACGGGCTGTACTCGCTCGCGCGTGCGCGGCGGCAGCTGGGCGCGCCGTCGGCGCGCGCGCTCTCGGCGATGCGGTGGGCGACGACGTTCGGGACGCCTGGGGAGGGGGGGCGCGCGGTGTCGGTGGGAGTTGCGGCTGGCGGGGAGCGCGGTGCGGCGGTGGACGGGGGCGAGGGGGGGGCGGTGGTGCGTCGCCTGGCCTATCTCGCCCTGATTGCAGCTGGCGATACATCGTCGGAGCTGGTCAAGCGTGCGCGCCAGGATGCGGACGAACAGGTGCGCCGGCTGGCCGTGGTGGCGTCGCAGGCGCTGCGCGACACGGCGGTGCGCCGCGCCACGGTGCTCGGCGGGATGCGCGACCCGTCGTTCCTGGTGCGCTTCGAGGCGGTGCGCGCCTATCGGGGGCTCCCGCTCCCGCGCCCGTGCGCCCCACTCGTCGCGGCCACGTACGACGCCAACCCGCACGTGCAGCTCGCCGCCATCGACGCGTTAGGCGCCGGGTGCGACGAGCGCACTGTGGCGGCCGATACCCTCCTGCGCATCATCGACACGCGCAACACGCAGCGCGCCATCCGCGCCAGGGGGGGAACGAGCTGGCACGCCCACGCGCACGCCCTGGCCGCACTGGCGCGCGTGGCGCCGTCGGAAGCGGTCCCGCTCCTGCGGCGCGACGCGCGGCATCCGCTGTGGCAGGTGCGGCTCTACGTCGCGCGCGCCGCCGCCGCCGTCAAGGACACGCTCACCCTGTCGGCGCTGGCCTACGATCCCAACGGCAACGTGCGCGAGGCGGCGCTGGCCGGAATCTCCGGCTCGTTGGGGCACGTGGCCGACCGCGTCTTCGTCGCCGCCCTGGCGTCGAACGACTATCAGGTCGTCCTGCAGGCGGCGCAGTCGCTCAAGGGAGCGCCGCTCCCCGATTCCGTCGTCCCGGCGATTCTGGCGGCGTTCGAGCGGCTGAGCGCTGAGAAGCGCGAGAACGCCCACGACCCGCGCGTGGCGCTCCTCGAACGGCTGGGCGAACTGGGAGGGGCCAGGTACGCTCCGCGCCTCGCGCCCTATGCCTCGGACTTCGACTCGACGGTGGCGCGGCAGGCGGCGACGATTCTCGAGCGGTGGACGCTTCGCCGTGTCGCCGCCACGCCCAAGCCGCTGCCTCGCCCAGTCGAGCCGGTCGCCGCGGTGGTGGGAAGCGACCTGCGCCTGCTGGTGAAGATGTCGCCGGCAAGTGGCGGCGGGTCGTTCGTGGTGCGCCTCTTTCCCGACGAGGCACCAGTGACGGTCGCGCGCATCGTTCGGCTGGCGCGCGCCGGTTACTACGCCGGCCTCACCTTTCATCGCGTGGAGCCGGGCTTCGTGATCCAGGGGGGGAGCCCGGCGGCGACCGAATACGTGGGCGACGGTCCCTTCATGCGCGACGAGGTTGGGCTCCTGTCGCACCGTCGCGGGACGCTGGGGATCTCGACGCGCGGGCGTGACACGGGCGACGCCCAGCTCTTCGTGAACCTGATCGACAACTTCCGCCTCGATCACGAGTACACCGTGTTCGGGGAGATCATCCAGGGGCGCGAGGTGGCGGAAGGGGTGATCGAGGGCGACGTCATCGAGCGCGTGGACGTGGTGCGGGCGCGCTGAGCGGACGCGGTGCAGGGGCGCGGTCGACCATCGGGGGCACGGTCGGTAGCTTCCATCGAGACGACACGACACGACACGACACTCACGACGACGACGGCATGACCGATACGACAATCCTGCACGAGATGGAGGGCGGGGTGATGCGCATCATCCTCAACCGTCCCGCCGTGCTCAACTCGTTCGACCTGGCGATGGGTCGACAGCTGCAATCCGCCCTCGCCCGGGCGGCCGACGACCGCGCGGTGCGGGCAGTGCTCATCACGGGCGCCGGGCGTGCCTTCTGCGCGGGGCAGGACCTGGGCTCGGTCTCGCTCGACGATCCGGGCGCGACCCCCGACCTCGGCCATGTGGTGCGCGAGCTGTGGAACCCGATCGTGCGGCAACTGCGGGAACTCGAGAAGCCGGTGGTGGCGGCGGTGAACGGCGTCGCCGCGGGGGCCGGGGCCAACCTCGCGCTTGCGTGCGACATCGTCCTCGCGTCGAAGACGGCCTCGTTCATCCAGGCGTTCAGCAAGCTCGGGATCATCCCCGACAGCGGCGGGACCTTCTTCCTCCCGCGCCTCGTGGGCATGGCGCGCGCCACGGCGCTGACCTTCCTCGCCGAGAAGGTGTCGGCGGAGCAGGCGCAGGCGTGGGGGATGATCTGGCAGGTGTGCGAGCCCGACGCGCTGCTTTCCGAAGCGTCGCGGCTCGCGTTGCAACTGTCGACGCAGCCCACGCGCGGCTTCGCCCTCACCAAGCGGGCGCTCAACGCGTCGATGACCCGCGACCTCTCGGCACAGCTCGACCTGGAGGAAGCGCTCCAGCGCGAGGCGGGTCGCACGCACGACTTTGTGGAAGGGGTGAAGGCCTTCCTCGAGAAGCGCGCGCCGGAGTTCCGCGGTGAGTAACCGCGTGGGCGCGACCGCCGCAGGCGGAGCGGACGACGACGCGATCGTCGGCGTGGTGGGAGCGGGGGCAATGGGGAGCGGGATTGCCCAGGTGGCACTGGTGCACGGACACCGCGTGCTCCTGACGGATGCCCTCTTCGCCACGGTGCTCAGGGCTCAGGAACAGATCGCCCGGGCGCTCGCGCGCGAGGTGGAGAAGGGGCGCCTGACCGCCGCGACGCGCGACGCCGCGCTGGCGCGGTTGCAGCTGGTGGAACCCGACCACGGCGTGGGCGCCTTCCGCGAGTGCTCGACCGTGATCGAGGCGATCGTGGAGAAGCTCGACGTGAAGCAAGCCACCTTCCGCGCCCTCGAACACGTCGTCTCGCACGATTGCATCCTGGCCACCAACACCTCCTCGCTCTCGGTGGCGTCGATCGGCGGCGGGTGCCAGTCGCCGGAACGCGTGCTCGGCGTGCATTTCTTCAACCCGGCGCCGGTGATGCCGCTGGTGGAGATCGTCCCCGGCATTCGCACCGATCCCGCCGTCGCCGAGCGTGCCACGCGCCTGGTGCAGTCCTGGGGGAAGGTCACGGTGCGCGCGTCCGACACGCCGGGCTTCATCGTCAACCGCATCGCGCGCCCCTTCTATGGCGAGGCGCTGCGCATGCTCGAGGAAGGGGTGGCCGACGTGGCAACGATCGACTGGGCGATGAAGACCATCGGGGGCTTCCGAATGGGGCCGTTCGAGCTGATGGACTTCATCGGCCACGACGTGAACTACGTGGTGACGGAGAGCGTGTGGAGCGCGATGTACTACGACCCGCGCTATCGCCCGTCGCTCACGCAGAAGCGCCTGCTCGAGGCGGGGCTCCTGGGGCGCAAGAGCGGGCGCGGCTTCTACGACTACCGCGAGGGAGCGCCCGCGCCGCAGCCGGTCAAGGACGAAACGCTCGGCACCGTCATCGTCAGGCGCACGCTGGCCATGCTGGTGAACGAGGCGGCCGACGCGCTCTACCTGCGGATTGCCAGCGCGGCCGACATCGAGCTGGCGATGACCAAGGGGGTCAACTATCCCAAGGGGCTGCTGGCCTGGGGGAACGAGGTGGGGCTCTCCAGGCTCCTCGAGCACCTCGAGGCGCTGCAGGCGGAGACCGGCGACGACCGGTATCGGCCATCGCCGCTCTTCCGGCGCATGGTGCGCAACGCCGAGAGCTTCCAGGTGTGACGGCGATGACCAACGATCCGCAGCAGCTCGCCGAGCGTGTGGTGGAGGGGATGCTGGCCAGCGACGCGCTGTCGCGCTGGCTGGGGCTGGAGGTCGTCGCCATCGCGCCGCGCCGCGCGACCTGCCGCATGACGGTGCGCGCGGAGATGGTGAACGGCTTTGGCGTCGCCCACGGCGGGATCGTCTTCTCCTTCGCCGACTCGGCGTTCGCCTTTGCCTGCAACACGCACGGCAACGTGACGGTGGCGGTGGACAACTCCATCACCTACCCGGCGGCGATCCATCCGGGCGACGTGCTCACGGCCGTGGCGGCAGAGGAGGCGTCGTCCAACCGGCTCGGCTACTACCGGGTCACCGTCACCAACCAGCACGGGGCGATCGTGGCGCTGTTCAAGGGAACGGCCTACAAGACGTCGCGCCCCCACTTTCCCGACGGGACTTCCCAGGTTCGCCATGCGTGATGCCTTCATCGTCGACGGCGTGCGGACGCCGATCGGTTCCTTCGCCGGTGCGTTGAGTTCGGTGCGCCCGGACGACCTCGGCGCCCTCGTGATTCGTGCCTTGCTCGAGCGGGTGCAACGCGTGGAGCCGGAGAAGGTCGATGACGTCATCATGGGGTGCGCCAACCAGGCGGGCGAGGATAACCGTAACGTGGCCCGCATGTCGTTGCTCCTGGCGGGGCTCCCGGTGACCGTTCCCGGCGAGACCGTGAACCGCCTGTGCGCGTCGGGGTTGAGCGCGGTGGCGAATGCCGCGCGGGCGGTGAAGCTGGCCGAAGGGGGGATCTACATTGCCGGTGGCGTGGAGAGCATGTCGCGCGCGCCCTACGTCATGTCCAAGGCGGGCACCGCCTTTGCCCGCGACGCGCAGCTGTTCGACACCTCGCTGGGGTGGCGCTTCGTGAACCCGGCGATGAAGGAGCGGTACGGGATCGACTCGATGGGACAAACGGCAGAAAACGTGGCTGCGCAGTGGTCGGTGTCGCGCGACGACCAGGACGCCTTCGCGCTCCGCTCGCAGCAGAAGGCGGCGGCGGCGCGCGACTCGGGGCGGCTGGGCGAGGAGATCGTCGCCGTGCAGGTGCCTGGCCCCAGGCGCGGAACGACGGTGGACGTCGTGCACGACGAGTTCATCCGACCCGACACCACGCTGGACGTCCTGGCCAGGCTCAAGCCCGCCTTCCGGACCGACGGCAAGGGTTCGGTGACGGCGGGGAACTCGTCAGGTATCAATGACGGCGCCTGTGCGCTGCTGATTGCCAGCGAGCCGGCGTGCAAGCAGGAGGGGCTCTCGCCCATTGCGCGCATCGTGGCGGCGGGAGCGGCGGGGGTGGAGCCGCGCATCATGGGGATCGGGCCGGTGCCGGCCACGCGACTGGTGATGCAGCGCTCGGGGCTCACGGTCGACGAGATGGACGTGATCGAGTTGAACGAGGCCTTTGCCGCGCAGGGGCTGGCGGTGCTCCGCGAACTGGGAGTCGCCGACGACGACCCGCGCGTGAACCCCAACGGCGGCGCCATTGCGCTCGGCCACCCGTTAGGCATGTCGGGGGCGCGGCTGGCGCTCACCGCCGCGCGCGAGCTGCAACGCACGGGGAAGCGCTACGCGCTGTGCACGATGTGCATCGGGGTGGGGCAGGGGTTTGCGATGATCCTGGAGAAGGTCTGAAACGCGCAACCGCGGACGGGAGAACGCTTGCCTCAGCGAAGGCTGGCGGAGATGGGAGACGGGCGTGCGAACCGCGCTGCTGGCGCCGTTCGCGTGTCGCAAGGCAACCTGTTGCGGGCGTGGTGTAGAACGCGAGCGGGGCCATGGACCGCGGCTCAACGGATGACACAACGTCAGGCATGGGAGGTGACGAGGATGCGTACGGGCGCACGAACGATGGTGACACTCCTCCTGCTCGCGCCGGCGCTGGGCGGGTGCATGATGCTGCCGGGGCGGGCGGGGCGGGGTGGGGCGGTGACCGGGTTGGCCGAGAAGCCGGTTGCGTCCAAGGAAGCGCCCACCTCGCTCATTGCAGTTGACGGGACGCGCTGTCTCGTGACGGAGGAGAAGTACCGCAACACGGCCGTCGGCGACCGCGTCTGGTGCTATTGGACGCAGGATGGCTCGCAGAGCGCGACGTCATCGGCGGCTGGCGGGGCGGGGCGAAGGCCGGCGGGTGCTCGCGGTTCAGCCGGCGGCGACCCGGCGCGGATCCCTCGCGTCGTGGGCGGCACCAGGAAGCCCGGACCCTGAGCGGTGGAGCGACCCTGACGTGATCTACGCATTCAACGGCATCGTCCCCGTCATCCATCCCAGCGCGTACGTCCATCCGCAGGCCGCGGTGACCGGGCAGGTGACCATCGGCCGCGACGTCTACATCGGCCCCGGCGCGGCGCTGCGCGGCGACTGGGGCGCGATCGAGATCGCCGACGGCTGCAACGTGCAGGAGAACTGCACGGTGCACATGTTCCCCGGCGTCACGGTGGTCCTCGAGGAGGGGGCGCACATCGGGCACGGGGCGGTGATCCATGGCGCGCGCATCGGGCGCAACGCGCTCATCGGGATGAACGCCGTCGTGATGGACAACGCCACCATTGGCGCCGGCTGCATCGTGGGGGCGCTCTGCTTCATTCCCGCCGAGATGCAGGTCCCCGACCGCACGGTGGTGGTGGGCAACCCGGCCAGGATCGTGAAGGACGTCTCCGACGAGATGCTCGCCTGGAAGAGCGAGGGGACTGCCCTGTACCAGGCACTCCCCGGCGAACTCCACGCCACGTTGCAGCCGACGGAACCGCTGCGAGAGAAGCCGGCGGACTGGGGCATGCGCGCATTCCCCACCCTCCAACCCTGGAGCCGTACCAAGGAGTAGCGCAACACGCCGAGTGTCGCGACGAGGCTCCGTCCCGACACCGCGCGTCGCTCTTCGTCTTGCCTGTCCCCGGTGGTTCGTTGCGGCTGGCGTGTCGGCTCAGCGCTGCACGCGCGCCGGCACGCTCGCCTTGGAATCCGGCGACCGCTTGTCATTCGCCCCGTACGCCGTCCGCGTCGCGGCATCGTACCAGATGCTGTGCGCATCGCCTTGCGACCGCACGGGGTCCTTCCGCAGTCGGTGTCCCATCCCCTCGAGATCGGCCTTCGCCGAGTCGGGGATGGCGCCTGCCTCGTAGCGCGTCTCGTCGGGGAGCCATTGGTGGTGCACGCGTGGCGCATCGACCGCGGCACGCACCGACTGCTTGAACGCCGTCACGCCGAGGACGACGTCGAGCACGGTGTTGGGGATCGTGCGCCCGCCGGGCGAACCGGTCACCAACGCCAGCTTTCCGTCTCTTGCCAGGATCGTCGGCGTCATCGACGAGAGCATCCGCTTCCCAGGGGCGATCAGGTTGGGGGGCGTCCCGATATCGCCGCGGGTGGAGGTGTAGCCGGCCTTCTTGTTGAAGTCCCCCATCTCGTTGTTGAGGATGAAGCCCGCGCCGCGCACCACCACGCCGGAACCGTATCCCCCTTCCAGCGTGTAGGTCACGGCGACCGCGTTCCCCTCGGCGTCCACCACGGAGAAATGCGTCGTCTGCATTGTCTCCGCCGTCGTGACCAGCGAGCCGCCTAACGCCACCGAGCTCGTGGCGCGGTGCGGGTCGATCGTGCGGGCCAGCGAGTCGGCGTAGCCTTTCGCCGTGAGGCGATCGACCGGGATCGCCCCGAAGTCGGGATCGCCGAGAAAGCGCGCCCGGTCCAGGTACGCGCGCCGCGCCGCCTCGATGCGCAGGTGCAGGTAGTCGGTCGACGTTCGCGCGAAGCGGTCGGCCCCCAGTGCTTCGAGCTGGTTGAGCACCTCGATCAGGACCGTCCCTCCCGAGCTGGGCGGGGGCATGGCGATGATCTCGTAGCCGAGATACGAGCCGTGCAGCGGCTCGCGCTCCACGGCGCGGTACTCCGCCAGGTCGCGCTTGGTGATCATCCCGCCGTTGGCGCGCATCTGCGCATCGAGCGAGTCGGCGATCCACCCGGTGTAGAAGGCGTCGGCGCCTCCCTCGGCGATCGCCGCAAGCGTTCGCGCCAGGTCGCCGAGGCGCAGCCGCTCACCGGCGCGCCACGGCGTGCCGCCCTTCTTGCCGTAGGCCGCCACCGAGGCGGGGAAGGGGGCAAAGGTGGTGCGCAGCTGCTCGTTGAGTTCCGCCGCGAGCGCCGGGGAGAGGATGAATCCGCGCGCCGCGAGCTGCGCGGCCGGCGCCACCACGTCGCGCCACGCCAGCCTGCCTAACGCCTTGTGCGCCATCTCCATCCCGCGCACCGTGCCCGGGACGCCCGGCGCGAGCCAGCCGGAGTCGGTGCGTGCGTAGGCGATCGACCCGTCGGCGTTGAGCATCATCGTCGCCGTGGCGCTGAGCGGGGCCTTCTCGCGGAAGTCGAAGGTGGTGGCCTCGCCCGTGGCCTTGCGGACGACCATGAAGCCGCCGCCGCCGATGTTGCCGGCCGAGGGGTGCGTGACCGCTAGGGCGAAGGCCGTGGCCACCGCGGCGTCGACGGCGTTGCCCCCCCGCGCCAGCACGGCAGCGCCGATGTCGGAGGCAAGGTTCGACGCCGAGACGACGAGTCCGCGCGTGGAGGCAACGCCCCCGGTGCCGCCGAACGCGGGCCCCGGGGGCTGGGCGTTGTTCGTTGCACGGCGCCGCACCGCTTGCGCCTCCACCGCCGGCAGGGACGCGACGGTGGCGAGCACGGCGAGGACTAACAAACCGCAGCGCACGGCAACGTGGCGATTGCGCGCGGCCTGCAATGACGCCACGACCGACGTGGCGACGCTGGGGCGATGGAGGCTGGACATGCCCGGGACGTTACCACCTCGCCCCGGGCGCGGCTACCCGATGCGGACTACGCCTGCTTCGTCCCCGCGTGGAAGTGACGATCGTTGGCGTCGTGCCAATCCCACTCGTTGGCCGGATGATGCGTACGCCAGAGGTAACGCCCCATGGCCAGCGCACCGAGGATGTTCCCGGTAAGCCCGTAGAGCCACGCCATCCCGCCGAAGATCGGGTTCCGGGAGGCGAGTCCCGTGAGGTTGAGCAGGATGAGTTCGAGGACGACGACGAGCATCACCAGCCCGAAGGCGAGCGAGGGCTTCTGCCGGGATGCGTTGTAGAGCCAGCTCGCGACGACACCAATGGCCATGACGCCGATGTACAGCGCCACCAGCCACGTGCCGATGTGCGCGCCGAAGCCGCGGCCGCCGAATCCGACGCCTAACGCCTCGTAGATCCACGCCCCGATCAGGGCGCCGGTGACGCCGATGCGGTCGGTGAAGGCATCGATGGCGAAGGTCCACACGGCAATCACGGTGGCGCCCAGCGCCCCGGCAATGAGTCCTCTGCGGAGTGGAGTTCGGTTCAGCATGACTCCTCCTGGAAATGAGGGAGTGCGCGGCGCCGGGCGCTGGCCCCCCGACCGTCGTCCCAGCGGCGCGTCGGAAACGCCCTCGATGCGGAACCGCATATCCACAGTGGAGGGCGGGGCGCGCCGGTGAAAGAGCGAAGCGCCGACGCGAGCGTCCGGTATTTCGCCCCGCTCGCCTCGGGCCGTTAGCTTCCTCTGCGCGACTCGCCGTCGACCTCGCTCGCGTCACGCTCCGCCGACTCCAACACCGCCACACGTCCCATGCGACTCCAGAACTTCGCCCTTGGCCAGTGGGTGCAGGGCACCGGATCCGCCACCGATCTCCTGCATGCCGTCACGGGGGAGAAGGTGGCGGAGGCCAGCAGCCAGGGACTCGACTTCAAGGCGATGCTCGACTACGCCCGCTCGGTGGGGGGGCCGCAGTTGCGTCGCCTCACCTTCCACCAGCGCGCGCTGATGCTGAAGGAGGTGGCGAAGTACCTCGGGGAGCGCAAGGAAGCGCTGTATGCGCTCTCCACGGCAACGGGCGCCACCCGGACAGACTCGTGGATCGACATCGATGGCGGGATCGGGACGTTCTACGTGTACGCCAGCAAGGGGCGTCGCGAACTCCCTAACGAGTCGTTCCATGTCGACGGCGCTACGGAGGGTATCTCGAAGCTGGGGACCTTCGTCGGGCGCCACATCTGCGTCCCGCTGGAAGGGTGCGCGGTGCACATCAATGCCTTCAACTTCCCGGTCTGGGGGATGATGGAGAAGATGGCGCCGTCGCTGCTGGCGGGCGTCCCCTGCATCGTGAAGCCGGCGACACTGACCTCGTTCCTCACCGAGGCGGCGTTCCGCATGATCATCGAATCGAACGTCTTCCCGGCGGGGGCCATCCAGCTCATCTGCGGGAGTGCGGGCGACCTCCTCGACCATCTCGACTGCCAGGACGCCGTCGCCTTCACCGGTTCGTCGTCCACCGGGCGCATGCTCAAGGAGTCGAAGCGCGTGGTGCATAACGCGGTGCGCTTCAACATGGAGGCCGACTCGCTCAACTGCGCCATCCTTGGCCCCGACGCCGTTCCCGGCACGGACGAGTTTGACCTGTTCGTGAAGGAGGTCGTGCGCGAGATGACGAGCAAGGCGGGGCAGAAGTGCACCGCCATCCGCCGTACCATCGTCCCCGAGGCGCTGGCAGACGACGTGATCGCCGCGCTGCGCAAGCGCCTGGGCGAGGTGAAAGTGGGTGACCCCGCGGTCGATGGCGTGAAGATGGGCCCCCTGGCCGGGCGCGCGCAGGTGCGCGAGGTGGGGAAGGCCTGCGACGCGATTCGCGCCGGCGCCGAGGTCGTCTTTGGTGGGGAGTTGGGGAGCCTGGTGCACGCCGACGCGGAAAAGGGGGCGTTCTATCCCATCACGCTCCTCGCCTGCAACCGACCGTTGGATACCGCCGCACCGCACGACGTCGAGGCCTTCGGCCCCGTCAACACCGTGATGCCGTACGCCACGGTGGGCGACGCGATCGCTCTCGCCCGGATGGGGAAGGGGTCGCTGGTGGGGTCGCTCTTCACCGCCGACGACGAGGTGGCGCGCGACGTGGTGCTCGGCACGGCGGCCTATCACGGGCGCATGTACGTCCTCAATCGCCACAGTGCGAAGGAGGCAACCGGGCACGGTTCGCCGCTGCCGCATCTGGTGCACGGTGGCCCGGGGCGCGCCGGCGGCGGCGAGGAGATGGGCGGGATCCGCGGTGTACTGCACTACATGCAGCGCACCGCGGTGCAGGGGGCGCCGCAGACACTCACGCGCATCACCAACGAGTGGATACCGGGGGCCGACCAGCCCGCCGACCGGATTCACCCGTTCCGGAAGTACTTCGACGAACTCGAGATCGGCGAGACGCTCACGACGCACCGTCGCACCGTCACCGAGGCCGACATCGTGAACTTTGCAGGGCTGAGTGGCGATCACTTCTACGCCCACATGGACGAGATCGCCGCGAAAGACTCGATCTTCGGGCGCCGCGTGGCGCATGGCTACTTCGTGATCGCGGCGGCGGCGGGACTGTTCGTCGATCCGGCGCCGGGGCCGGTGCTGGCCAACTACGGAATGGAGAACCTGCGCTTCACCAAACCGGTCCATGCCGGCGACACGATCCAGGTGAAGCTCACCTGCAAGCAGAAGACCGCGAAGGAGACGCCTCCTGACGGCGTGGCGCAGGGGGTCGTGGCGTGGGACGTCAACGTGAGCAACCAGGATCACGAGTTGGTGGCCACCTACACCATCCTCACGCTGGTCAAGCGCAAGTAGCTGTGGCGCAGCGCGTTGCGAGTTTCAGTTCGTGTGGAACGGGAGATCTGATCCTGAATTTCGGTACGCTCGGGCGTGTGAGGGGAGCGCGTCGGCATCCGGGAGCGTGGCGGATGGGGAATTCAACTCATGCTCGCCAAAGCGCCCACCAAGCCTGTAAACTTTCTGCAATGTTCTATTCAGGTTTCGCACGATAGGATAGGGGCCATGACCTCGACCATCTCCGTAGGACACCAGCGGTTCGTCGTGCCGACCGAACAGATCGACGCCCTGGTCCTGATCATCGACGACGAGCCGCAGATCCGGAAAGCGCTCGCGCAACTGCTCGAGGAGCGCGGATCGCGCGTGATCGACGCCGCCACTGGCGCCGAGGGGCTGTCACTCGCCGCCACGCGCATGCCCGATCTCGTCATCCTCGACATCGGCCTCCCCGACATGGCGGGCGACGAGGTGTGCCGCGAGATGCGCGCCTGGAGCCAGGTCCCGATCGTCGTGCTCTCGGCGCGGCATTCCGAGGCGGAGAAGGTGCGGCTGCTCGACCTTGGCGCCGACGACTATCTCACCAAGCCGTTCGGCTCCGCCGAGTTGGTGGCGCGGGTGCGCGCGCACCTGCGGCGCGCCACCGTATCGGAGAGCGACCTCCCCGCGGTGATTCGCGCCGGCGACATCGAGATCGACTTCCATCGTCGCGGCGCGTTCCGCAATGGCGAGCGGCTGCACCTCACGCCGCTGGAGTGGTCGTTGCTGCGCACCATGGCCACGCAGGCCGGGCGCACGCTCACACACCGGCAGCTCTTCGACGCCGTGTGGGCGCGTTCGCACGGGAACGCCTCGCAGTACCTGCGGGTCTTCATCACCGCGCTGCGCAAGAAGATCGAGCCCGATCCCTCGTCACCGCAGCTGATTGTCACCGAGCCCGGCGTCGGATACCGTTTCGAGATTCCTCGCCAGGGCTGAACCCCGAGAGCGGGAACGCATGGGCGGCGAGCACCGCGAGTATCCCGAGTACGATCCCCGGACCATTCGTCGCAACCGCCGTCTCGCCTGGCTGGGAGGGACGGCGGCGATGCTGTCGTTCGTCGTGATCCTGGCCCCGTACCGCGCCACGGTCGACGAGGTGCACATCGTCCTGCCCATGCTTCTCCTCGTGCTCGTGGCGAGTTCGGTGGGCGGGGAGCGCCTGGGCTTCTTCCTGGCAACGATCGGCTTCGTGGCGATCGACGTCATCTTCCAGCCGCCGTTCGGGAAGTTCAGCCTCAACAAGCCGCACGACCTCACCGTCCTCATCGCCTTCTTCGTGACGGCGGCGATCTCGACGCGACTGCTCGTGCGCGCGCAGTACAAGGCGGCGGAGGCCTATCAACGCAGCGTGGAGCTGCAACAAATGGCGGACCTCGGCGCCGAGATGTTGTCGACCGTGAGTCCGGCCGAGGCGGTGGAGCGCGTGGCGGTAGCAACGTGTGACCTGCTCGGTGCGCGGGAGTGCCGCATCGTGCGCGGCGCGCCTGGCGAGGCGGGCGAGGTGGTGGCGCTGGTGACGCGGAAGCCAGGTGCCGCCGATCAGGTCACGCATCCCAAGGCGATGTCCTTTCCGCTGCACGCCGACGGCGGCCCCATCGGGGAGATGACGGTCGAGGGAGTGAACGCGACATCGCTGCGCGAGACGCGCACCGATACGCTGCGTGCCATGGCACACTACGCGGCGTTAGGGCTCGACCGCATGCGGCTGGCGGCTGACGCGGCGCACGCCGACGAGTTGCGGCAGGCCGATCGCATGAAGGACATGGTGCTGGCCTCGGTGTCGCACGACCTGCGCACGCCGCTCACGACCATCAAGCTGCTGGCGGCGTCGCTCATCAGGCGGGGTGAGGGCGCGGCGGAACAGATCGAGGAGGAGGCCGACCGGCTGTCGCGCATGGTTGGCGACCTGCTGGACCTGTCGCGGGCGCGCGCGGGAGAGCTGGCGCTCAACATGGACGTGAACACGCTGGAGGACCTGATTGGCGCCGCGACGCGGCAGCTCACCCCCATTCTTGGCGCGCGTCCGGTGGTGCGCATCGTTGCAGACGACGAGGGACCGCTGGTGGGGCGCTTCGATTTCGTGGCGTCGTTGCGCGTGGTGGTGAACCTGGTGGAGAACGCGGGCAAGTACTCACCTCCGGGGTCGCCCATAGAACTCGAGGCGCGGCGCGAGCAGGATCAGTTGGTGATCGAGGTGCGCGACCGCGGGCGCGGGGTGTCCGAGGACGACCTGGGGCGCATCTTCATCCCGTTCTTCCGGTCCAGGAACGTGCGCTACGACACGGGGGGGGCGGGGCTCGGACTTCCCACGGCGCGCGTACTGGCCGAGGCGCAAGGGGGGACGGTGACGTATCGCCCGCGTGAGGGGGGGGGCAGCGTCTTCACCTTCACGCTGGTCGCGATGCCGGAGTCGCTGACCTCGGTGCTGGGCGAGCAGGACGGCGCCCCCTGAGCGGTCGACCGCGGCGGGGGGCGGGCTAGATTGCGGGGCGCCGTCGCGCGACCTTCGTAGCCACCGAGATCCCCCAGCATATCGTGCCGCGTTTCTCCTATCGTTTCGGGCAGTTTCCCGCCTATCCGCTTGCCCACGTTCCGCAGCGCAAGCGCGAGCTGCTGCAGCGCGGGGTGGATGTCATCGACCTTGGGGCGGGGGATGCCGACCTCGCGCCTCCCGCCGCGGCGGTGGCGGAATTGCAGCGGGCGGCAAGCGTTCCCTCGTTAGGGCGATACGGGTTCGGGCTGGGGCACGTCCCGTTCCGCGAGGCGACGGCGGCGTGGATGGCGAAGCGTTTCGGGGTGTCGGTCGACCCGATGAACGAGGTCGTCCCGCTCCTGGGGTCGAAGGAGGGGCTGGCACACGTCGCCTTTGCGTTTCTCGGGCGCGGCGACGTGGCGGTGATCCCCGAGCCGGCGTATCAGGCGTACCTGGGCGGGACGCTGCTGAGCGATGCCACGCCGCATGTGTACCCGCTGCGTCCACGGACCGACTTCCTGGTCGAGCTCGAGGAACTGCCGGACGCGGTGGCGTCGCGCACGCGGGTGGTCTACCTGAACTACCCCAACAACCCGACGACGGCGATCGCGCCACGCGACTACCTGGAGCGCGTGGTGCGGTATTGCCGCTCGCGCGACATCCTGCTCGTCTTCGACAACGCCTACTCCGAGCTGGCCTTTGACGGCTACGTTCCGCCGTCGATCTTCGAGATCGAGGGGGCGCGTGACGTGGCGATCGAGTTCCACTCGCTGTCCAAGACGTACAACATGACGGGGTGGCGGTGTGGCTGGGCGGTGGCCAAGCCAGAGATTGCCGGTGCGCTGGCGAAGGTGAAGACCTTCATCGACACCGGGACGTACATGGGGATCCAGTCCGCCGGCGTGGCGGCAATCGAGAGTTGGGGAGACTTCGTGCCGGGCAACGTGGCGATCTTTCGCGAGCGTCGCGATGCCGCGGTGGCGGCCTTCGGCGCGGCGGGGTTCGCGGTGACGTCGCCGGCGGCAACGATGTACCTCTGGATCCCGCTCCCCGAGGGGATTTCCAGCAAGGCGTTCGCCGACCGGTTGATGGACGAGGAAGGGGTGATCGTCCTGCCAGGGTCGGGGTTCGGCGCCGGGGGCGAGGGGTTCTTCCGCATCTCGTTCATCGTCCCGCCGCCCAGGCTGGCCGAGGCGGCGCAGCGCGCCGGTCGCCTGCTGGCGCGCCTGCGCGAGGAGCTGGCACACGCCGGGTAGCGGGGGAGCATTGCATCTGGCGGCGCCGTCACGACGAGGGTGCCGCTTCCTGTGGTCAACGCGATCGGAGAGCACGGCATGCGCATCAATCCGCGTGGGAGAAGCGAGAACCTGGAGGATCGTCGCGGCGCCTCCGGTGGGGGCGGTGGCGGCGGCTTTGGCGCTGGCGGGGGAGGACTCGGCGGCGGCGGGCGCGGCTTCGGCGGCGGCAAGCTCGGGTTAGGGGGGATTGTCCTCCTCCTCATCCTGAGCGCCGTCTTCAAGCAGGACTTCCTGGGGCTTGCCGGCGGCGGCGCCGGTGTGGCCCCCGCGCCGTCGTCGGAAGCGGCGCCGGTGCACGACCCCAACGAGGAGCCGCTGGTGCTCTTCGTGTCGGCGGTGCTCGACAGCACGCAGTCCTACTGGACGCGCGCTCTCCCCGCGCAGGGGAGCCAATACCGCGATGCCAAGCTGGTGCTGTTCCGCGATGTGACGGAGACGGCGTGCGGCTACGGGCAGGCGGCCACCGGGCCGTTCTACTGCCCCGGCGACGAGAAGGTCTACATCGACCTTGCCTTCTACCAGGAGCTGAGGGACCGCTTCCGCGCGCCGGGCGACTTTGCGCAGGCGTACGTGCTCGCGCACGAGATCGGGCACCACGTGCAGAACATCATGGGGACGAGCGGGCAGGTGCATCGCGCACAGCAGCGCGCCGGCGAGCGCGAGGGGAACGCGCTCTCCGTGCGCCTGGAGCTGCAGGCCGACTGCTATGCCGGCGTGTGGGCATCGACGGCGGCCAAGCAGGGGATTCTCGACGCCGGCGACATCGAGGAGGGGCTGGGGGCGGCCGCGGCGGTGGGCGACGACCGGTTGCAGAAGATGTCGACGGGGCGCGTGAGCCCGGAGTCGTGGACGCACGGGTCATCGGAACAGCGCATGCAGTGGTTCCGGCGCGGCTTCGACGGCGGCGTCGCCTCGGCGTGCGACACGTTCAACCGTTAGGCATGTCATGCGCCATTGCCTCCTGCGCGCGCTGGCGCTCGCGCCGCTCCTCCAGGCGCTCCTCGTGAGCGAGTCGTCGGCCCAGCAGGCGCCGGCGGCCGGCGCGGGGCGAGCGCGCGCTCGCGACCTTGGCGTGGCCCCCGGGATCTTCAGGACCGGGGCGCTCAACGCCATCACCGACGTTGCCGGCGTACGCGTGGGCCAGGTGACGGTGATCGAGGGCGATCGCGTGCGCACCGGCGTGACGGCGATCCTGCCGCATGGCGGGAACCCCTTCTTTGACCGCGTCCCGGCGGCGCTGCACGTGGGGAACGGCTTCGGCAAGCTGCTGGGCGTGACGCAGCTTCGGGAGCTTGGCGAGTTGGAGACTCCCATCCTGCTCACGTGCACGTTGTGCGTGTGGAAGGCGGCCGACGCGATGGTCGAGTGGATGCTGGCCAAGCCGGGAATGCAGAACGTCGGCTCGATCAACCCGGTGGTCGGCGAGACAAACGATGGAACGCTGAACGCCATCCGCGAGCGGGCCATTCGTCCCGAGCACGTGCGCCAGGCACTCGAGTCGGCGCGCGAGGGGGCGGTGCAGGAGGGGGCGGTGGGCGCCGGCGCATCGACCGTCGCCTTCGGGTGGAAGGGGGGGATCGGGACATCGTCGCGCGTGCTGCCTGCTTCGTTAGGCGGCTACACCGTCGGCGTCCTCGTGCAGTCCAACTTCGGCGGCGTGCTGCAGGTCCTGGGCGTCCCCATCGGGAAGGAGCTGGGGCGCTACTCGTTCAAGGACGACGTCGACGCCGAGCGTGGCGACGGCTCGATCATGATGGTCGTGGCAACCGACGCGCCGTTGTCCGACCGGAACCTGGAACGCCTCGCGGCGCGTGCCATCATGGGGTTGTCGCGCACCGGCTCGGCGGCGTCGAACGGAAGCGGTGACTACGTCCTGGCCTTCTCGACCGCCGATGGCGTGCGGCGCCGCCTCCCGGCGCCCGGGGAGAACAGCCGAGCCGCGATGCTCCGCACCACGCCGGAGCTGGCCAACGACGGCATGTCGGCGCTCTTCCAGGCGGCCGTCGAGGCCACCGAGGAGGCGGTCTACAACTCGCTGTTCGCCGCCACGACGGTGACGAGCAACGGGCGGACCGTCGAGGCGCTCCCCATCGAGCGTGTGCGGGAAATCCTGAAGAAGTACGGGGTCCCCGGACGCTAGGGGAGGGCCTGTCGGCGCCTCGCGTTTCGCAAGCGGAGTTGCGCCTCAGCGTGGGCTCCCCCTCGACTGACAGAACTAGCCCTCAACGCCTCACCCAATTGGGTGGGGCGCGCTGGTATTCATCGAGTGCGTCCACTCCTTCAAACTCAGGAGCAATATCGATGAATACCAAGGTTGTCGTCGCCCTGCTCGGGGCTCTCACGCTGGCTTCGGCCCCTGTTGCCGCGCAACAACCCGCCGAAGGCAAGTTCATGGTGCGCCTGCGCGCGCTGTCGCTTACGCCGGCCGACAAGTCCGACGCGATTCCGTCGCTCTCCGTGGCCGCCGATGCCATCACGGTCTCCAAGAAGATCTTCCCCGAAGTCGACGTGTCGTACTTCTTCACGAAGAACGTGGCTGCGGAGCTCGTGCTCACGTATCCGCAGCAGCACGACGTGGAGTTGAACGGGGCGAAGATCGGGACGTTCAAGCACCTCCCGCCGTCGCTCCTCCTGCAGTATCACTTCCTCCCCGAGGGCGTCTTCCGTCCGTACATCGGCGCTGGCGCCAACCTCACGTTGATTTCGAGCGTCGACATCAAGGTGGCGAACGTCGGGGCCCTCGATCTCGAGAGCTCGAGCGTGGGTGTGGCCGGGCAGCTCGGTGCCGACATCAAGGTTGGCGCCAAGCACTTCCTCAACATCGACATCAAGAAGGTGACGATCGGGTCCGACGTCACGAAGGGCGGGACGAAGGTCTCGGCGGTGAAGGTCGATCCGCTCCTCCTCAGCGTCGGCTTCGGGATCCGCTTCTAGCAAGCATCGCAGCACCGGGTGTCGCCGGCGCGGCCGGCGAAGGCTCGAGGCTGGTGAGGGGCAGCAAGCGCGCGCGTCGCGCTGTGCTGCCCCTCACGTTTTTCGGCCGACCCTCCGATCTTCGAAGGGGTAGCAGATGCATTCCCTCACCTGTTCCCCCGACCGGAGCCTCCCATGCCGCCCCTTGGACGCATCCACGTGCTGGTCGCGGCGATGTACCTCGTGTCATCCACCGCCGCACGCGCGCAGGCGCGCCCCATCTCGCTCTGGTTAGGCGCCGGGCGCGCGGTGAAGCAGGACTCGGTCTCGTTCTCGCCGCGCAACCTGGACGCGTACGGCGCGGTGCAGCTGGACGTGCCGCTGGTTCCGTTCGCCCTGCGCGGCGACGTCACTATCGCCGGCGGCGACTGGCGCAACGGGCGTCGCAACGCGGTGGCCAGCGCGGTCGTCCCGTTGCGGCTGCCGGTGGTCACGCCGTATGCCATGGCGGGTTACGGCATCTACGACTGGGGCAAGGCGGGTGAACGGCGCGGGCTCTCCTACGGCGCGGGGGTGCGGCTGCACCTTGGCGGCCTGGGGGTGTTCGGGCAGGTGCAGCGCCACGATCCACTGGACCGCTCCGTGGGGACGATCGGCGTGGTATTCTAGGGGGCCAGCGAACGGGGGCGGTCACCCGTTCCTCTGGTGACCATCCATCGCGCGACTCCCCCACCCCCGTTCCCCATGTCCCTCGTTCGTTCCGGAATGCGCCCGCTGGGGCGCCACGTGGTCGCTGCGCTCGCCCTCCTCGCATTGGCGGCACGCGTGGCGCCGGCGCAGTCGATTGCCTCCCGCTACAAGGCCACGGCCGATCGCATCATCGCCGAGTCGATGAAGGACAGCGCGGCGTGGAACCGCATCGCCCTCCTCACCGAAACGCACGGCCACCGCCTGAGTGGCTCGCCGCAGCTGGAGCGCGCCATCGACTGGATCATCGAGCGCATGAAGGAAGACGGGCTGGAGAATGTTCGGGGAGAGCCGGTGATGGTCCCGCACTGGGTGCGCGGCCAGGAGTCGGCCGAGATGGTGCTGCCGCGCCGCGCCCCGCTGCCAATGCTTGGCCTGGGCGGGAGCATCGGGACGCCGGCCTCGGGGATCACGGCTGAAGTGATGGTGGCGCAGTCGTTCGCCGACCTGGAGCGGCGCGCCGCGGAGGCGAAGGGGAAGATCGTCCTCTTTACCTTCCCATGGACTAACTACGGAGAGACGGGCGCGTACCGTCGCCAGGGGGCGATCGCCGCGGCCAAGGCGGGGGCGCTCGCCTCGTTGATCCGGTCGGTGACGCCGTACTCGATGCGCACCCCGCACACCGGCTCCATGAGCTACGACTCCACGGTGCGAAAGATCCCGCACGCGGCGATCACCCCCGAGGACGCCGACATGATCGCGCGCATGGTGCAGCGCGGCCAGAAAGTCGTGGTGAAGCTCATGATGTCGGCGCAGACACTCCCCGATGCGCCGTCGCGCAACGTGATGGGCGAGATCCGCGGGTCGCAGTTCCCCGACGAGGTGATCGTGATGGGGGGGCACATCGACTCGTGGGACGTGGGGCGCGGGGCGATGGACGATGCCGGGGGCGTGGTGGCGGCGTGGGAGGCGCTGCGCGTGCTCAAGCGGCTCGGCCTCACCCCCAAGCGGACCATTCGCGTGGTGGGGTGGACCAACGAGGAGAATGGTGGGCGCGGCGGCGCCGGCTATCGCGACGCACACAAGGGCGAGCTGGACAACCACATCCTGGCCATCGAGTCGGATGGCGGCGTCTTCAAGCCGCTGGGCTACGGCTTCACCGGCCCCGATGCGGCACTGGCCAAGCTCGCCGAGATCGGGAAGCTCCTCGACCCGATCGCCGCGGGGAAGATCACCAAGGGGGGCGGTGGGGCCGACATCGGCCCGATCATGGCGCTCGGCGTGCCGGGGATGGGGCTCAACGTCGAGGACTCGCGCTACTTCTGGTTCCATCACACCGATGCCGACACGCCGGACAAGCTCGATCCGCGCGAGGTGTCGCAGGTGGTGGCGTCGCTCGCGGTGATGGCGTTCGTGGTCGCCGACATGCCCGAACGCCTGCGTCCCGCGGGGAAGTAGGGCTGGTAGCGTGGTTCGAGCGGCTGGCGCGCCCTCGTGCGGGGGGGCGCGCCAATCCCTTGCACGCACTGGGGGAGCGCTTCAGTTTCAAGCGATCCGATATCGGGCGCGGCGTCGGAGTGAGCGGGTGTCGCGTACCGGTCGTGCCCGATTTCGGTTGTGCCGGCCACGGAGCGTCCGGGGAGTTCGCCCCGGGTCGCGGGCTGGCGGACTGCGCGCGAGGTCTGGATGGCCAAGCAGGAAGCGATCGAGCTCGAAGGGACCGTGACGGAAGTGCTCCCCAACGCGACGTTTCGCGTGACGATCCAGGGGGGGCACGACGTGCTCGCCACGTTAGGCGGGAAGCTGCGCCAGCACCGCATCCGCATTCTCGCGGGCGACGCCGTGCGCCTCGAGGTGTCGCCGTACGATCTTTCGCGCGGTCGCATCACCTTTCGCTACAACACGAGCCGGGTGCAGCCAAGCGGCGGCTGACGCCGCTGCCATCACGGCCATCACGCGTTTACAGCGATCGCTGCCATCGCCGCGCGCCAGGCCTCAGGTCGCATCGCCATCGAGGAACGAGCGCCCCACGATCCCGCCCAGCGCGAGGATCACGAGAAAGAGCAGCACGCCCAGCGCCATCATGCCGAACGATCGGGAGAGGTCGCGCCCACTCGCGGCGCGCACCACGTAGAACGAATCGGCCGAATGCCTGGTCGCGGCGGGCGTCGTCTCCAGTCGCACCAGGTACTCACCGTCGCGAGGTGACACGAAGGAGCCCAGCAGCTGCCGAATGCGTCCTCGCCCCGCGTTGCGCCTGGCGTCGATGAATGATGGGGTGAATCTCTCCCGCATGCGCGTCGCCTGGTCGACGACGATGACGGCGTTGAGCGCGAGGGCGCCCAGCCGCTGGCGATCGCCAGACGCCTCGATCAGGTAGCGCTGTCCCCCTTCGAGTGGGAGGAGGGCGTCCGCGCCGAGCGTGGCGCCGCTCACCGTGCGGGAGTCGCGACCGGCGTCGGCGCGGCGCGCCTGCTGTCGCAGAAAGACGATCCCGCTGGCAGCAACCGCCAGCAGCAGGTAGGCCAAACCGCGCCGGGCGAGGCGTCGACGCATCGGATCGCGCGCGTCGCTCATTGGTGGTTCCCGCGCCGCAGGCGGGAGGTGACATTCGGCATGCGTGAAAGTGTGGCCCGGACGGCGTAACTTTCAACCGTTGCATGGTGCCGCTGTCCGGAGTTCCTCCTGCTCCCTCTCGAGCGACGCATGGACCATGTCCCCGCAGCACCCGATTACCCGGCTGTCGCGGGCGCACTCCTGGCCATCGCACGGCGCGAGCGCCCTGATGATCCATGGCTCCCCGAACTTCCGCCGGCGATTCCGCGTCGTGGTGGAGGGGTGGGACGATGGATGGGTCGTACCGCGCTCCGACTCTCCGGATGGAAGGTGATCGGCAACTTTCCTCACCTGCCGCGCGGCGTGATCATCGTGGCACCGCACACTTCCAACTGGGATTTTGTCGTCGGCTTCTGCGCCTATCTCGCGCTCGACCTGCATACCAACTGGTTCGGGAAGCACACGATCTTTCTTGGCCCCATCGGCTCGATCCTTCGTCACTTTGGCGGAATCCCGATCCATCGGGAGAGCCGGTCCGCGGGGCAGGTGGTGGATGAGTACGCGGAGGAGTTTGCCCGGCGCGAACGCATGTACCTGGCCATCGCGCCCGAGGGTACTCGCAAGAAGGTGGCGGAGTGGAAGAGCGGTTTCTATCGCATCGCGCACCGGGCGATGGTTCCGATCATCCCGGTGGCGCTCGACTTCGAGCGCCGACGCATCATCGTCGGCGAGCCGTTCACGCCTGCGGGCGACTGGGAGACCGACAAGGGGCGCATTCGCGCGCTGTATGACGGGATCGCGGCACGACATCCCGAGCAGTACTAGGCGCAGGGCCGCGCCCGTCGTTCGGCGAGTGACGGGTGCAGGGCGCTGGCGCGATGGCGGCCATGCGTGAGATGCTCGGCTGCGTGCGGCTGGCGGCGACGTTGTTGCTGACGGTGACGGGCGCGTGCGATCGCGGTGTGGCCAACGATGCGCAGCGGCCGCCGGCGCCAGTCACCGGCCAGTGGATCTGGAGCGCGAGCGACTCGGCGGTGCTCGCGCGCGGACGCTCGACCGTTCCCGACCTGCGCGCCGGCGTCTGGGTGGCCACCATCGACTGGCGGGGGAGCGCGGCAGCCGCGGCGCTGGCGACCTCACTCGGCCGGCCGCTCGATGCAACCGTCGGGCACGATGCGGAGCTCGTCATTCGGCTCGAGCACTCGATCAACGAGAGCTGGCGCGCGCTCCCCGCCGACTCGGTCGCCGCACGACTGGACGAGCGCCTGGGGCGCGTGCTGCGCGTCGTGGAGCGCGGCGGCCCAAGGCACACGGTGCAGCTCGACTACGACGCGCCGGTGTCGCGCCTTGCCGACTACGCGGCGCTCCTCGAACGCCTGCGAAGGCCGGGGCGCTCGCTGGCGGGGCGTTCGCTCTGGATTACCTCGCTGGTGGCGCACCTTGCCGATCCCGATTACGGGAAGCGCTTTGGCCCGCTCGTCGACGGCCACATCGTGCAGCTGTTCGACACCGGCGACGGCTACACGCCGGAACGGGCGCGCGAGGTGATGGCGCGCCTGAACCGCGCCGCGATCCCATTTCGCTTAGGACTCGGGGCGTTCGAGCGTCGGCTCGCCAGCGGCCCCACGACGCACCGTGCCTGGTTCGACATCATCCCGACGGCGGCGCGCTCGCCGTGGTATCGCGGGATGTGGATCTTCCCTGGTGGCGTGGACTACCAGACGTATCTCCCTCGCTGACGCATGCCGAGCCTTCGTCCACTCATCGCCCGTACCGCGCTGCTGCTCGTGGCGCTGGCCATTCCCGTGTATCCGTGCGGTGGCCCCGACCACTATGACATAGACGCGCCGCTGGCCACCGCCGATCAGTTCCTGCAGGCGGTGGAGATCGTCGACGACTTCGACTACCGCCTGCGCGCCGAACTGCGATTCCTGTACCCGTTCGTGCTGACGCGCGCACCGCAGGCTAGCGCGCTGTGGGACCATGCCTACGGCATGTGGGGCGCCGACGTGCCGGCGCAGGTGGACACCTCCAGGCACTTCTCGCTGGCGGCGGAAGAAGCGGCGTTCGCCGCCGCCGGTGTGTCAGGGGATGTGCGGAGAGTGGAGCGCACGGCGCGCGCCCTGGTCGACGCCGCGTTCGCCGTGCCGGCGATCGTCGCCGACGAGTGGCAACCCTCCGTTAGGCGTGCCGTGGAGGCGCTCGAGGTGACCGCGGCGCCGCAACTGGCGAGCGACCTATCGCCGGCGCTCGTGCAGCGCCTGTACGGCGCCGCAAGGGGAGGCGAGGTGCCGACGTCATCCCCGCCGCTCCCGGCGTGGGCGCAATCGCTGCTGGTGTTGCGCGCGCTCCCGCGCGATTCGGTGCCGGCCTGGGGCGATGCCAACGCGCATTCGCTGCGTGAGGGCTCGGTGGCCTTCGTCGCGTTGCAGCTGTCGATGAAGCGCGGTATCCCCGACGGGTGGGCACAGGAGGTGCGCGACTCCGTTCCGAGCGAGCGGTGGCGGGCGTTCGCCGCGATGCACGACGACTGGGACCGTCGCTTTTCGCACCACCCGTTAGGCCCGTGGGTCGCCGCGTCGCGCATTCGCCTGGCGTACTTCGCCGGCGACACAACGGCGGCGTGGAACGCCGCCCTCGCCCTGTACGCGGCGCACCGGGCGCGCGCCCTGGAGGAGATGCGCTATCTCCTGCGCCAGGGATTCGATCCGCCATCGCTCGATGACCGGCGCATCGACGACGTCCTGCGCACGGCGTTGATGGGTGAGGTGACGATCGACGGCGATCGCTGGCGTATGGAGTGGGAGCGCGCCGCGCGCCCCAATGCGGCGTGGGCGGTGGCGATGCGCGACCGCTTGATGTGGCACGCCGCACGCGACTCGACCGATGCACTGCGCATCCCCTTGCAGGCGCTGGCCGTCCCGGCCCCGTCGCTCTCGCCGATTGGGCGATCGTTGCGGCTGGTTGCGCTCATTCGTCGCGGGCGCACCGCCGAGGCCATCGCGCAGGCCGACTCCCTCGGCGACGACCCGGCCGTCGCACCGATGAAGGTCCAACTCCTCCTTGCCGGCCGGCGGTGGCGCGACGCCCTGGCCGCCCCCGGCGTGTCGCCCGAGGCGCGGCAGTACCTCGTGCGCGTCCTGGCGCCCGATTCCGTCCTGGCGGCGCTGGTGGCGAACGGCGCGCGGCCGCTCGCGCTCGAGGCGCGGAAGACGCTGGCGATTCGTGCCGCGTCGGCGGGGCGGTGGAGCGCCGCGGCGGGGATGCTCGGGGGGGAGGCGGGGGGAAGGGCGGCGCGCTGGCGGCGCATCCAGTCGCTGGCCGCGGACTCGTCGCTTTCGGGGCGCCTGGCCTTCGCGCGCGCCATGCGGGCCCGGAACGGACAGCTGCTGTGGGGGAACGACAAGACGTGGTATCGCTCGCTCAACTGGCGGCTGCAGGCGCTCGACGACACGACGCGCGCCAGCTTCAATCCGCTCCTTCCGTGGAGCGCGGGCGCCGAGCGGGCGGCGATTGGGCGTCACTTTCGCGATGGGTTCGAGATGTACCACGCGGTGCGAGCCTACGCCGACTTCCTGGCTCGCGCACCGCGCACGGACATTCGCCGTCGCGCCGCGCTGCGCGAGGCCGATGCGACCTACAACTGGCTCGTGAACTGGGACAACAACAACTCGAGCTTCTGGAGCGTGGCGCTCGAGTCGGAGGGAATTGGGCGCACCATCCGTCAGGCGGGGCGACCGTAGGGGATCGGGCGCCCGGGACCGGAGGGGTGGGGGGACATGGGCGCTCTGGCCGGCCATCGTGCAACGGCCCAACTTCCCCGACAGCCAGCGCGCGGGGGCGCGCTGGCCGCGTTCGAATGCTCAACCGGGAAGGTCCCATGCTGTCAGTTCGCTCCGGTTCCGTCGGTACGGTGCCGCCGCGGGTGCGGCCGGCGTTGTTCCTGCTCGTCGCCACCCTGGCCACGTGGCTCATCGCGTCGGCGCCGCTGCAGGCGCAAGGCGCCGCCGCTGCACCGCGCCTCGCGCTCAAGGAACTCGACCCTGCCGATCTCGCCTTCTGGAAGACGATCCGCAACGCCGTCACCTCCAACGACGGAAAGTGGTTCGCCTACGTGCTCGCTCCCAACGAGGGTGACGCCGAGGTCGTGATCCGCCCCACGGCCGACGGGGGAAAGGAGTGGCGATTCCCGATCGGTGAACCGCCACTGCAACAGGGCTTTGGCGGCGGTGGCGACGCGCCGCTCCTCCTCTCCGGCGACGCGAAGTGGGCGCTGTTCATGACATACCCCAAGGCCGCCGACGCCCGGAAGCTGCGCAAGGAGCGCAAGCCGCTGCAGAACGGGGCGGTGCTCGTGAACCTGTCCACGGGCGAGAAGCGCGACGTGGAGAAGGTGCGACGCGCCGTCTTTGCCGGCGAGCGCCCCAACTACGCGGTGCTGCACCGCTACAACGCCGAGGGGACCAATGCCGCCGAGATGATTCTGGTCGACCTGAGGAGCGGTGCTCTGAGCACCGTGGGCGCGGTGGGCGAGTTCGCCGTCGACGACGCCGGGGCGTGGCTCGCGTGGACGGTCGAGACCAGGGACCTGGTGGGGAATGGCGTGCAACTCCGCAACCTGTCCACCGACGTGGTGCATACGCTCGATAGCGAGAAGCAGCTCTACCGGCGGCTGGCGTGGAGCGACAGCGGGTTCGCGTTGTCGGTCCTGCGCGGACGGCCGGACAGCGCGGCCAGCGACACGGTGTACAGCGTGCTGGGATGGTCCAACGCTTCTTTGCCGGCGCCCGCCAGGACGACCTACAGCGCCGCGGCCGACTCGTCAGGCTTTCCGCTGGGGATGCGCATCTCGCCGGATCGCGCGCCGCGGTGGGCCAGCGACCGGAGCGCCATCTTCTTCGGCATTGCGGCACGCCGCGCCGGCCCCGATTCCAAGACGCCGCGCCCCGACGTGCGCCCAGTGGCCGGGACGCCCGGGGCAATGCAGTCGCCGGCCGGCGTGGGCGGGACCGACGATGACCTGCCGACGCTCGTGATCTGGCATGGCAAGGGCGATCCGCGCCTGCAGTCGCAACAGCAGGTGGAGGAGCAGCGCGACAAGACGTACTCGTACCTGGCCGAGTATCGCCTGGCGGAGAAGAAGTTCATCCGACTCGCCGACGACGAGCTGCGCGACGTGGCGCTTGCGCCGCGTGAGCGCTATGCCGTCGGCAACGATCGTCGCGCGTATGAGCGCCGCGACAACATCGATGGCGGGCAGCGGCGCGACCTTTACGTGATCGACCTGGCGACCGGCGCGCGGACGCTGGCCGTGAAGTCGGTGCGCTACGCATGGCAGCCGTCGCCCGACGGGACCAAGGCGCTTTTCTACGACGACGGCAACTACCACGTCTACGACTTCGCGTCGAAGATGGTGCGCAACGTCACGCAGGGTGCGCCCACCTCGTTCATCGACAGCGAGGACGATCACAACGTCGATCGCCCGCCCGTCCAGCCGTTAGGCTGGGCGAGCGACAACCAGCACGTCCTCCTGTTCGACAACTGGGACGTGTGGAAGGTCCCGGTGAAGGGCGGGGCACTGGTGAACCTGACGGGGAACGGGAAGAAGGACCGGATCCGCTACACGCGGCGCCTGGTCTTCAACCCGAAGGAGCGCGGCATCGACCTCACTCGGCCGGTGTACCTCCAGACGTATGGCGAGTGGACAAAGAAGGAAGGGCTGGCCGTGGTGCAGCCGCTCAAGGCTGGCGCGCAGTCGCTGTTGTGGGACGACGCCAAGTACTTCGTCTCGCGTGCGCGCGATGCGGAGACGTGGATCTTCACGCGGCAGACGGTGCAGCAGTTCCCCGACTACTGGGTGAGCGACAAGACACTGGCCTCGCCGCGCCGACTCACCGACGCCAATCCGCAGCAGAAGGACTACGCCTGGTCGTCCGGGGCGCGCCTGGTCGACTATGTGAGCGACAAGGGCGATACGCTGCAGGGGGCGCTTTACCTCCCGGCCAACTACGAGCCGGGCAAGAAGTATCCCACCGTCGTCTACATCTACGAGAAGCTGTCGCAGGGGCTGCACCAGTACGCGGTGCCAAACGAAACGCGCGCCTTCAACCCCAGCATCTACACGTCGCGCGGCTACGCCGTGCTGCAGCCGGACATCGTGTACAAGATCAACGACCCGGGAATGTCGTCGGTGTGGTGCGTGGTGCCGGCGGTGAAGGCGGCGATCGCGACCGGGATCGTCGACCCGGCCAACGTCGGATTGCATGGGCACAGCTGGGGAGGGTACCAGTCGTCGTTCCTCGCCACGCAGACGGGGACGCTGTTCAAGAGCATCGTCACCGGCGCCCCGCTCACCGACATGGTGAGCATGTACGCCAGCGTCTACTGGAACACCGGCACCGCCGACATGGCGATCTTCGAGAACTCGCAGGGGCGCTTCAAGGGGAGCGTGCAGGAGAACATGGAGGCCTACCTGCGCAACTCGCCGGCCTTCCACGCCGACCAGGTGCAGACCAAGCTGATGATCCTGCATAACGAGAAGGATGGCGCCGTCGACTTCAACCAGGGGATCACCTGGTTCAACCACCTGCGCGAACTGGACAAGGACGTCATCATGCTGCAGTACGTGGGGGAGAACCACGGTTTGCAGCTGCCAAAGAACCAGAAGGACTACACCATCCGCATGCGTGAGTACTTCGACCACTACCTCAAGGGAGCACCCGCGCCCGACTGGATGGTGAACGGCGTGCCGCGCCTCAAGATGGAAGAACACCTCAAGAGCCGTCAGAAGAAGGAGAAGATCGCGTCGTAGCCGCGGCGTAGCGGCGGCGTAGCGGCGGCGTAGCGGCAGCGTAGCCGACGCGACACCCGGCGCGGGTCACGCGAGGTCTCGCCGCCCGCCGTTGCATCGAGCAATGGGGCCGCCCGTGCACTGCACGTGGCGGCCCCCTGCCGTTGGTCACCCGTATGTCGCCCTCCGTCCCCGCGGCGAATCTCTGCACGCGCCGCAGGCGTCTGACTGGCTACCACGCGAGTGCACCCATGGTGCGATGCGCTCGCGATTCCCCATACGGAGGTACTCGTCATGCGCCCTGCCACTCGCATCCTGCTCAGCGCGCTTGCCCTCCCCCTGGCAGCAGCCCCCGCGCTCGCGCTGCAATCGCTCGCCTCGAGGTCCTATGTCCCGGCGACCACCAGGGTGGAACCGGCCCCCGATCCCGAGAGGCTGCAACGCCTCCTGGCCCAGGCAGACGCCGCCTCGGTGAACGGACGCGACGCCGAGGCCATCAAGCTCTACAAGGCAATTGCCGCCGAACAGCGCGAGGCGCGCATCTATTCGGGGACGGCCCTGTGGCGCATGGCCGGTGCGCAGCTCTTCCAGGGGAAGGTGGTCGACGCGGCAACCACGCTCGACGAGACGGCGCAGGAGGCGGCGCGCTTCGGCGACCCGACGATGGAACTCAGGGCAACGTTCGAGGCAGCGATCCTGTGGCAGAAGGCCAAGCGGAACGACGTGGCCATGTCGCGCCTGGAGCGCGTGCGCGATCTGTTGCGCTCACCGGTCATCGAGGAGGATCTCAAGACCTCGGTGGAGCGCCGGATCGTGAAGTGATGCCGCAGGCAGCGGGGGCGCACTCGGCGTGCGCTCCCGTCGAGGCGCGCGGCGCGCCTGAGGGCTTTCGCCGCGCGGTGTTGCCCGATTAACCTTCGCGCACATGACCGGGGTGCCGACGACGCGAGTGATCGCCGGCTGAGAGAGTCCCGTAGAACCTGATCCGGTTCGTACCGGCGTAGGGAGTCCAACGATGTCTTGCCTGCCCCAGGCGCGCACCGCGCGCCGTGCGCGCCGATCGATCGGCGCCCGCCCTGTAACGCTCGCACGCCTTGGACCGCTCGCGCGCTTAACTTCGTTCGCGCGCTTCACTCCGCTCGCGCGCGTTGTCGCCATTGCCGCGACCGCCTGGTCGTCATCGCTGGCCGCGCAGGCGCGCGATACGCTCCCCGCGCGCCGCGACTCGGTGCCGGGCGACAGCGTGCGGCGCATCGAGCGCGTGCTGGTCACGGCGATCCGCGCTTCCGACGCGGCCCCCATCGCGCAAAAGACGATTCCGGCGGCGGCCATTCGGCAGCGCCAGTTCGGGCAGGACGTCCCGCTCCTCCTCGTGGGGGCGGCACCGGCGATGACGGCGCACACCGAGACCGGGACCAACTGGGGATACAGCTATCTCCGGCTGCGCGGGATGGACCAGACGCGCATCAACATCACGATCGACGGGATCCCGCTCAACGACATGGAAGACCAGGTCCTCTATTTCGCCAACTTCGCGGACCTGATGTCGAGCGTGCAGTCGGTGCAGGTGCAACGCGGGGTGGGGACGTCGAGCGCCGGCACGGCGTCGTTTGCCGGGTCGGTCAACTTCGAGACCATGCCGGTGGCGCAGCGCCAGGCGAGCGGTGACGTCCAGCTGCAAGTGGGGTCGTTCGGGGCGCGCCGGGTCAGCGCCTCCGCCGCCAGCGGGCTCGCCGGGCCGGGGCGCCGCTTCGCCGTGCAGGCTCGCCTGGGCGTCCTGCAGACCAACGGCTATCGCGAACATGCGGGCGTCGCCGGTGGCTCGGCGCTGCTCGGCGCCGGCTATTTCGGCGACCGCGACATCGTCAAGCTCACGGCGCTGGCTGGCGTGCTCTCGGATACGCTGGCCTACGTGGGGGCGACGCGGGACGAGCTGCGCACCAACCGCAGATACAACCCGCTGGCGCCTGACGAGCGTGATCGCTTTGGGCAGCAGATGGTGGCGCTCGCCTATACCCGCCTCGTGAGCGACGCCACGTCGCTCAACACGACGGTCTATCGCAATTCCGCCTCGGGGAGCTACGACTACTTCTACCTCCCCGATCGCTATCGCTTCAACCTGGCGCACACCTGGTACGGCGTCACCAGCGCGGTGAACCACCAGCGCGGCGCGCTGCGAGTGTTTGCGGGCGTCAACGCCAACGACTACGCGAGAGCGCATCGCGGCTACCTGCAGCCCGCCACCACACTTTACGACAACACCGGGCACAAGTCGGACATCAGTGCCTTCCTCAAGGCGTCGTACGACGTCGGACGCCTGCGCTGGTTCGCCGACGTGCAGGGGCGCCATGCCGAGTTCCGCTACGAGCCGGACGCCAACGCGGGAATCAGCGAAAGATCGATCGACTGGAGCTTCCTCAACCCCAAAGGCGGCGTCACGCTGTCGCTCGCCAATGGCGTAAACCTCTTCGCGTCCTACGGCGCCACCACGCGCGAACCCGCGCGCAGCGACCTCTTGGCCGGCGACGACGACTTGAACGCGACGAACGTGGGCGACTACGGCGACTTCACCCGCGTGCGCCCGGAGACGGTGCGCGACTTCGAGGCGGGGTTCACCGTGGCGCGCGCACGTTACGACCTGTCGGCCAACGTCTACTCGATGGACTTCCGTAACGACATCGCGCGCATCGGCGCGCCCACTGCCTCGGGGGCGGTGCTTCGTCGCAACGTTGGGGAAAGCTACCGTCGCGGCCTCGAGGTGGATGCGGCGTGGCGCGCGACGTCGCGACTGTCGCTGGGCGGCAACGTGGCCTGGAGCACCAACCGCATTCGCCAGTTCACCGACTCCTCGCGTGGCACGCCGGTGCTGCGGCGCAACGTGGAACCGCTGCTCACCCCGCGCTTCATGAGCGTGCAGCGCGCCGACGTTGCCGTCGCCCGGTCGTTCACCGTGGGTGTGGAAGGGCGCTTCCAGTCGCGCGCCTTCCTTGACAACACGTCGAGTGCCGACCGGGTGCTCCCGTCGTACCACGTGCTCGATGCCACGGCACGCTGGTCGCGCGATCGCTACGCCCTCATGGTGCGCGGCGCCAACCTGGGCAACTCGCAGCGCTATGGCAGCGGGTCGGTCTCCTCGTCAGGCACGGTGCGCTACTTCGTGCTGCCCGCACGCGCGATCTTCGTGACGGCGGAGATGCGCTGGTAGCGAGCGCCGCGCTCGGCGAGGGATCGTCCCCGCGCCGAGCGCAATCGCGCGAGTCGTGCGTGTCCCGCCTACGGGACCGACGGACGCGGCGGCTTGGCCGGACGCGTCCCGTTGATGCGCGGGCGCGGGCCATTGGACACATCGACCGCGATGTCGCGGATGTAGTTGGTGATGCGCGCGTAGTGCGGATAGTCGATGAACTCGGGCTCGTCGGTGCGCTGGTGGTAGTCGCCGTGCAGCCCGGTGAAGAAGAAGGCGATCGGGATCCCCTGCAGCGCGTAGTTGTAGTGATCGGAGCGCCCGTAGATGTTGTTGTACCCCGTCCAGCTGAGCGTGGAATCGTACTTGTAGTCGAGCGACAGCGACCTGGCCTGCTTGCCGTTCACGCGAGCCACCGTTTCGCCCAGGTCCTTCGAGTCGAAGAACGACCCGACCACGCCGAGGTAGTCGGACGAGCCGCCGGGAAGGTCGCCCTCGCGTCCGCGCCCGATCATGTCGATGTTGAGCTGCGCCACGATGGAGTCGAGCGGGACGGTCGGGTTGCGCGTGAAGAAGGCCGAGCCCACCAGCCCCGCCTCCTCGCCCGTGTGCCACACGAACAAGGTCGAGCGCCGTGGCTTGACCGACTGCGACGACAGGAACTCGGCGATCTCGAGCAGCGCCATCGACCCGGAGCCGTCGTCGTCCGCGCCGTTGTTGATCGAGTCGAGCCGCGCCGCCGGGTGCACCTTGCGGATGCTGTCCATGTTCACGCGAATCGCCGAGAGCTGCTCGGTGGTGAGCGCAATCATGTTGTTGGCCAGCAGGCGACGGTTGCGCTCGTTGTTGAATGCCTTGAGCGAATCCTTGTCGACCGGCGTGTTGAAGCCGACGTGGTCGTTATGCGCGCCCAGCGCGACGTATTGCCCGGCCAGCGCGCGGTCGCTCCCCGGAAGGATCGCGACGACGTTACGCGCATAGTCGCTGGGCAGCTCCACGTAGTCGAGCGACGCGTTCACCGTCCCGCCGCGTGTGCCGAGTGCGAGCCCTTCCACGGACTGCACGCCGAACAGCCGCGCCGCGCCGTCTCTCGTCAGGCGGAGTATGGCCTGGGGCGCGAGCTGGTCGAGCTGCTGCTTGAGGAGCGTGAGCGAGTCGGTGGCGCTCGCCGGCCCCCCGGGACGACCGCGCCCCACCTGCGCCTGCGTCGCCACCACGGGCTCGTTGATCGCGCGACGCTGCGCCGGCGTGAGCGCGTCGAGGTCGACCGTGGCAACGGCCGCCGCGCTCCCCAGCCTGGATGGCGGTGGAGGCGCGAAGCGCGCCACAGGGCCACGGGGCGCGTTCGCCGAGGGCGGTGCCGCGAGCACCACGACGAACTTCCCCGCGGCGTCGGCCGCACTGATCTGTCGCGACGTGTCGCCGGCCACGCCGCCGAAGATCACCTCCGCGCCAACGACCGGGCGTGGCGCCCGCACCCCGGGCACGGCGACCCAGTCCTTCTCCCAGGTGAGCGGGTTGCCGCTGACGGAGAGGCGCGAGTGCGACGTGAACGAACGCAGGTGATAGGGGAGCGTCTGGAAGTAGCCGCCGTTGTCGCCCGCGGCGACGAGCCCCAGGCGCTTGAGCTCCGCGGCGATGTACGCCGTCCCCTTCATGTTCCCCGCGCGCCCCACCTGCCGCCCCTGCATGGAATCGTCGGCGAACTGGTACAGGCGAATCTGGAGGTCGCGCGGCGTGATGGCCGCCGTGGTCGGCGCCGGCGCGAGCCTGGGCGGATTGCCGTACTCGTTCACCGCACCGCGGCGTTGGGCCTGCGCACTGTTCGCGAACGCGAGCGCCGTGACGAGGAACAGCGCGTGAAATGATCTCGGAGTGGCCATCGATGGGATCGCGGGAGGTTGGGCGTGGGGGCGACGGGAATCGCTCCTTCCAGTACGCGACGTTCTCCTCGTGCGCTGTGCGCACAACGCCGCGGGGTGACGATATCGCGCGCGCGCGGCGCCGTCCCCGCCGTGAATCTGCCACATCGTGCGATGAAATGGTTGCGACGCGCGCACGTCACCCGTGAACTTGCGAGCGATGACGCACGCCGCCCCCCTCCCGCTCCCCGACCTCGACGCCGCCCTCAAGCAACTGGGCTACGACGCCTTTCGCCCCGGGCAACGTGAGGCAATCGAGACCATCCTCCGCGCTCGTCGCCTCCTCCTCGTCGCGCCCACCGGGGGCGGGAAGTCACTCATCTACCAGCTCCCCGCCACGGTACTCCCGGGGACCACGCTGGTGGTGTCGCCGCTCGTGTCGCTCATGCACGACCAGGTGGCCGCGCTCACCGAACGCGGCGTGCGGGCAACCTTCCTCGCCGCCACGCTCGACGCCGATGAGGTGCGCCGCCGGATGTCGGCGCTGGCGCGCGGCGAGTTCCAGATCGCCTACGTCGCCCCGGAGCGGCTGGCCTTTCCGGGGTTCCGCAGCCTGGTGAAGGAACTCGACTGCCCGCTGGTCGCGATCGACGAGGCGCACTGCATCTCGGAGTGGGGACACGACTTCCGCCCGGAATACCTCCAGCTCGGCGAGTTGGTCGCCGACCTCGCCGACGCACGCGTGATGGCCTGCACGGCGACGGCGACGCCGATCGTGCGCGACGAGATCCTCGAGCGCCTCGGGCTTGGCGCCGACACGCCGCAGTTGGTGCGCGGCTTCGCTCGCCCTAACCTTGGATTGCGGGTTCACGAGGTGCGAAGCGCCGCCGACCTGTCGCGCGTGGTCGATGCGGCACTGCAGGAGGCGATTGGCGGGGCACGGGGAGCACGCGGGGCGGCCATCGTCTATGCCCCCACGCGCAAGAAGACGGAGGAGGAGTTCGCACGCCTCAAGCGCGCGGGGTGGCGCGTGGACGGCTACCACGCCGGGATGTCGGGCGAGGTGCGCGAGCGCGCGCAGCAACGCTTTCGCGACGGCGCCATCGACGTCATCGTGGCGACCAACGCCTTCGGGATGGGGATCGACCGCGCCGATGTGCGCGCCGTCATTCATCTCGCCCCGCCAGGGTCCATCGAGGCGTACTACCAGGAGGTTGGGCGCGCCGGACGCGATGGTGATGATGCCATCGGCGTGATGTGTCATTCCCCAGGCGACCTCCCCCTGCGCCGCCGGCTGCTGGAGATGCCCAACGACTTCGGCGAGGTGGACCAGGCACGCGTGCAACACCGCTGGTCGCTCTTCCTCGAACTCATGCGGTGGGCCGAGGGCGGTAGCTGCCGGCACGACGCCATCCTGCGCTACTTTGGCGACGAGGCCGAGACGCTGTCGGGGTGCGGGCGCTGCGACAGCTGCACCGCCCTCGACGAGCCTAACGCGAGCGACGCCGAGGAGACGGCAATCGCCGTGCGCAAGGCGCTGAGCGCGGTGGCGCGCACGCATTGCCGCTTCGGGATGCTGGCCGCGGTCAAGTTGCTCGCCGGAACCCCCGATCCGCGCCTCGAGCGATCGGGGCTGCAGGAGACGCGCACCTTTGGTGCGCTGCGCGGGCGCAGCGAAGCGTGGATCACCGCGCTCCTGCGCCGCTGCGTCACCGCCGGTTGGGTCGACTTCACCGGGGGCGATCGCCCCATGGTGGCCCTCACCCCCGCCGGCAAGCGTGTGCTCTTCGCGACAGGAACGGTCCGACTACTCCTCCCCAGCGACCAGCCACGGCACGAGCGCCCCCGCTCAGCGGTGGCGCCGCGCGGGAGCCGTCCGCGCAACGAGGTTTCCGAGCTCTCGGCCGAGGACGCGGCGCTCTTCCAGGCACTGCGCGCGCGTCGCCTGGAACTCGCGCGCGCCGGCAGGGTTCCGCCATACGTCGTGGCCAGCGACCGCACCCTGCACGAGATCGCCGAGCTGCGGCCGCGCACCGTCTCGGCGCTGGAGGGGATCTACGGGATTGGGGCGGCGAAGGCGGCGCGCTATGGCGATGCCCTGGTCGAGGTGGTGCGCGAGGCGGGGCGGTAGCGCCCGTTCGCCCCGTGGCGTCAGGCGGCCGGACGCGGCCGTATGCCAGGCAGCGCGTAGCGTGAAGAACGCGTAAGATTACGATCGGGGTCTGGCTCCCTTTCAGGATCGTCCTCCTCTCAGAGCGTCCCACCATGGCGTACACACTCAAGGTCAACGGGAAGACTCACACGGTCGATGTCCCGGCGGACATGCCGCTCCTGTGGGTCCTGCGTGACGTCCTCGACTTGAAGGGGACCAAGTACGGGTGCGGTATCGGGCAGTGCGGCTCGTGCACCGTGCACAAGGATGGTACGCCAACGCGCGCCTGCCGCACGACGGTGGCGGCGTCGGAGGGGGCGTCGATCGTCACGATCGAGGGGCTGGCGCCCAAT
The DNA here is from genome assembly GCA_020852815.1 of Gemmatimonadaceae bacterium. NCBI lineage: Bacteria > Pseudomonadati > Gemmatimonadota > Gemmatimonadia > Gemmatimonadales > Gemmatimonadaceae > Gemmatimonadaceae bacterium. The sequence continues at coordinate 155,401 of JADZAN010000019.1, read as the reverse complement.
GCCGGGACGCTCACCGCGCTGCAGCAGGCGTGGGACGAGCTCGACGTCCCGCAGTGCGGCTACTGCCAGGCCGGCCAGCTCATGACGGCGGCCGCGCTCCTTGCCCGGACGCCCAAGCCGACGGACGAGCAGATCGATACGGCGATGAACGGGAACCTCTGCCGATGCGCGACGTACCTGCGCATCAAGGCGGCGATCCGCAAGGCAGCCGGCACGGAGCAGCCGGCCACGACCCCGGCCGGGCGGCCGGGGGACGACAACGCATAAGGAGGCCCCATGGATTCGCTCACGACTCCCCGGGTCACCGAGCCCGTGAAGACCGAGATGTCCCCGCGTGTGGATCGCCGTGATTTCCTGCGCGTGTCGGCCATTGCCGGCGGCGGCCTCCTGTTGGGCGCCTACCTGCGCCCCGCGGAGGCGCTCGCCGGCACCGCGGCCGCGTTGCAGCCGGCGGCGGCCGACGAGTTCCGTCCCAACGTCTTCATCCGCCTCACGCCGGACGGCAAGGTCACGATCGTCAACAAGAACCCGGAGATCGGGCAGGGGATCAAGACCATGCTCCCCATGCTCATCGCCGAGGAACTGGACGTCGACTGGAACCAGGTGACGGTGGTGCAGGGCGACAGTGAGCCCGACAAGTACGGGCAGCAGTTTGCCGGCGGGAGCACCGCCACCCCAATGAACTGGGACGAGCATCGACGCATCGGTGCGGCCGGGCGCCAGATGCTGCTCGCGGCCGCCGCCTCAAACTGGGGAGTGCCGGCGTCGGAACTCACCACCTCGCCCGGAGTCGTCGAGCACAAGGCGTCGGGACGCACGGCGCCCTATGGCCACCTGGTCGCGAGGGCGGCGACGCTCACCGCGCCCGACCTCAAGAGCGTGCCGGTCAAGAATCCCCGGGATTTCCGGATCATCGGGAAGTTCCGCAAGGGGGTCGACAACCCGCTGCTGGTCACCGGCAAGCCGCTGTTTGGGATCGACGTGACGGTCCCGGGAATGAAGTACGCCATCTTCGAGAAGTGCCCCGTCTTCGGCGGCAAGGTGAAGTCGGCCAACCTCGACGCGATCCGGGCCATGCCCGGGATCAAGGACGCCTTCGTGGTCGAGGGCGGGACGGCGCTGAACGGACTGCTCGGCGGGGTCGCCATCGTCGCCGACTCGTGGTGGTATGCGCAGAAGGCGCGCGGCGCCCTGCAAGTCGTGTGGGACGAAGGGGCGACCGCTTCGCAGGGGAGCGACACATACGCGGCGGAGGCGGCGCGCCTTGCCAAGGCGGCACCGTTCAAGACGCTGCGCAAGGACGGCGATCCCGACGCGGCGCTCGCCACGGCCGCGAAGACTGTCTCGGCGACATACTTCTACCCGTTCATCTCGCACGCCACGCTCGAGCCGCAGAACTGCACCGCCTCCGTCGTGGACGGCAAGGTGGAGATCTGGGCCCCCACGCAGAACCCGCAGCCGGGGCGCCAGCTCGTGGCCAGGACGTTAGGCGTGGACGAGAAGGCGGTCACGATTCACATGATCCGCGCCGGCGGTGGCTTCGGGCGCCGCCTGAGCAACGACTACATGGTCGAAGCCGCGTGGATCGCGAAGGAAGCAGGGACCCCGGTCAAGCTCCTGTGGTCGCGCGAGGACGACATGCGCCACGACTTCTATCGTCCCGCGGGGTGGCACAACCTCACGGCGGGCGTGGACGCCGCCGGCAAGATCGTCGCCTGGAAGAACCACTTCGTCTCGTTTGGTGAAGGGGAGCGCTTCGGCCCCAGCGCGGGGATGGCGCCCACCGAGTTCCCGTCGCGCTTCATTGCCAACTTCCAGTACGACGTCACGAACATCCCGTCCGGCGTCCCCACCGGGCCGTTGCGCGCCCCGGGGAGCAACGCGCTCGCCTACGTCTTCCACTCGTTCATCGACGAACTGGCCGAGGCGGCCGGCAAGGATCCGGTCGACTTCCGCCTGGCGCTCCTCGGCGATCCGCGCCTGGTGGCCAACCCGGACGGGTCGGCGGCGTACGACGCGGGGCGCATGCGCGGCGTCCTCGAACTCGTGGCGCAGAAGTCCAACTGGGGAAAGGTGACGCTGCCCAAGGGGACGGGGCGCGGCGTGGCCTTCCACTTCAGCCATCGCGGCTACTTTGCCGAGGTGGTGGAGGCGAGCGTGGCCGCCAATGGGGCCGTGAAGGTGAACAAGGTCTGGGTTGCCGGCGACGTCGGCAACCAGATCATCAACCCCAGCGGTGCGGAGCAGCAGGTGCAAGGCTCCGTCCTGGACGGGCTCTCCGAGGCCATGACGCAGGAAATCACGATCAAGGCCGGACGCGCCGAGCAATCGAACTTCAACCAGTACCCGCTGCTGCGCATGCGCCAGGCGCCGCCGGTGGAGGTGCACTTCAAGCTCACCGACTTTTCGCCGACGGGGATCGGCGAGCCGGCGCTGCCGCCGGTGGTTCCGGCGCTGTGCAACGCGATCTTCGCCGCGACGGGCAAGCGTGTGCGCTCGCTCCCGCTGTCGAAGAGCGGCTTCCGCTGGGCCTGAGCGCGGAGCGACGTCTCCCACGAACGCCGCGACGAGGGCGACCGGCTTCGGTCGCCCTCGCTGCGTCGTGGGTCATTCCTTCACCCTTCCCGCACCTGCGTCCCATGTCTTCCAACTCGGCGATCGTTCGAAACAACGCGCTGCGTGTCGTGCTCGCGGCCTCGGCGGCCGTGGCCGCCCTCGTGATGCCGGTCGCGGGGCGTGCGCAGACCGCGGCCGAGCAGCGATTGTTGCGCCTGACGGAGGCACGCGTGAGCGCCGACTTCACCGCCAATCGCGCCGCCCTCGACTCGCTGCTGGCCCCCGACCTGACCTACGCCCGCTCCAGCGGCGCCTTCGATGACAAGCGCACTGTCCTTGCCGAGGTGGGGCCCGGTGGACCCTATGCGCTCGACTACCTAACCCCGGATTCGCTGCGCGCTCGCGCCTATGGGTCCACCGGCGTGGTGACGGGACTCCTGCGCGTCAAGCTCAAGGCGCAGCCCTCGCCCTATCGCATTCGATTCACCGATGTGTGGGTCGAGCGCGGGGGGCGGTGGCAACTCGTGGCGTTCCAGGCGACACGGCTTCCGTGACGCGCCCATGCCCCGCGAAGCGATCTTCCGTGCGCGCGCCCTTGCCAGGACCTACCGCATGGGCGACGTCGACGTCAAGGCGCTGCAAGGCGTCGACCTCGACCTCTTCGCCGGCGAGTTTGTCGTCATCCTCGGCCCATCCGGCAGCGGCAAGTCGACCCTCCTCAATATCCTCGGCGGGCTCGACGCGCCCACCAGCGGCGACGTGCGCTTTCGCGACCACGACCTGGTGGCGGCCAACGAAGGAGAGCTGACGCGCTATCGGCGCGAGCACGTCGGCTTCGTGTTCCAGTTCTACAACCTCATCCCGAGTCTCACGGCGCGCGAGAACGTGGCGCTGGTTACCGAGATCGCGGCGCACCCCATGACCGCCGAGGAGGCGCTGGCGCGTGTTGGGCTTGCGTCGCGGCTGGACCACTTTCCGTCGCAGCTGTCGGGCGGAGAGCAGCAGCGTGTCGCCATCGCCCGCGCCCTCGCCAAGCGCCCCGACGTCCTGCTGTGCGACGAGCCCACCGGCGCCCTCGACGCGGAGACCGGCGTGGTGGTCCTCGAGGCGCTGGCCGACATCAACCGCGAGATGGGAACCACCACCGTCGTCATCACGCACAACGCGACCATCGCGCAAATGGCGCATCGCGTGCTGCGCATGCGGAGCGGACGCATCGTGGAGGAAGTCACCAACGAGCGGCAGGTGGCGCCGCGCGAGCTGGACTGGTGACCATGCGCACGCTGAAGCGCAAGCTCCTGCGCGACGCCTGGCACTATCGCGGGCAGATGGGCGCCATTGCCGCGGTGGTGGCCTGCGGGATCGCGACCTTTGTTGCGCTCCGCTCCATGCATGGCCACCTGCGGCACTCGCGCGATGCGTACTATGCGTCGTCGCGCTTCGCCGACGTCTTCGTGTCGCTGCGTCGCGCGCCCCTGCAGTCGCTCGAGCGCTTGCGCGCGATACGAGGCGTGGCCGCCGTCGACGCCCGTGTCGTCATGGAGGTCGTCGCCGACGTCCCGCGACTCGCCGAGCCGGCCGTGGTGCGGCTCGTCTCGATTCCGGTGCCGCGTACCACCGCGCTCAACGAGGTGCACCTGACGGCCGGACGCTGGCCTGAACCATCGCGCGACGACGAGGTCATTGCCTCGCGCGCCTTCGCGACGGCCAACGCGCTCTCACTCGGCGACTCGGTGGGGGTGGTCCTGAACGGACGACGGCGCTGGCTGCGGCTCGTTGGTGTCGGTGTCTCGCCGGAGTACGTCTACGAGATCGCCAGCGGCGGGCTCTTTCCCGACAACCGGCGCTTTGGCATCCTCTGGATGGCGCGGGGGGCGCTGGCCGCTCCCTTCGACCTCGTGGGGGCCTTCAACGACCTCGCGCTCGCCCTTGCGCCTGGTGCGGCGGTGGCGCCGGTGCTGGAACGCGTCGACACCCTCCTGGCGCCGTTCGGCACCGGCGGTGCGTACGCGCGAGCCGACCAGGTCTCGTCGCAGTTCCTCGACGGCGAGATCGACGAGACGCAAGTCACCAGCATCCTCCTCCCGGCGATCTTCCTCGCGGTCACCGCCTTCCTGCTGCACGTGGTCCTGTCGCGACTCGTCAACATGCAGCGCGAGCAGATCGCGACGCTCAAAGCCTTTGGGTTCTCCAACGTGACGGTGGCGCAGCACTACCTCCTCCTGGCCATGGTCCCCGTGCTCGCGGGCGTGGTGGCCGGGACGGTGTTCGGGCTGTGGTCGGCTGGGCAACTGGCACTCGTCTACGCGCGGTTCTACCAGTTCCCAGCCGCCGCCTTCACGCCGGACTGGAGCATCGTCCTGGCCGCCGCGGCGATCGGCGTCGTCTCCGGCCTGTTGGGCGCGTTAGGCGCCGTGATGCGCGGCGTCGCGCTCCCGCCGGCGGAGGCCATGCGCCCCGAGGCTCCGGCGCGCTTCCGGCGCGGGAGCCTGGAGCGTGCGCTGTCGTGGGTCACGAAGTCTCCGCGACACCTCGTGGTCGCACGCAACCTCGAGCGGCGCCCCGGCAGGACGATGCTTTCCATCCTCGGGTTGGCGCTGGCCGGCGGACTGGTGATTGCCACGCAAGGACTCTTCGATTCGGTGGACTACATCAAGCTGCAGCAGTTTCACGTGGTCGACCGCGGCGACGTGACGGTCACGTTTCGCGAACCACTGCGCGAGGAGGGGGTGCGCGAGGTGGCGCGCGCGGTCGGCGTGCAGGAGGCCGAGGGCTTTCGCATGGTGCCGGCGCGCCTGCGGCACCACGAGCGCAGCTACCGGACGGCGATCGTCGCCTTTCCGCCGCACGCCGCGCTCCGCCGCGTGGTCGATATCGACGGGACCATCCGCCAGGTGCCGAGCGAGGGGATCCTCCTGTCCTCGGCACTCGCCGAGAAGCTCGGCGCCCGCCGCGGCGATGCGTTGCAACTGGAGTTCCTGGAAGGGGAGCGGCGCGTGGCGCGCGTGGAGGTCTCGGGAACAAACGACGACATGCTGGGCACCGCCGCCTACATGGCGCCCGCTGCGCTGCAGCGGCTCGAGGGCGGCACGCCGGTCTTCACGGGCGTTGTGCTCCGCGCGGATCCGCGGCGCATCGATTCGCTGTATCGTCATCTCAAGGCAATGCCGGTGGTGAGCGGCGTGTCGGTCCGGAGCGCGATGCTGGGGAGCTTCGAGCGCACCATCGCCGAGAGCTTCTCGATCTCGCTCGCCTTCACCCTGGGCTTTGCCTGTGTCATCGCGGCCGGGATCGTGTACAACGGCGCGCGCGTCGCACTCTCCGAACGTGGCCGCGAGATGGCGTCGCTGCGCATCCTTGGCTTCACGCGCGGCGAGGTGAGCGGGATGCTCACGGGCGAGCAAGGGGCGCTCACGGTGGCGTCGTTCCCGGTGGCCTTTGCGGTCGCGTACCTTCTCACATGGTTGATCGCGGTGCGCTTCGAGTCGGCGCTGTTCCGCATTCCTGTCGTGGCGCGCCCCGCGACGTACCTTTTCGGTGCCGGCGTCATTGCCATGGCCGCCGCGCTCTCGGCGGTGGCGGTGCGGCGGCGCGTGGATCGCCTCGACCTCGTGGCGGTACTCAAGACCAGGGAGTAGCACCATGCTCATGACGCGCGCGAGAGCGCTGTGGATCGTTGGGGCCGTCGTCGTGGTGGGGGCGGTGTCGTGGCGCATGCGCCCGGCGCCGCTCGCCGTCGAGATCGTCCCCGCCACGTTCGGGTCGCTGCGGGTGACGCTGGAGGAGGATGGGCGCACGCGCGTGCGCGACCACGTGGAGATCGCGGCGCCGATCACCGGTCGTGTCGATGAGAATCGCCTCGTCCCCGGCGATTCGGTCGCCGCCAACGGGGTCGTGGCGACGATGCATCCGGCGCCGCTGGATGCGCGCGCGCGCGCCGAGGGGAGCGCCCTCATTGCGCAGGCCGCGAGCCGCACGCGCGAGGCACGCTCGCAGGTCGCGCAGGTGCAACTCGCGCTCGACGAGGCGCGACGCGACCGCTCGCGCGCCGTGCGCCTGGCGGCCGAAGGCGCCCTATCCGACCGCCAGCGCGAAGAAGCGGAGCGGCTGGTGCTGGACCGCGAGCGCGAACTGGACGTGGCCAACGCCCGTGTGAACGCGGCGCGCGAAGGAGAGCGGGCCGCCCGCGCCGCGCTGCTCGGCGCCAGTCCCGCGTCAGGGAGCGCGAGCGCTGTGCGCGTGCCATCGCCCATTCGCGGACGCGTGCTCCGCGTCTTCGAGGCGCACGACCGGGTCGTGATGGCTGGCACGCCACTTGTCGAGGTGGGCGACCCGGCGAGCCTCGAAGTGGTGAGCGACATTCTCTCGCGCGATGCGTCGCAGGTCGCCGTCGGCATGACGATGGAGGTACGGAGCTCGGGACGCCCGCCGATGCTGGCGCGTGTCTCGCGAATCGAGCCCGCGGCCTTCACCAAGCGCTCGGCGCTCGGCGTCGACGAGCAGCGCGTCAACGTGATCGGGCAGTTCGAGCAGCCGGTGTCGGGACTGGGCGACGCCTTCGAGGTCGACGTCAGCATCATCCTGTGGCAGGGAGATCGCGTGCTGCGCATCCCGTCGTCGGCGCTCGTTCCGCTCGATTCCGGGTGGGCCGTGCTCGCGCTAGTGGATGGGCGCGCGCGCCGCCACGAGGTGCGCATCGGGCGTCGCGGCGGGCGCGAGGTGGAGGTGACCGGCGGTCTCGCCGCCGGCGCGTTGGTGATCGTGCGTCCCGACGAGCGCATCGTCGACGGCAGCCGGGTGCGTCCCGCGCCGTGACGCAAGGCGTCAGTCGTCGCGTCCGGCGCTGAGGAGTTCGCGCGTGGCCACGTGCTGCGGGCGCGTGAGGACCGCGTCGGCGGCGCCGCACTCGACCATCGTCCCCTTCGACAGGACGGCGACGCGGTCGGCATGACTGCGCGCGAAGGCCACATCGTGCGTCGAGATCAGGAGCGAGCGACCGGTGGCGGCCAGCGCACGCAGCGTCTCGCCTAACGAACCGCGGCGCGCGGGATCGAGGGCCGACGTGGGCTCGTCCATCAGGAGGAGCAGGGGATCGGGGGCCAGCGCGCGGGCAATCGCCACGCGCTGCGCCTCGCCTCCCGACAGCTCGCGGGGGAGCGCCGCGACGCGGTGCAGCACGCCCAGCGACTCGAGCAGCGCACGTGCGACCTCGTCGGCGCGCGCGCGCGTCCAGCCCAGCGCGTGCACGGGCGCAAGGGAGATGTTGTCCAGCACCGTGAGATGCTCGAACAGGGCATGGGCCTGGAAGACCATTCCGACCGTGCGCCGCAGGGGGTGCAGCGCGCCCTCACCGGGCAGCGCCCCCGCGCGCAGCGTCACGTCACCCACGCGAATCACGCCTGCCGTGAATGGTTGGAGTGCGGCAATGGAGCGCAGCACCGTCGACTTGCCGGCACCCGACACACCCATCAGGGCGCAGATCTCCCCGGGCGCAACGTCGAGGTTGACGCCGCGCAGGATCTCGCGCTCCCCACGCGTGGTGCACAACCCGCGAATCTCGAGCGAGGCGCTCATCGGGGGCTCCACCGCTGCTCGAGGCGGCGCGCCGCGCGCGACAGCGGGAGCGACATGGCGAGGTACATCGCCCCGCACAGCACGCCGGGCACGAGCCAGCTGCCGATGTTGGTGGCGTAGATCGACGTCGCCTTCGTCAGCTCCACCACCGTGATGACCGAGACGAGCGACGAGTCCTTGAGGAGCGCCACGAAGTCATTGGTCATCGGGGCCAGCGCGAGCCGGAAGGCCTGCGGCGCGCGGACCAGGCGCAGCACCTGCCACTCCGACAGCCCCAGCGTCCTCGCTGCCTCCAGCTGCAACGGCGAGATCGCCACCAGCGCCGAGCGATAGATTTCCGATTCGTACGCGGCGTAATTCAGGCCCAGCCCGATCATCGCGGCCAGGAAGGCGGGCAGGCGCACGACACTCGAGAGCCCGTAGTACAGCACGAAGAGCTGCAGCAGCACCGGCGTGCCGCGCATCACCTCCACGTAGACCGTGAGCAAGGCGCGTACGAGTGTCGTGCCGTACACGCGCCCAGCTGCAATCGCCACCCCGAGGACCACGGCGAACAGCATCGCCAGGCAGGAGAGGACGAGCGTGAGCCCCGCACCGCGCAGCAGGGCGGGGAGGTAACGGGCGACGGTCGTCGTGGCCGGCACCCGCGCTGCCACGGCACGCGCCACCGAATCCGAGAGTACCGTGGTGAAGTGCGACGCCTGGTCCGCATCCCACACCTGCCATCGCCGAAACGTCCGCTCGAGGCTTCCGTCGCGCATGCGTTCCCGAAGGATGGCGTTGGCCGAGTCGCGCAGCGCAGTGTCGGCGCGCGCGAAGACCGCCACGTAGTGCCCGCGCGCCAAGGCGTTAGGCTGGACCGTGAAGCCACCCATGCGACGCAGCGATCGCTCGGCGATCACATGGTCGAGCAGGACCGCGTCCACGCGCCCGGCCACCAGGTCGCTGTAGGGATGCACGTCGTCGTCGTACGATACCGGCAGCACGCCGTGCGACGCCTGCGCCTCGAGCAGCATCTGATAGGCGAGTGTGGCGCCGAGGGTCGCTACGCGCCGCCCCCGGAGGTCGGCAAGCGCGCGATAGCGCGACGTGTCGGCGGGGCGAACCGCCAGGACTTCGCGAAACTGGAAGTAGGGGAGCGACAGCGCGTAGAGGTCGTGAAGGTCGGCGCGATCCTCGATGCCCGAGAGCCCCACGTCAAAGTCGCCGCGCTCCACCGACGGTGCAATCGACTGATAGGCCACCTGCACAAACCGCGGCGTGCGCCCCAACCCGCGGGCCAGCATCTCGGCAATCTCGACGTCGAAGCCGCGCATGCTGTCGGGATGCGTCGGGTCCGACTCCACGAAGGGGGCACCGCCCTCCGCGTCGCCGCCCCAGCGCAGGTCACGCGCGCCCTGCCGCGCGCCCCCAGGCGACGTGGCAGGCGCACAGGCCGTCGCAGCCATGGCGAGCGCGATGACCACGGCGCTCGAGTTCACACCGGCGCGCGAGATCGCGGCGGCGAGGCGCGCCACCGCCCCGAGCCCTGCGGCCCGGGGGCGGTGCAGGGACGCGGTGCGTGCGCCCGTCAGGAGCGCGTTCCCAGCGCAGCCCAACGCAGTTGCAGGCTCTTGAGCACCGTCGGGAAGTATCCCATCTGCGCGCGCTGGTCGGTCGTTGGTGGCTCGGAGACGCGAACCGTGTTGCCGTACAGCGCCGCGATGCGCTGCACGAGTTCGGCGGCCGTCTCCGCCACGTCGCGCGCCTCGCTCACCCGGCGCTCGTCGCGCGGCGACGCTCCCTCCAGCCGCTTGACCTCGCCGCGCGCCGAGTCGGTGAGTGCCGCGGCATCACGGTAGAGCGCGGCGATGCGGTCCAGCGACTCGGTCCACTGCTGGCGCGCCAGCGGGGCAAGGCGCACGCGCGCATCTTCGCGAACCTCGAAGCGGCGGGCGAGCGACTGGCCGCCTAACGTCACGCGCGCCTCGTAGGTCCCAGGCGTTGCCCAGCGCCCGGGCAGGCCGCCGCCGAACGGATCGTCGTCGTCACCGCCGCCGCGCCCGGCGCGCAGCTCGGGATGCCGCAGGTTCCACACCACGCGGACCACGCCGCCGTTGCTCCTGGCGGCTACCGGTACGCGCGCAACCTCGCGCCCCGACGCGCCGTGGATCGTGACGACGGTCCCCTCCGGCACGCCGTCGCGCGCCCACAGGTCGATGATCGCTCCCACGGGCGGGTTCTCCCCGCGAAAGACAAGGTCGCCCGCGTGCGCCTTGGTGCTCGACATACGCGTCATCGAGGCCGGTGCGATGGAGAACAGGTGCGCCGAACTCGCGCGCACCGCCGGTGTCATCTCCTGCAGCGCGTGCACCTGGTCCACGATCCAGATCCCGCGCCCGTGCGTGCCCAGCACCAGGTCGTTCTCGCGTGGCTGGATCACGAGGTCGTTGATCGGAACCGTCGGGAGCCCGCCGTCGAAGGGCGACCAGTGCGCGCCGCCATCGATCGAGAAGTACAGGCCGAACTCGGTGCCGAGGTACAGGAGCTGCGCGTTGCGCGGATCCTCGACGATCACCTTGATCGTTCGCTCGGCGGGGAGGTCGTTGACGATGGGGCTCCACGTGTCGCCGTAGTCGGTCGACTTGAAGAGGTAGTTGGTGTAGTCGTCTGCCTGGTGGCCGTCGAAGGCGGCGTAGACCGTCCCGGCGGCGTGCCTCGACGCGAAGAGCGAGGCGACCCACGTCTGCTTCGGCACGCCAGGAAAGCGCGACGTGAGATCGCTCCATGTGCGCCCGCCATCGCGCGAGCGCTTCACGTTGCCGTCGTCGGTCCCCACGTACAGGAGTCCTGCGACGCGCGGCGACTCGCTGAACGCCGACACCGTCGGGTAGTACGAGACGCCGTCGTCGAGCGAGAGCGTGTGCGCTTCCGGCGGCTGTCCCATGATGGTGAGCGATCGCCGGTCCACGCCGGTGGTCGGGTTGCCTAACGCGCGCCAGGTGTCACCGCGATCGTTGCTCGTCCACAGCACCGCCATCCCGGCATAGACGGTCCGCGCGTCGTGGGCCGAGATCACGAAGGGCGAGTTCCACCCGGCGGGGGGGATCTTCTTTCCGACCCTGGGATCGGGCGCACCCCAGTTGCCGAGCTTTGGACCTTCACCCTCCTTCACCGTCGGGCGCAGGTTCTTCGCCTCGCGCGTCTGCACGTCCACGCGCGTGATGCCGAGGTACTGCGACGAGGAATAGACGGTGCGATTGTCCGTCGTGTCGATCACGTTGTGAAAGCCGTCGCCGCCGCCCACGCGGTACCAGTCGTCGTTGAGAATGCCCTGCGTGGAGTACGTCTGGCTCGGGCCGCACCAGCTCCCGTTGTCCTGCAGGCCCCCGCACACGAAGTAGGGAGACGACGTGCTCGCCGAGACGTGGTAGAACTGCGAGACCGGGAGCGAGGCCACGTACAGCCACTTCCTTCCGCGATCGTAGCTGATGCCAACACCACCGTCATCGCCCTTGATGAGGTGACGAGAATCGCGCGGGTCCACCCACACCACGCGGTCGTCGCCGTGCAGCGTCTGGCGCGGCTCCACAAACGTCTTGCCGCTGTCGTCGCTCACCGAGTACTGCACCATGTAGATGCGCCCCTGGTCGCTGGGGTCCACACGGATCTGCGACGAGTAGGCGGGGCGCGGGTTCCAGTCGCTCATGTGGCGCCACGTCTCACCCTTGTCCTCGGAGCGGAACACGCCTCCCAGCCGCTGTCCGTATGAAATGGACGACGTGTAGCGCGCTCCCTGCTCGAGGGAGATGTAGACGACGCGCGGGTCCTTGCGGTAGATCGAGATCCCGATACGCCCCACCGTTCCCGTGGGAAGTCCGTTGGTGAGCTGGCGCCAGGTGCGCCCGGCATCGGTACTCTTGTACAGACCGCTCCCTGGTCCACCGCCCACGAAGCCGAACGGTGCACGGCGGCGTTGATAGAGCGCGGCATACACGATGGAGGGATCGGACGGGTCGAGCGCGACGTCGACGACACCAGTGTCCTCATCCCGGGCCAGGATGCGCGTCCACGTGGCGCCACCATCGATCGACCTGTAGAGACCGCGCTCCGGATTCGCTCCCCACAGGTGCCCCGGGACGGCGACGTAGACGACGTCGGAGTTGCCGGGGTCGACGGCGATGCGCGCGATATGCTTGCTCTCGCGCAGGCCGACATTCGTCCACGTCCTGCCCGCATCTGTCGACTTGTAGACGCCGTCGCCCCACCCGGAACTCTGCCGGTTGGTCGCCTCCCCGGTTCCCACCCAGACGATGCGCGGGTCGCGCTGGTCGACGGTAATCGCCCCGATCGAATGCACACGCTCGCGATGAAAGACGGGGGCCCAGGTCACGCCATTGTCGGTCGTCTTCCAGATCCCGCCCGTCGCGCTGGCCGCGTAGAACTCGTACGCGTTCGCCTCGTTGACCGCGATGTCGACGATTCGCCCGCTCATGTTCGCCGGACCGATGGAGCGCGCCCGGAGCGCCGAGAGGTCGAGCGTCCCCTGCGCCTCGAGTGTGGCGGTGATCGCCGGGTTGGAGGCAAGCGCAGCTGCAACGGAGGCGGCCACGGCGCGTAGGAGTCGGGTTGGACGATGCATTGCGCTCGACGTTGAGAGACGCCGATAGGCTATCGCCTACACCATCCGCTGTCGACCGGCACGGCGAGTGGAACTGCCGAAGATTGACGGGTATATATCTCACAAACGAGACATCTCACCCGAGGCCGTCGCCATGCGTCGTTTGCTCCTGCTCGCGTTCTCCGCTGCCCTCCTCGCCGCACCCACCCGCCTGTACGCCCAGACCCCGACCTGGAAGATCGACCCGGTACACTCCGAACTCACCTTCCGCATCCGCCACTACGTGACGCGCGTGCGCGGCACCTTCGCCAAGTGGGATGGGAGCATCACCGCCGATCCGGCGTCGCTCGCCAATGGGAGCGTCTCGGTCTCGATCGACGCCAAGAGCATCGATACGAACAACGAGATGCGCGACAATCACCTCCGGTCGAATGACTTCTTCGCCACCGACTCCTTTCCGGCGCTCACCTTCAGGAGTTCGCGCGTCGAGCTCAAGGGAGAGTCGCTGAAGGTCTTTGGCGACCTGACCATTCGCGGCATTACCCGGCCGGTGGTGCTCGAGGGGAGCTACAACGGCGTCACGAAGGATGCGCAGGGCAAGGACCGCATGGGCTTCGAGGCCACGACCAGGATCAATCGCACCGACTACAAGGTTGCCTGGAACCGCGCCATCGAGGGGGGCGGCGTGATGCTGGGCGATGAAGTCGAGATCAACATCACCATCGAAGCGGTCAGGCAGTAGCACCACTCGCCGCGATCGAGCGCGCGGGGGCGTCCGGCGATTGCCGCGGCGCCCCCGTGCGCTTGATCGCGTCATTGGCGCGCGTGCTGATGCCAGTCGCCTTCGTACTCCATGTAGCGCGCCGTCTCCAGCGCGAGGTCCTCGCCAAGCAGGCGCGCGACCACGTGGAGCGACATGTCGATGCCGGCGCTCACCCCCGCCGAGAGAATCACCCGCCCATTGTCGACGATGCGCGCGCCGTCGCGGATGGTCGTCACTGGTGCGACCGCGCGCAGCTCATCGAACGCGAGGTGATGCGTGGTGGCGGCGAGTCCGTCGAGCAGCCCCGCGCACGCCAGCACCAGCGCCCCCGTGCACACCGAGAGGAGGTACTCGCTCGACGCTCCGGTTCGGGCAATCCACTCCAGCATCACCGGGTTCTTCATCTCCCGCCGCGTGCCAAAGCCGCCTGGGACGAGCAGGAGGTCGGGGTGCGGCGCGCTCTCGAAGGAGTGCAGCGGCGTGACGACGAGCCCGTTCCGCGCGCGGATCGTCTGGCCGCGCTCCGACACCGTGTAGACGTCGAAGGGATCGAGTTGCGACCTGCGTCCGCAGACCGAGAAAACCTCGAAAGGGCCGGCGAAGTCGAGGACCTCGACGTCGTCGAAGAGGACGATGGCGACGGTTCGGCGCATGATGGGCTCCCCGAGCTCCCCGTACCGGAGTTGTTGAATGACGGTCATCCCCTACACGATAGGCGGGAGAGTCCCTCACGCGCGAGTCGTACACCTTCCGCACCTTCTCGCCCATGTTCTCCCACACGATCATCGAGCCGTTCCGCGTTCGCACCGTCGAACCGATCAGGCAAACGACCCGCGCCGAGCGTGAGTCGGCGCTCCATCACGCCTCGTACAACGTTTTTCGACTCGACGCACGCGACGTCCTCATCGACCTGCTGACCGACTCGGGGACCGGCGCGATGTCGGCCAACCAGTGGGCGGCGATGATGCAGAGCGACGAGTCCTATGCCGGTGCACGCTCGTTCCACCGCTTTCGCGACGCGGTGTCCGACATCACCCACCTGGCGCACGTCCTTCCCACGCACCAGGGGCGCGCCGCCGAGCGGATCCTCTTCTCGGCGATGGTGAAGCCCGGCGACGTGGTTCCCAACAATACGCACTTCGACACCACGCGGGCCAACGTCGAGGATCGCGGCGCCGTGGCGCTCGACCTCCCGTGCGCCGAGGGGCGCGATCCACAGCTCATGCACCCCTTCAAGGGGAACATGGACCTCCAAGCGCTCGAGCAGACGATGCGAGAGCACGAGGGGCGCATTCCGCTCGTGATGGTGACGGTGACGAACAACTCCGGCGGCGGCCAGCCGGTGAGCATGGCCAACATCCGGGCAGTGCACGAACTCTGCCGGCGTCACGGCATCCCGTTCTTCCTCGATGCCTGTCGCTTTGCGGAGAACGCTTGGTTCATCAAGCTTCGCGAGCCTGGCTACAGCGACAAGACGCCGACCGAGATTGCGCGGGAAATGTTTTCGTACGTCGACGGCTGCACGATGAGCGCGAAGAAGGACGGGCTGGCCAACATCGGTGGCTTCCTCGCGCTCAACGACGAGGGTGTGGCCAACCGGTGTCGCAACAACCTCATCCTCACGGAAGGCTTCCCGACCTATGGCGGGCTCGCCGGCTACGACCTGGAGGCGATCGCCGTTGGGTTGAAGGAGGTGCTCGAGGAGGACTACCTGCGCTATCGCATTCGCTCGGTGGAGTACCTTGCCGAGAAGTTGCACGCCGCCGACGTGCCGATGCTGGTGCCGCCTGGCGGTCACGCGCTGTACCTGGATGCGCGCCGGCTCCTGCCGCACATTCCGCAGTTGGAGTATCCGGCGTGGGCGCTCTCGTGCGCGCTCTATCTCGAGGGTGGTGTGCGGGCAGTGGAGATCGGGACGGTGATGTTCGGGCTCCAGCCCGACGGGAGCGAGAAGCCGTCGCGCATGGAGCTGCTGCGTCTCGCCTTCCCGCGGCGCGTGTACACGCAGTCGCACGTGGACTACCTGGCGGAGGTGATCGCGTACGTGCGGCAGCGCGCGCACGCGCTGCGCGGCATGCGCATCGTGGAGCAGCCGCCGGCGCTCCGGCATTTCACCGCACGGCTGTCGCCGATTGCCCCGGGTCTCTACGCGGAATGAAGGGAGCGCATCTCGCGCACGGCGCGCGTGTCGCGCACGGCGCGCCTATCTCGCGCGACGGACAAACGGGGCGCCCAACTTGGGGCGCCCCGTTTGCATCTGGCGGCCCGCGGCGGGCGTCTTCGCTCAGGGCGTCCCGCTGCCTAACGCGGCGTCGAGGGCGTTGGTGAACGAGGTGTCGGTCGCGCGCACGGTGCCGAGGTGCTTCCACCGCAGGACGCCGCCACGGTCGATCAGGTAGGAGGCGGGAACACCCAGCGCCATGTAGAGCGTCTGCACCTTCTCGTCGGGGTCGAGCCAGATGGGATAGGTCATCCGGAAGTCCTTGGAGAACTCGCGGATGGTCTCCTCCGAGCCGCGCGCGTCTACGCTCACGCCGATGACTTCGAGGCCGTTCGCTGCATGCCGGTCGTACAGCGACTGGAGATAGGGAATCTCGTCGCGGCAGGGGGCGCACCACGTCGCCCACACGTTGAGCAGGACGACTTTCCCCTTCTGGTCGGCGATCGACCGGGTGGCGCCGTCGAGGGTGGCGGCGGAGTAGGGGGGGATCGGTTTTCCGATGGCCACCTCGGCCGGGGTGGCGTCGGGCCTCCCGCACGCGGACATCGGGATCGCGGCGAACGCGGCGAGCATCACGAGTGCGCGGCGCTTGAACGGCGCGCCGAACTGGGCCACGGTGGTACGGGTTGGTGCAGGAATCATGGGAGCGCGTCGAGGCGGTAGCGGGCGAGGTGGATGCGCGCGGTGTCGCCGGGAATGGTCCACGCGGCGATGAGTTCGGGACCGCGGCGGGTGATCCTGGGAAAGCCGCTGGCGCGAGCGCCTGACGAGCGTGCGAGGACCACCGGCGCACCGACGCCACCGTTGCGCTTCACGCGGCGCAACCGCACCTCGGCCGAGGTACTGTCGGTGCGTTCGAGCCAGGTGACAGCGGCGCTCCCGCCATCGAGGAGTTCGACGTCGACGCGGCCGGCGGGGTTGCCGCCATCGATGCGCTGCGGGGGGGCGAACGTGGCACCGGCATCGGTGCTGTAGGCCACACGCACGCGCGCCGTGTCCTGCGCGCCGGTGAACCAGGCGATGACGACGGTGTCGCCGCGCGAGGCGAGCGCCGGACCGTTCACGGGACACGCGGCAATCTGCCAGTGGTCGTCATGGACCGCGGCGGGAGCGGTCCAGCGGCCGTCGACGCGTCGGACGACGGCAATGTCGCGGACCTCGTCGTCGGTGCGATCGCGATAGGCCACGACCGGTCCGCGCGCGGTGAGCGTGGCCGCCACCTGGCAGCAGTCGCAGGTGCGGTGGTCGAGGAACGTTTCCTCGCCTAACGATCCGTCGGCTCCGATGCGCGTCGTGGCCACTTGCATGGCACGCGCGGTGGTGTCCCGCGACGCCGAGGCTCGCCCATCGAGCCACGCGGCCTCCATGTCGCCACCGTCGCCCGGCCACATCGCGACGAAGCCGTGTTCCGCCGCCACGCCGTCCCGATGGAGGAGCGTCGCGTCGCGCCACGAGCGGCCGGAATCGGCGGAGAGGGTGATCATCACGTCGTAGCTGTACTTCCCCCCTTTCCGGCGCTGGAGCCAGTGGGCGTAGAGGACGCCGTCGCGGCCGGCCTGCACCGAGGGGAAGTCGGCCCAGTTGACCATGAAGCCGCCGTGCTCGGCGATCGTGGTCGCAGGCGTGAACGTCTCGCCCTCGAGGCGCGAGTAGCGTAGCGCCCACGTGGAGTCGCCTGTGCGCTGGAGCCACGAGAGGTGAACGGTGCCGGCATCGTCGGTGGAGAGAAACGGCTCTCCGCTGTTAGGGCCGGCCGGCGAGTCGAGTGCCTGGAGCGCGGCGGCGCCGTCGCGATCGGACGCCGGAGCGCAGCCGGTCGCCGCGAGCGCGAGAGCGAGCACGGCGAGCGGCGCGGCGAGGCAACGGGGGCGCCGCACGGCTCGCGCGAGGGGGCGAGGGAGGGGGAGCGGAAGGGGGGGACGGAGCATACTGGGAATCTGACCGCGGGTCGCGCCAGGCGCCAACTACGGCGTCAGCGCGCCCCCATATCGGCGCCGCAGGGTGCGCTGGCGCCGCAGGGTGCGGCGCACCGCCGAAAGGCTTCAGCGCTCACCGTTTCGTGGCGCCGTCGTTTCGATAGACAACTCCCCCCTTCATCACGAAGCGGACACGGCGCGTGGCCGCGATGTCGCGCGTGGGGTCGCCATCCATCGCCACCAGGTCGGCCCGGAGACCGGGCTTGACGCTCCCCAGCGTGTCGTCCATGCGAAGGACGCGCGCCGTGGTCGCGGTCGCCGTGCGCATCGCGTCGAGCGGCGACATGCCGTAGTCGACCAGCAGTTGCAGCTCACGGGCGTTGTCGCCATGCGTGAAGACGCCCACGTCGCTTCCGTTGCAGATGGTCACGCCGGAGGCGAGCGCGCGCGCAAACGACTCGCGCTTGTTGCGGATGCGCGCCGGCTCGGGGTCGGTCCCCTTCTTCCACCCGGCGTACTGCGCCGTGGCGTCGCCCGCGGCGAGGGTGGGGCAGAAGGCAACGCCGCGCTCCTTCATGAGCGAGAAGACCTCGCTCGTGCCGAAGTCGCCATGCTCGATGTTCGTCACGCCCGCCAGCGTAGCGCGTCGCATCCCCTCGGCCGACGACGAGTGTGCCACGACGTGGCGGCCACTCGACTCGGCGACTTCAACCGCGGCACGCATCTCGGCTTCGGTGAAGGCTGGGCGCGTCTCGCCGTTGGGGCCCCAGCGGTAGTCGGCGTAGATCTTGATCCAGTCGGCGCCGTGCTTGATCTGGTCGCGCACCATGCGCACCAGCTCCTCCGCGTTTCCCGCTTCCTCGGCACCCTGCGGGATCTCCACGTCGTTGGCGAACGAGCGCGGGCCGTAGCTCCCGCGCCCCACGATCGCCTTGGTCGTCACGAGCATGTGCGGGCCAACGATGATTCCCTGGTCGATGGCCTGCTTGAGCCCGACATCGGCGTAGCCCGCGCCCTCGGTGCCCAGGTCGCGAATGAGGGTGAAGCCCGCCATCAGGGTGTTCTTCAGGTGGATCGTGGCGCGTGCGACACGCAGCGACGTGGGGTCGCGCAGCACCTGGTCGTCCCACGTTGCCTCGTTGTAGGGGTGCAGGAGCACGTGCGAGTGAGCCTCGATCAACCCGGGGGTGAGCGTGAGCCCCGGGAGGTCGACGATTTGTGCTCCCGCGGGCGCCTTGATGCTGGCCCCATCGCCGACGGCTTCGATGCGGTCGCCAACCACCAGGACGACCGCGCCCGCGCGCGGCGCGTCGCTGGCTCCGTCCCACACCGCGGCGGGGCGCAGGAGCGTTGCCTTGCCGCTGTGGGGCGCCTCACGCGGGCCGAGTGGCGCCGCCTGGGCATCGAGCGCCGCCGGCGCCGCGAGCAGCAACGAAGCGACCGCCCCGAACCGGGCGAGCGCGGCGGCCCGGCCCTGGTGGCGGCGCGCCGGAGCAGGGCGACTGCCTAACGACAACGAGAATCGCGACATGGATCCGGGAGCTGATGATGAAAGGGCAGGGCGGCGGGCCTCGCGGCGGAACGGTCGCATGGCCGGGACATCAGGGGGGAGTGTGCGCGACCACGGTGGTGGCGTCGGCGCCGCCCTGGCCGGCGCGCACCGTTGCAGCGAGCGTGGGGATCTCCGTCACCCCTCCCGAGACGATGAACGCCATCATGTCCGAGCTGTTGGCGTCGAGTCGCGTCACGGCGCTCGTGGGAAAGAGGTACATCTGTCCCGAGAAGTTGTACGAGTGGGGCATGTAGACGGAGACGTAGCCGGGCATTTGGAGCTGCGTGAGCGCGTCCTGCGTCACGAAGCCTAACGCGCGGGCATTGCCCCCCGGGAAGAGCTCGACCACCACTGGCTTGTCGAAGCGACGCTTCTCACCCACGAAGGCACTCACGAGGTCGCGCGTGGACGAGTAGAGGAGCCGCACGAAGGGGAGCCGCTCCAGCAGGTCGTCGAGCGCCCCGATGAGGCTGCGCGTGATGAAGCTCGACGCGAGGAAGCCGAACAGCGTGATGAGGATGAGCGAGACGGCAAAGCCGGCGCCGGGGACGGGGAGGCCGAGCCAGCCGTCCACCGCCTGGAAGACCACGACGCAGATGTACGCCGTGATCCCCACCGGCGCGAGGAAGACCAGCCCGCGAAGGAAGTACGTGAGGAGGCGCCGGGCCACGCCCTGCGCGGCGGTGCGCGGCCGCACCTAACGCGTACCCGCGATTGCGCCTGACGACCCGCGCTCCACGGGGAGCCCGGCCGATCGCCAGGCGGCAAAGCCGCCGCGCAGGTTGGCCACCGCCGAGACGCCATGCAGCCGGGCAAGCGAGGCCGCAATCGCCGAGCGCCCGCCCCCCTGGCACTGCATCACGAGCCGATCGGCGCCCGCCAGGCGTGGCAGAGCGTCCGACAGGCGCCCGAGCGGCGCGTGCAACGCACCCGGCAGGTGTCCGTCCTCCCATTCGGACGTGGCGCGCACGTCGACTACCGTCACCGTCGCCTCGCCCGCCCACTCGGCGAGCGTCGAGGGATCGACCTGCTCGACGCTGTCGAAGCGGCGTCCCGACGCGCTCCACGCCGTGAAGGCCTCGCTTCCGAACCAGCCGGCCACGCGATCGAGGCCGATCATCGCCAGCTCGGCGGCCGCGTCGCGTGCCGCGCGATCGTCGGAGGCATCGTCCAGCAGGAAGACGTCACGATCATGGCCCACGAGCCAGCCGGCCCATCCCGTGAACGACTTGTTGAGCGGAATGTTGAGCGTTCCCGGAATGAAGCGATTGGCGGCGACGTCGGCGCGGCGGATATCCACCACGAGCGCGCTGCCAGCCAGGGCGTCGTCGAGGTGCGCCGCCGATGCGTGCGCCGGCGCAGGGCGATGACCGAGGATGGCCGGCCCTTCGCGGTTGAGGTGCTTCATCGTCGCGAAGTAGCGCGGCGGATCGGGTTGCCCCTCGAGCACTGCCTCGATGAACGTCGGCTCGTCGTCGATCTGCAGCGCCCAGTTGGCCAACTTCTCGTAGCCTAACGTGGTCTGCGGTACGGCGCCGAGTGCCTTGCCGCACGCCGAGCCGGACCCGTGCCCGGGCCAGAGTTGCAGGTAGTCGGGATATCGCGTGACGAAGCGTTGCAGCGACTGGAAGAGCTGGGCCGCGCCGGCGCGCATCGTTCCTTCCACCTTGGCGGCACGCTCGAGCAAGTCGGGGCGTCCCACGTCGCCAGCAAAGATGAAGTCGCCCGTGAACGCGCCCACCGGCTGCGCCGCCGCCGGCGTGTCGGTGAGAATGAAGATCAGGTGCTCGGGCGTGTGCCCAGGCGTGTGCATCACGTCCAAACGCAGGTTGCCCACCGAGAACGCGTCGCCATCGCGCAGCAACTGCGCGCCGTCGCGCGTGGCGAAGGCGTACTGCCAGTCGCGCCCGCCCTCCGCGGAGAGAAGGAGCGTGGCCCCCGTGCGCGCCGCCAGCTCGCGACTCCCCGAGAGATAGTCGGCGTGGATGTGCGTCTCGGTCACGTGGGTGATGCGCACGCCCTCGGCGGTCGCGGCGGCGATGTACTGATCTGCGTCGCGATTGGCGTCGATGACGAGTGCCTCCCCCGTCTTCTGGCATCCGACGAGGTAGCTCGCCTGTGCCAGCCCTTCGTGATAGAAACGCTTCAGCAGCACGACTCCTCCACCGAGTGAGTACGACCGGGTCAGGTGACGGGAGAAAGCTGGCGCATGTGGCAAGGGGGTGACACCCCCCGCCGGGGCGCGCGTGCGGCGTGGTGGACGCCGAGGTGTGGGGGAGCGACTGGCAATGCCGGTACCACTTGCCGTCCAAATGCCCTACGTTTTTTCCCCATGACGAGCACCCGAATTTCCGCTGAAGTCCCGACCGTTTCCACGACGCCGGCGGCGAATGCCGCGACATGGGGGGTGGAGGACGCGAAGGAGCTGTACAACATCGAGGGGTGGGGAGCTGGCTTCTTCGACGTCAATGCGTCGGGGCACGTCATTGTCCGCCCCGACCCGTCGATTCCGGACAAGACGCTCGACCTGTTCGAGATCGCCGTCGACCTCGAGGCGCAGGGTGTCCAGCTCCCGGTGCTGCTGCGCTTCTCCGACATTCTCAAGCGGCGCATCGAGAACCTGAGCGAGTCGTTCGCCGGCGCGATCCGCGAGTTCGAGTACACGGGCGGTTACACCACGGTCTATCCGATCAAGGTGAACCAGCAGCGACACGTGGTGGAGGAGATCGTCGAGTTCGGCCGCAAGCATGGGGTCGGCCTCGAGTGCGGCTCCAAGCCCGAGCTGCAGGCGGTGCTTGGCCTGTCGGAAAGCACCGAGCACATCATCGTGTGCAACGGCTACAAGGACGAGGAGTTCATGCGCCTCGCCCTCATGGGACAGAAGCTGGGGCACAACGTCTTCATCGTTTTGGAGCAACTGAGCGAACTCGATGTGCTTCTCGACGCGGCGAAGGACCTGGGCGTGACGCCCAAGGCCGGCGTGCGCATCAAGCTGGCGTCGGAGGGGGCAGGGCGCTGGGCGCAGAGCGGTGGCGAGAAGTCCAAGTTCGGGCTGAACACCGCCGAGCTGATGAAGCTCATCGATCGCCTGCGCGAACAGGGGGACCTGGACATCCTGCGATTGGTGCACTTCCACCTGGGGAGCCAGATCACCGACATCCGCTTCATCAAGGCGGGGCTGCAGGAGGTGTCGCGCTACTACGCCGAGCTGCACAAGCTGGGGGTGAACATCACGCACGTGGACGTGGGCGGCGGGTTGGGGGTCGACTACGACGGGACCAACTCGGTCAACAACGCGTCGGTCAACTACACGTTGCAGGAGTACGCGAGCGACGTGATCTACGGGCTGGCGGAGACGTGCCGCGAGGCGGCGCTCCCGATGCCGCACATCATCAGCGAGTCGGGGAGGGCGCTCACGGCACACCATGCGCTCCTCCTGCTGCGGGTAATTGACGTCGAGTCACAGGCGGAGCCGACGCTCCCCGACCTCACCGACGATCATCACGTCCTGCTGCACGAGATGGTCGAGGATCACCGCACGCTGGGGAAGAAGAAGCTCCCCAAGCGGAAGATCGTGGAGATCTTCCATGACGCCTCGTTCGACAAGGAACGCGCGCAGCAGCTGTTCAACTCGGGTGTGCTCTCGTTGCGCGAACGCGCGCTTGCCGAGACGATCTACTTCGCGACGATCAACCGCATCGCCGCGGTGATCGCCGAGAATCGCGAAGCCTACGACGAGATCCTGAAGGAGGTCGACGCCACGCTCGTCGATCGCTACTTCTGCAACTTCTCGCTCTTCCAGTCGCTCCCCGACAGCTGGGCCATCGATCAACTCTTTCCCATCATCCCCATCCACCGCCTCAACGAGCGGCCCGGGCGCCGCGGTACACTGCAGGACGTGACCTGCGATTCGGATGGAAAGATCGATCGCTTCGTCGGCGGGAGGGATGGGCGCCCGAGTCTCGAGTTGCATCCGTATCGCGAAGGCGAGGATTACATCCTCGGGATCTTCCTGACCGGGGCGTACCAGGAGATCCTGGGCGACTTGCACAATCTGTTTGGCGACACCAACGCGGTGCACATCCGGCTCACGCCTAACGGGTACGAGATGACCGACCTCGTGCACGGCGACACGGTGACCGAGGTGCTCAACTACGTCCAGTTCTCGGCGCCCCAGCTCCTCACGACGTTCCGCCGCAAGGTGGGGGGGGCGGAGGGGATCACGCGGCAGGAGGCGAACACGTTCATCGCCGAGTATGTCGCGGGGTTGGAGGGGTATACGTACCTGGAGGGGGAGGCGGCGAGGTAAGGCGGACGGGAGACGGGAGACGGGAGACGGGAGTGAAAAAGCGGCGCCGTTTGGCGCCGCTTTTTCGTTCGCTTCGCGGTTTCATCGCGCATTCTCCCGCGCGCACTCCCGTCCCCCGTCCCCCGTCCGCCTTCCTACGCGCTGAATCGCGCCGCCACCGCACCCCAGTTCACCACGTTCCACCAGGCGCCGATGTAGTCGGGACGGCGGTTCTGGTACTTCAGGTAGTAGGCGTGCTCCCAGACGTCGAGCCCGAGCAGGATGTCGCCCGGCTTCTTTCCGTCCATGATCGGGTTGTCCTGGTTAGGCGACGAGGTGATGGCGACCTTGCCGCCATCCTTCACCAGCCACGCCCATCCGGAGCCAAAGCGGCCGGTGCCGGCGGCCTGGAATTGCGTCTTGAACGTCGCGAAGTCGCCGAACGAGGCATTGATGGCGTCGCCGAGGGCGCCCGTCGGCGCGCCGCCGGCGTTGGGGCCCATGAGATTCCAGAAGAGGGAGTGGTTCCAGTGGCCGCCGCCGTTGTTGCGCACCGCCGTCCGGATGTCGTCGGGGACGCCGGACAGGTTGCCTAACAACTCCTCCAGCGACTTGTCGTGGAGCGCCGCATGCTTGTCGAGCGCGGCGTTGAGGTTGGTCACGTATGCCTGATGGTGCTTGCCATGGTGGATCTGCATGGTCAGCGTGTCGATGTGCGGCTCGAGCGCATCGAAGGCGTACGGCAGCGCGGGCAGGGTGTGTGCCATAACGTACGGTCTCCCGTATGGTCAGAGGGGAAGTGTCACAAACGGAAGTAAATCGAGGGGCACGGGAGTGTGAAGCGCCTGCGCGCGTGCATCGACGCGCAAACGCGCCCCCGATCGCGCGCCCCCTTGCCGCACGCAGACGATCGGCCCAGACTCCGTTCGCATGACGCCGCCGCACCAATCGCTCGACACCCTCCTCCTGGTCACGCACACGCACTGGGATCGCGAGTGGTATCGGACGGCCGGCGAGTTCCGGCTCGGGCTGGTCGACCTCGTCGATGAACTGCTCGATGACGCGTCGGACGAGGCGTCAGGCGCGCCGTTCCTGCTCGACGGGCAGGGCATCGCCCTCATCGACTACCTCGAGGCTCGGGGCGAGCGCATCGGCGACGTGGCACGCGCCGTGGCGAGCGGGAGGTTGGAAGCTGGACCGTGGTTCGTCCTCGGCGACAACCTCATTCCCTCGGGCGAAGCGCTCGTCCGCAACCTGCTGGCGGGGCGCGAAGTGCTGGCGCGCCTTGGCGCCGCGTCGCCACCGGTGCTGTACTGCCCGGATGCGTTCGGGCATCCGGCAGCGCTCCCCACGCTGGCGCACGGCTTCGGCTTCGGCGTCGCGATCGTCTGGCGCGGTTACGGCGGGGCGCCGTGGCCGCCTGGGGACGTGGCGCGCTGGGAGGGGAGCGACGGCTCGCACGTGCTCCTCTATCACCTCCCTCCCAGCGGCTACGAGTTCGGCTCCAACCTGCCAGTGGGCGCCGAGGACGCATCGCGCCGCTGGGCGCGCATGCGCGAAGTGCTGGAAGGGCGCACGACGTTAGGCGTCGCGCTTATCCCGAACGGCGCCGATCACCACGCGCGGCAGTCGCACTGGCGAGACGCGCTGCGCGCGCTGACGCGCGTCGCGGCCGGCGACGATGCCGGCGCCGTCAAGGTGCAACCGGCCAGCCTGGCAACCTTCGCCAGGGCACTCATCGAACGCAGTGCGTCGCAGCGCCTCCCACACGTGAAAGGGGAGTTGCGGCACTCGCCGCACTACGCCTGGTCGCTGCAGGGGACCTTGGCGACGCGCGCGCACCAGAAGCGGCGCAACGCCCTCGCGGAGCGGCTGATGCTGCGCGATGTGGAGCCCTGGTCGAGCCTCGCGTGGTGGCACGGTGCAACGGCGCGAGGGGGCGAGGCACGATACGATGCAGTGCGCGCGCTCTGGCGCACGTTGCTCGCCTGCCATCCGCACGACACGCTGTGCGGCTGCTCGATCGACGCCGTGGCGTGTGCGCTGGACCAACGGCTGGACCAGGTGGAGCGCGTGGGCGCGCTGGCAGCCGTGCGCTCGCGCCTGGCGCTGTTGGGGCACGACGCGACGGTTGCCCGCGCGCGTGAGTCGGCGTGGCGCACGGTCGTCGTGGTGCGGAACCGGTGCCCTGTTCCACGTGCCGGCATTGCGGAGTTGGAGGTGGACCAGGTGCTGGGGACGGTCCCTGTCGGCCCCGATTCGGCCGGCGCCCCACGCCCTACCGCGTCGGTGCGCACCCTTCGGCTGGGCGACGGGACCATCCCGGTGCAGGAACTCTCGCGGGCGCTCGTGCACGTGCGCGAGGAGTCGCCGCGCGACTATCCGCGCAACCGCCTGGTGCTGCGTCGTCGCGTCCTGGCCTGGCTCCCGCCGGTGCCAGCGCTCGGCTTGCAGCTGCTGCCGCTCGCGCGTGGTGGCGCGCGCACGGCCGCACATCTCCCCGCGCTCGCGCACGCAGTGCGCGCCACGCGAGACGAACTCGACAACGGGCGGTGTCGCGTGTGGGTGGACGAGGCGGGCCGATTGTGCGTGGCCTGGCCGAACGGTCGCGCGCTGGTCGACGTGGTCTCGCTCGAGGTGGAGGGTGAGCGCGGTGACCTCTACACCCCGTCCCCGATTCCCGGCACTCGGCGCGTGGGGCGCATCAGCGCGCATCGCATCGTGGAGCGCGGCCCGCTGCGCGGGGCGTTGCGGCTGACGATGACGGCCAGCGTGCCGGCGCGCACGCTGCTGACGGCGGCGGGAGAGCCGGTGCGCCACAGGGCCTCGCCGGTCACGGTCACCGTCGACGTGCGGCTGGACGCGGCCGGCGAGATGGTGCAGTTCGTGGTGCGCGGGACGAACACGGCGCGCGACGCCAGCATTCGCTGCGTCTTTCGCACCGACGTGCCCGGGGCGACCGCGTGGGGCGACGCGGCGTTCGGCGCCGTTGAGCGGGAGATCCCGAGTGAGGGGCTCGTCGCCGAGCAGGGCCAGGCGCGCGAGTCGGTGCTCCCTACCGCTCCGTTGCATCGCTCGGTCTCGAGATTCGATGCGTGGCGCGGCGCGACGCTCCTCAGCGACGGTTTGGCCGAATACGAGGCGCGCACCGACGGCGCGATCGTCGTCACCCTGGTGCGCGCGGTGGGCGAGCTGTCACGTCCCGATCTCCCCGAACGCCCCGGTCACGCGGGGTGGCCGGAATCGACGCCGGGCGCGCAGTGCGCGGGAGGCTTCGAAGGGCACTTCGCGTTGCTGGCGCACGGCCCGCGCACGCCGGCCGTGCTTGCCCAGGTCGAGGAAGCCGCCGAGTCGTTCCTGCTTCCCCTCGTTGGGGAAAGCTGGCGTTCCGCCGTCGATCCGCCTGACGCCTTCGCGGGGCCGTTGCTCGAGGGGGAAGGGTTGGCGTTCTCGGCGTGCAAGCGGTCCGAGGATGGACGGGCGCTGGTGCTGCGCTGCGTCAATCTCCTCGATGTGACCGTGGAGGGGGCGTGGACGGTACGCGGTGCATCGAGCGCCTGCCTGGCGCGCCTCGATGAAAGCGCGCTGGCGGCGCTTCCGGTGCGGGAGGGGCGCATCGACTTCATCGCCCCTCCGCGCGCCGTCGTCACGATTCGCGTGCAACGGTGCTGACGCGATCGCGACGGTTGCGGTTTACCGCCCCATCATCTTCCCAAGCATTCCCCCGATGTCGTCGACGACCGAGCCGTCGCCATCGCGGTCGATGAGCTGCATCAACCCGCCCAGCGAACCGCCGCCCTGTGCGCCGAGCGACGCGCGTTCCTGACCCAGCATCGCGGCGAGTCCACCAGCGTCGAGCCCGCCGCTCTTCTTGGCCGAGCCAAGCGCGCCCATCACGATTGGCGCCAACATGCTGAGCAGTTGACCGCTCTTGGCCGCGTCGAGTCCGACCGCGCTCCCGATGCCGCCAGCGACCGCTCCCTGCTTGCCACCCAGGATGTGCTTCAGGATGCTGGCGCCCGCGCCGCCGCCGCTCCCCAGCAGCGCGGGGAGGTCGTTGAGCACGCTGCCATCGTGGTCGCGGTCGAGCGCGCCGGCCAGCGCGGCGGCGCCATCGGCCGACTGTGAGTTGCGGGCCAGAGCGCCGACGAGGGCGGGAAGGGCGGCGCCGACCGCCGCTTGCGTCGTGGTGTCGTCGGTGCCGAGCTGCTGGCTGAGCTGGCGCAGGGTGTCGCCACCCATTTGTTGCATGAGGCCATCGAGCAGGGAGGCCATGAAGACGTTTCCTCGCAGGTGAGCGGCAGCGTCCAGCGCCGGTGCCGGTTGCAGCTGCCGGTGACGATGTGCCGGCGGGACGCGAAATCGGGCATCCGTCGCCAACGCCCCAAGTACGGTCTCCCGGACACGAGGCGCAAGGCGTGACCCCGATTCTGGAAACGGGACCCCCGACTTCGTCTGATCGCGCGCGCCGCCCCGCACCGGCGCTCGACGACGTTCGCCATCGCTCGATGTCGCTGAACGTCGTTAGGCCCGCTCGCCCAGCGCGCGCGCCGTGTCGCCCGCCAGCGTCTCGCGCCAGGCGTCGCCCAGCACCGTGCACGCCAGGACCGTGGCAATGAGTGCGAGGCCCGGGGCCAGTGCCACCCACGGGGCCGTCACGATCAGGTCGCGGCCACCGGCAATCATGTTCCCCCAACTGGGCGTGGGCGGCTGCACGCCAAGCCCCAGGAAGGCGAGCCCGCTCTCCAGCAGCATGGCGTTACCGACTCCGAGCGTGAGTGCGACGATGGCGGGGCCCACGGCATTGGGGAGCACGTGTCGCCAGAGCGTGCGCCACTCGGGTACTCCCGTTGCCCGCGCCCCCTCGATGAACGGGCGGGTGGCGACCAGTTGCACCTCGGCGCGCACCAGGCGAGCCACGCTCATCCACCCGGTGAGGGCGAGGACGACGATGACCGTCATTGTCCCGGGGCCCCACAGCGTGGCGCACAGCAGCAGGAGGATGAGGCGCGGGACGGCGAGCAGCGTGTCGGCCACGGCCATGGCCGCGCGATCTGTGGCGCCGCGCCACCAGCCGCTCATCGCGCCGACGGCCACGCCCACCACGGTGGCGAGAAGCGAGCCGACCACGCCCACGGTGAGCGAGATGCGCGCCGCCAGCAGCATCCGCACCAGGATGTCGCGCCCGAAGCGGTCGGTGCCTAACGGGTGCAGCGCCCCGGCGGCGTCGCGCGCCATGGGGGCCACGAGGCGTGCCCCCACCACGTCGTCGATCGCCAGTGGATCCACCGAGGCCAGCGCCGGCACCACGAGCGCGAGGAGGGCGAGCGTGACCAGCGCCCCCATCGCCGCGCGCGCAGGCGGCGACATGCGGCGAGCGATGCCCGTCATGGCGAGCGTCCTCGCGCGCCGCGCGCGTCGGCCGTCCGGCGTCGCGGGTCCAGCAGGTGCAACGCAACGTCGGCCAGTGCGTTGGAGATGATCACGAGCCCGGCATACACGACGGTGGCCCCCATCACGACCGGGAAGTCGCGGGCGGCGATCGCCGACAGCAGCGCGCGCCCCATCCCGGGCCAGGCAAAGACCCCTTCCACGAAGACCGATCCGGCGACGATGCCCGGCAGCGACAGCGCCAGCAGCACCACCAGCGGCGCCAGCGCATTGGCCAGGACGTGGCGACGCATCACCACCCCTTCGCGCACTCCCTTGGCGCGCGCGGTGCGCACCCAGTCGCTGTCGGTCAGGTCGAGCGCGGCGGCACGAGCGTAACGCGCGATTCCCGCGGCACCCACCGCGGCGAGCACCGTCACCGGGAGGATGGCATGGCGTGCGACCTCCACCATCGCGCGCCACCCGGTGGCCGTCGATGCCGGTGAGCGCACGCCAAAGGCCGGGAGCCGCAGCCACTGGGGAAAGTCCCACCACGCGGCGCCCGCAGTGAAGAGCGCCACCAGCGACAGGGCGAGCCAGAACGACGGCGCCGCATAGACGGTGATGCCAAGCGCGGTGAGTACTCGGTCGGGCCAGCGCCCGCGCTGCGACGCCTGGTACAGCCCCGCGAGCACGCCGACGAGAAAGGTCAGCGTGAGCGACGCGGCGCCGAGCGCGAGCGAGACCGGGAGCGCGCGCCAGAGGACCGTTGCCACCGGCTCGCGCAGGGCAAACGAGTCGCCGAGATTGCCAGAGAGCGCCCCGCCGATCCAGCGTGCATATTGCTCGGCGAATGAGGCGTCGAGCCCGAGCGTGCGCCGCAGGCGTGCCACGTCGTCGGGCGAGGCCGACGGTGACACCAGCAGGTCGGCCGCATCGCCAGGGGCGAAGTGGGCGAGGAGAAAGGTGAGCGAGACGACGAGCCAGAACAGGACGAGCGACTCGGCGCCACGGCGGATGAGCGCGCGCACGACGACATAATGCCCCGCAAACACGCGCCGTCAACGCCCGAATCGAGCCGCGCCCTTGTGAGGACCGCGGAGGATGGCGCGCGCCTGGCCTCTCGCGCGTTTGCGCGTGCGCTGGCGCGCGCGGGCGCCGTCGCCGTGCTCGCCGGTGTCGCGGCGTGCGGCGGTGACGCCGTCGCCAAGGCGCCCCGCGGCGGAACGGTGGTGGTGGCGTCGGGGGCCGACCTGGAGTCGGCGAACCCGCTGGTGACGGTGCACCCCATGGCGCGCCAGGTGCAACGCTTCGCCCTCTTCGTCACGCTGGCGCGCTACGATTCGGCGCTGCACCCCGTGCCGTACTACGCGCGGCGCTGGCGGTGGAGCGACGATCGGCGCGCCCTGACGCTCGATCTCGAGCCAACGCTTCGCTGGCACGACGGGACGCTGACAACGGCCCGCGACGTGGCCTTCACGCTGGAGGCGGCGCGCGATCCCGCCACCGCGTCGCCGCGCGCCGCCGACCTGTCGTGGCTCGAGCGCGTCGACGTGAGCGACGACAGCACGGTGACGCTGGTCGCGCGCCAGCCACTCCCCGACCTCCCCGCCATCCTCTGCGAGTTGCCGATCGTTCCTGCGCATCGCCTGGCGCATGTCTCGCGCGCCGACTTCCGTCGCGACCGTTTCGCCACCGCGCCGTTAGGCAACGGCCCGTTCCGGTTCGTCGAGCGGCGCCCAGGGGAGCGCTGGATCTTCGATCGCAACGATGCCTTTCCGGCGTCGATGGGCGGAGCGCCGCGCGTGGGGCGCGTCATCGTCGCGGTGGTCGACGAGGCCACGACCAAGTTTGCCGGCTTGGTGAGCGGGGAGTTGGACCTGGCGGGGATCTCGCCCAGCATGGCCGCCCTCGTGTCGCGCGATCCAACGCTCGCGGTCGTCACGTATCCGATCACCTTTGCCTACGCGATGGTCTTCAACGCGTCGCGTGCGCCGTTCGACGATGTGCGGGTGCGGCGGGCGGTGCGCGCGGCGATCGATCGGGGACGCATCGTGCGCGTGGCGCTCGCCGGCTACGGGACGCCGGCTGGCGGCGCCGTGTCGCCGACGCACCCGTTCGCCCTCCCGTCGGCGCTTGCGGCTGACGGACGTCGCGACGACGCG
This sequence comes from Gemmatimonadaceae bacterium, assembly GCA_020852815.1. Lineage (NCBI taxonomy): Bacteria > Pseudomonadati > Gemmatimonadota > Gemmatimonadia > Gemmatimonadales > Gemmatimonadaceae > Gemmatimonadaceae bacterium. The sequence goes on along the minus strand of JADZAN010000019.1, from coordinate 124,396 downwards.
ACCGCCTCCCGCCTGCTCGACGAGGCCGGCTGGACGCGCGGCGACGACGGGCTTCGGCGTCGCCGCGGCGAGGCGCTTCGCTTCACGCTCCTCTCCGTCGGGAGCGGCGACAATGCCCTCGAACAGCTGGTGCAGGCGGACCTTCGCCGGCAGGGAATCGCGATGGAGATTCGCCAGATGGAGCTCGGCGCCTTCCTCATCGAGGCGCGCGCGAAGGTCAAGCGGTTCGATGCGCTGGTGACCGGAGTTCCCGGCGACCTCTCGCTGGCCCACCTGGCCGGAATGTTCGACGGCGCGCTGCGCGGAGGTGCACTCGACTACGCCGGCTTTCACGAGGCCACGCTCGACTCTGCGTTTGCACGCGCGCGCGCGGCGCCAACGGTCGCGGCGGCGCGCGAGGCATGGCACCAGGTGCAACGCGAGCTCGAGGCACAGGCGCCGGTGGCGTGGCTCTATCACGCGCGCGGGGTGCAGGGGATGCGCCGCCGGCTGCATGGCGTGCGCATGGACCTGCGCGGAGAGCTGGCGACGCTCGCCGGTTGGTCGCTCGACGGTTTGTCGCTCGACGCGTCGGCGCCGCCGGGCGAGGCGACGACGACCAGTGCCGCCCTCCCGTCGGTCCTCCGGTCGGCAGCTGCAACGGCCGTTGGGGTGGGGCGCGGTACAAACCGGGTAGATAGGTAACCTCCCCGATCGGGCGGTGCCCACCGGGGTTATCCTACATCCTTGACGCTAGAAGCCATCTCATGAATGGTCGCCGGCGCGCCGGCGCGCCGGCGTCCTGCGCCGGCCAGGGGCCGTCGACCATTCGTGAACTGCCTTGAACCGTTCAGTTGCGGGTGCTCCGATAGAGCGAACGTGACGAGTACTCACCAAGGCGAATGACGGTTGCAACAGTTGGTTAGGCGACTCATGTGGTAGGGGTGCGTGCGAACGCAATCGATCGCGCCTGCCACACTGCGCTTCATTGCCAACCGCAAACGGTTCAGGTCCGTTTGCGGGCGCGGCCGGAAATCAGTATCGCTTTCGTTCCACGGCGTACCTCGAGCGCGACCGCTTGGTCCGCCTCGAATCTCAGCACCCTGGCCGCGGTCGCTTTCGACAATGGAACGCGGTTCACTGTCAGAACAGTGTCTCCTTCACGTAGGCCAGCATCCCATGCGACTGAGCCACTGTCCACCTTGACTACCCACCCGCCTCGATGGTGAGCGCACGCCGGCTGCATACACACAGCAATGGACATTCCGAAGCTCCCCGATGGTTGTGCACGGGGAGCTGACGGCTGCGCGTACGAGCGGATTGGACTCGCGAGAGCGACGGCAGCCCCGATAGCGTATAGGGCTCGGAGCCGTCTGCTACGAGACGTGAGTACTTGTATGGCCGGCCTCATGATGCATGCGGGGACGGAATCCAGTTTCTCGCGGCGTACCGTGCTTTCGATGACCCGGCTTTCGTGCCGGAAGTGGCAACGAGCCGGGGGATTCTGAACATGCCTGTTGCGCGGCCATCAGAAACAGCATGACGGTGGTGCTGGAGCGGCGGAGACGAGAGGTCATCGGCGCTCGAGGTTGGCGATCCGCCAGCTACTCGGCGACCCTGTGGTGTCCGCAAAAAGTAGCGCGCCGTCACCTCGCACCCCTAACAACTGAGGAGTTCCCTCCGCGTCCAGGATGACCGAGTTGGCCGCGCTGCGGATACCAAGCATCCACGTCGGCCCTGGTTTACCCAGGCGGAAGTACTGCACGAGCAAGGTGCCGTGTTGCGCTACGTACGGTCGCTCAACCCTGCTCGCATCGCCCATCCAGGCGTTGAGCTCTGCCGGCGACGAGGCACTCGTCGGTGGATCCGTACGATGGTACTTGAAATACGGAAGGTTCAGTGGTCGCTTCCCGAGGTGGCGTCCATCTTTCGAGAAGAGGTAGAGTGTATCGCACATGCTGAACGTGGCGAAGATGGTGTCACCCCGCACGTCAGCGTTGGCCCAACCGGAGCTGGCTACTAGCGCGGGCGAGCCCCGAACGACGGAAGGCGCTGGGAAGAAGCTCGAAGAGAGGCTATCTGAACCAACCCTCCACGAGTGAAGCAGCATGACGCCGCCTCCTATCCGGCGCTGAGTGGCAAGAATGACGACGTCGCCAAATGGCAGAAGACGCATTACTGGCGCCGTTGCGATGCGGTGCTTGGAGACGAAGGCGCCGGTCGAATCGAACACGTGAAGTGATCCCGTCGCATCGGAGACTACGAGCCTGCCGTCGTGCAGTCGCGCACCTGCGAGTGGCGGTCCGCTGAACTCTCCCGGACCTCCTCCACTCCGGCCGAGCCGAAGCAGGAGCTTGCCATCGTCAGCGTATGACCGAACCTGCGACTCTCGCGCATCGACAACGAGCACTCCACGGTTCGGATCCGGCGACAGTATCGGGCCTACATTGAGCACTCCCGGCGGTTCTTCCAGCTGGACTCGGCCCAGCCAGACCACGGTCGACTCGATGTCCGGGCGCTCCTTTGCGGGCGAGCACGACAACGCCGTTGTCACAAGGATACTCCCCAACCCCAGGCGACCAATGTTCAGCCACACACGAATTTCCGGTTGAGATACACTCGTCTTCGCCCTGTTTCCGGTAGAGATACCTGCACGGTAGCGCAAAACGCTGTGACAACCTTCACGCGGTCTTGCTGGGGATACCTGAGCGCGATGCGGACAGGTCTTTCCCACGGGGCACGTCGAATTCGCAAGGGGTGAGCGCCCTGCCTAACGAAGCTGCAGGATAGGTCCCGCGGCACTCGCCGTGTGGACTCGGAACCTGGGGCCGCGACTCGGGTCTGGGCTGGCAGCGATTCTGCGCGTCGCTCCTCGCCGCGTCGAGAGTCCATGGCCCGCTACAGGCCTGTCGAGCGACTTCCGATCAGCAGCCAGGGCACCAAACGGAATGCGGCCGAAGGCCGCGGTCCGAAATGCCTTTGCCTGCCGCAACCGGAGTTGACTGGCGTGCGGATAGAAACGGGGTAGATAGGTAACAGCCCCGATCGGGCAGAACATGGGTGACATTCGATCAATGGCATCACCTCCCCCGTGGTGAGGAGGGAGGCGGCATTGGATTGCTCTTCACCAACACGGGCCCGCTCGCGAAGTTCGACGAATGAGATCTCGTCCTCCACGACTGACCCGGCACACGTCCTCACCCCTCCGCCGTGTCACCCCATGTTCCCGGTGTACTCTGTGACCGATGTTCCCGGTTGCTCACGATGACGATCCTCCTCTCGAGCGACGCCGTTCGCGCGCGCGGCGCGGCCGCGCGCGGCGCGCTTGCCCCGCTGGCGCAGTCGCTGCGCGCCGACCTCGAGCCGCTTCTGGCGGCGGGCGAGCCGTGGTTCCCGCCCGAGAAGGCGCGCCTCACGCGCGTGGGGGGGCGCTGTCCCACGCATGGCGCGCTCCTCGACTTCGATCCCTGGCAGCCGCGCCGCCATCGCTGCCCAGTGTGCGGGACAGTGTACGAGGACGAGGCGCACTACCGCTGGTGGATCATGAACTACCAGCTCTGGCTGGCCGAGCGCGCGGTCCATGCGGCGTCGCTCCACGTCCTCACCGGCGACGCGGCGTGCGGCGCGCTGGCAACGGCCATCCTTCAGGGGTACGCCGCACGTTACGACACGTATCCCAATCGCGACAACGTCCTCGGCCCCACGCGCCCCTTCTTCTCCACCTACCTCGAATCCATCTGGCTGTTGCAACTGACGGCCGCGCTCGACCTCCTCGAGTCGTGCGGCGGGCGCACCGCACTCGGCGTCGAGGTGCGCGAGCGCCTGGTGCGTCCCAGCGCGTCGCTCATCGCGTCGTATGACGAGGGGAGCTCGAACCGACAGGTCTACAACAACGCAGCGCTGGCCGCGGCCGGGGCGCTCCTCGGCGACGACGCCATGGTGGGGGAGGCCATCGAGGGCGCATCGGGGATCGCCGCGCACCTCACCGGCGCGCTCCTCGCCGACGGGACGTGGTACGAGGGGGAGAACTACCACCTGTTCGCCCATCGCGGACTGTGGTACGGCGTGACCACCGCCGAGGCGCTGGGCGTGGCGCTGCCGCGCGAGGGCGTGCGCCGCTTCCGGGAGGGGTTCGCCACCCCCTTCGCCACCGCGCTCCCCGACTTCACCTTCCCGTCGCGGCGCGACTCGCAGTATCGCGTTTCGCTCCGACAGTGGCGCATGGCCGAGAGCTGCGAACTGGGGCTGGCGCGGGGCGACGACCCGCGGCTGGCGGCGGCGCTGGCGGAACTCTACCGCCCCGCAGCAGACGAGGGCGACACGGGACGTGCACGCTCCACCGCGGAGGCCGAGCGCAATCTCCCGCCGGTGCCGCTCTCGCGATCGTCGTTAGGGTGGAAGTCGCTGCTCTTTGCCCGCACACTACTCCCCGCGCTGGAGCGACGACGGCAGGCGTCGGTGCAGCTGGCGGGGCAGGGGCTGGCCGTCCTGCGGCGCGACCAGGGGCGCACGTACGTCGCCCTCGACTATGGCGAGTCGGGCGGCGGCCACGGGCACCCGGACCGGCTCAACCTCTGGCTCGTCGTCGGCGCTGCCCGCTTGCTGGAGGACGTGGGAACCGGGTCGTATGTCGACCCGACGCTCCACTGGTACCGCAGCACTCTCGCGCACAACGCACCGTTGGTGGACGGGCGCTCGCAGTGGCGGGCCGCTGGGACAGTGCTCGCCTTCGACGACCGCGGCGAATCGGGGCTCGTGTCGGCGCGCGCCGAGATCGCGCCGGGCGTCGTCGTCGAACGCACGGTCGTCGCGATGTCCAACTACCTCGTCGACGATGTGCGCTGGCGCGCCGATCGCATCGTGACCTTCGACCTCCCGTTTCACATCGACCCCGAACTCGGCACCGGTTCGCGATGGCGCCACACGACGCTGGCGGGAGGGAAGGGGCTCGAGGACGGCTTCGACTTCGTCTCCGCCAGCGAATACATCCCCGGCGTGCCGGGCACCTGGTTCTCCACCCGCGTAGACGACGTCGAAGCGCGCACCTGGATGCACTGCGACACGCCGCACGAATGGTGGAGGTGCGTGGCCCCGGGCCCGCCGGGCGGCGCGCGCCGTCGATTCCTCCTGCTGCGTACGCGCGGCCGTTCGGGCGTCATCAGGAGCGTGTGGAATTGGACCGGCGAGGTGATGTCGTCCACCTTCGAAGCTGAGCGCGCGATCGTGCACTTCGGCAGTTGGGCGCGGCACGTCCACCGTCGTGAGGCCTATCGCTGGAGCATCGAGCTCGACATGGGCGATGCCGACTCGTCGATCGACTTCGACGCGCCGCCTGACGAGTACGTCGCGTTCGGTGTGCGGTCGCCTGACGAGTCGGCCGAGCCGTTGGCGGATGACCTGGCCAACGAGACGGTGGATGAGGGGCGCGAGCCTGGGCGCGCGACATGGGCCGGCCGCCCTGCGCCGGCGCCGACTCCGCGAGCGACGACGACGCTCCGCGCGCGACACGACCTCCCGTCCGCTCCCGGAGCGTTGGCCAACGATGACGGTGCAGCGCAATCGGGGACTGCCGCACGCTTCGTGCTCGATGCGTCGCACTATCGCCGCTCCGAACTGGACTGGGAAGCGGCCGGGCGCCCGACGGCGCGCGTGGCCGTTGTCGCCACCGAGGGCGAAATCGTCGTCGACATTGCCGTGAGCAAGCGCCCGGTGGTCTTTGCCCCAGCGCGAGAGCAGAACCCGCTCGACAACGAGCATCCCGACACCAACTCCGACGGTGTGCAGCTCTATCTGGGGTCGGGGCTCGGCGATCCGCGTTACTATGCCTGGATCATGGTCCCGGAGCCCGAGCGCGGCACGGTGCGCGTGTCCACGCGGGCGGCGTTCGGCCCCCCCATCACCCCGCACGCGGGTGCCGCCCTAACGAGCGACGGGTGGGCGTTGCGTGTCGCCGTTCCGCGCTCGGCGCTCGCGCTCGACGGGGCGGGAGACTTCACCCTGGACGTCGTCGTCAACGAGATTACGCCCGATCGCGAGCGCCGGCGGGGACAACTCGTCCTCAGCGGCGGCCGCGGCGAATGGGTCTACCTGCGCGGCGACCGGCAGGAGTCCGCGCGTGCCCTCCCGTTTCGCATCACCGATGACTGATACCACCCTGCACCGCGTGCGCGTGGTGCTGTTCGAACCGCAGGATCCCGTGAACATCGCCGCGACCGTCCGGGCGATGAAGAACATGGGCGTGCGCGACCTCTTCCTCGTGCGACCGGTGGAGTTCACCGCCTATCGATTGGAGGGGATCGCGCACGATACGTTCGACGTGATCGAGCGCATTCGTGTCGTGCAGACCCTGGGCGAGGCGCTCGACGACTGCGTGCATGTCGCCGCCTTCACGGCGCGCCGGCGTCGCCACAAGTGGGAGCTGGCGACGCCGCGCGAGATGGCCGCGCGTCTCGTGGAGCGCTCCGTCGATGGGAGTGTCGCGCTCCTCTTCGGTCGCGAGGACCATGGCCTCCCCAACGAGGCGCTCGATCGCGCGCACACCGCCGTCACGATTCCCACCACCAATCACGCTTCGCTCAACCTGGCGCAGGCGGTGCTCGTGGCGCTGTACGAGTTGCACCTCGCGGCTGGCGACGCCACGCGCGACGTGGCCCCGCCGCGCCACGACGCCCCGCCCGCCACCGCGGAGCAGTTCGAACGGCTGTACCAGGACATCGAGCGTGCGCTGGTCGCGATCGACTTCTTCAAGACCCGCTACCGCGATCACATCATGCGCAGCCTGCGCTCGATCTACTACCGCGCGGCCCCCGACGGACGCGAGATCCAGCTCCTGCGGGCCGTGCACATCGAGGTCGTGCGGAACATGGACCGCCTCTTCCTCAAGTTCGGAACGGCGGCGCGCCCCAACCCGGTGGAGGTCGGCGCCCGACCGGTCGACGCGTTCACCGCCGCGGACAACGCGCTCACCGCCGCGGACAGTTCGCCGGCCGAATTACCTCGCGACGCTGACGAGCACCGCGACACGTCTCCATAATCCCGGGGCACATCCCCCGTCACGCCTTCCCACGGATTCGTTCCATGCCCTTCAAGCGATTCTTCGGCCGCGGCAACGACCAGCCACCTCCACCCCCGAGCGACGAGGACGTCGACGACGACTCGCCAGCGGACGATGACGGCGACGACGAGGGACTCCACCCCGAGGCGGCACTCGGCGCCGACGAGATCGACCGCGACTGGCGCGATCGCGCGGCGATCGCGATTCCAGGCGGGGCGTCGACCGGGAGCAAGCGCCCCGAATCGATCTATGGTCCCGATTCGGTCGATGGCGCCGCCCACTTCACCTCCGCCCAGGGATGCCGCATCGTCACGCCGTCCAACCGGACGATGGTCGACTGCACGATGGCGTTAGGCTCGGTGGCGATCGGCTACGGCGACGAGGCCATCAACCGCGCCGTGCTGACGGCGGTCGCCAGCGGCAACGTGTGCGGCCTCTCCAGCACGGCCGAGGTGGAGCTGGCGGAGCGCCTGTGTGAGGTGATCCCCTGCGCGGAGCAGGTGCGCTTCCTCAAGTCGGGGGGCGAGGCGATGGCCGCGGCGGTGCGCATCGCGCGCACCGCGACGGGGCGGTCCACGGTGATCGGGAGCGGCTACTTTGGCTGGCAGGACTGGTGCAGCCAGGGGGCGGGCATTCCCGCTGGCGCGAGCGGCGACTTTGTCCGTGTTCCCTTCAACGACATCGGCGCCCTGGAACTCGCCGGGCGCACCGCCGGGCGCAACCTCGCCGCGATCGCGATCGAGCCGGTCGTCAACGAGCTGGCGACGGCCGAGTGGATTGGCGCCGCGCGGCGCATCTGCGACGCCACCGGCGCCGTCCTCATCTTCGATGAGATGAAGACCGGGTTTCGCCTCGCCACGGGCGGCTACCAGCAGTTTGCCGGGATCGATCCCGACCTGGCGGCGTTCGGCAAGGCGATGGCGAATGGTTATCCTCTCGCCGCCGTGGTTGGACGCGCCGCGGTAATGGAGGCCGCCGAGCAGACCTGGATCTCGGTGACGCTGGCGGGCGAGTCGGTCGCGCTGTCGGCGGCGCTCGCGGTGCTCGACATCCACGCCGAGATGGACGTCTGCGCGACGTTGTGGCGGGTGGGAAAGCAGATGCGCGAGAGCGTGGCGACCGCCGCCGCGGCCAGCGGGCTTCCGGGAGTCTCGGTCTCCGGGATCGACCCGATGTGGACCATCGACTTCGAGGACGAGGGGCGTCAGCGCGCATTCCTGGAGCGCGCCGCGGCGCACGGCGTGCTGTTCAAGCGCGGCCCCTACAACTACGCAGCGGTTGCCCACGACGACGATGCGATCCTGCTCGAGGTGGAGCGTGTGGCCAGCACCGCGCTGGTTGACGTCCTGGAGGCGGAAGCGCGGTGAGCGTCCCGGCACCGCACGGCGGGAGCGCGCCGCTCATCGATGTCCATGCGCACTTCTTCCAGCCCGACGCCGGCAAGGGCGACTGGGCCACGCTCAATGCGCGCCGCCTCGAGGCGGGCGCAGCGATCGGGATTCGCTACCACGTGACGTCGGTCCTGGGAACGTGGGGGGCCACGTCGCCCACGTACTTCCAGTCCCCAAACGATACGGTGCAGGGGAACGACTTCGCCCTGCGCATGCACGCCGATCACCCGGCGCACGTGCGAGCCTACGTTGCGGTGAACCCCAACGATGGTGAGTTCGCGGTGCGCGAGATCGAGCGCTGCGTGGCGCACGGCGCGGTGGGGCTCAAGCTCGCCGCCGCGCGCCGCTGCGATGATGCCGTGCTCGACGCCGTGATCGAGAGAGCGCGCGCGTACGGCCTTCCCGTCCTCCATCACATCTGGCAGCACCGGCGCCGTCACTGGCCCGGGCAGGACATCTCCGACGGCGCCGACCTGGCGCAACTGGCGTCGCGCTTTCCCACCGTCCAGTTCATCCTTGCGCACATTGGCGGGGGAGGGGACTACGCGCACACCTTCGACGCCGTCCGCGACGTCCCCAACATCCACCTCGACCTGTCGGGGAGCGGCATTGACCGCGGGATGCTCGATGGTGCGTTCGACGCCGTCGGGGCACGCCGGCTGCTGTGGGGGGGCGACCTGACGCTGTGCACCGGCCTGGCCAAGCTCTGGGCGCTCGACCTGGTGATCGCCTCCGACGAGGCGCTGCACGACGTGCGATGGCGCAACGCGGCACGCCTCTTTCCCCCGGGGGCGTTCCCCGGGCTTTCGGAGCTGGTCCATGCCTAACGCCGCCCCCCTCCCATCGCCCCGCGCCGACGCCGCCGGCGCGGGCCAATCCGCGCCGAGCCCCGTCGCCCTCGACGTCAGTACCTTCATTGGCGGCTATCCGTTTCGCCACCTCCCGCACCCCGATCCCGAGGTCCTGGTGCGGGTGCTCGCGCGCGAGGGGATCGCGCACGCCTGGGTTGGCCACCTCCCTTCCGCCTTCCACCGCGATCCCGCGGCGGGGAACGCCGAGCTGCTCCAGCGCCTGGCGCCGCATCATGACGTCCTCATCCCGGCGCCAATCGTCCGCCCGGATTGGCCGGGGTGGCGCGATGCGCTGCAGCAGCTTGCCGACGCCGGCGCCGGCGCCATACGCGCATACCCGCAGCTGTGGGGATTCGCACCGGGGGATGAACGGTTGACGCAGCTCGCCACCGCGTGCGGCCACGCAGGGCTCCCGCTCCTCCTCACCGTTCGATTCGAGGACGTTCGGCAGCGGCATGCGCTCGACGTGGCCGGCGACCTGAGCGCGGCGCACGTGCGCGAGCTCGTACGCGAGCTCGTGCGCGCGACCGTGGCGTCGCACGCTGGGCGATACGCGGGACCGCCTTCGGGACCGCACGCGGCGCAAATCGTCGTCACCGCCGGCGGACGCGACTTCGTGGAGGAGGTGTACTGGGGGCTCACCCCCGTGGAGCGCGAGGCAGTGCTCTTCGACTTCAGCTGGATCTGGGGCCCCCCCAGCGATGAACTGGCAACGCTGTTCAGGACGATTGGCAGCGCGCGCTTCGTGTACGGCACCATGTGGCCGCTTCGCCTGACGCAGGGGGCGCGCGCCAATCTCGCGCTCCTCCCCGCGGATGTTCGTGACGCGCCCCTCGGCGAGGCGCGCGCCTCGATTGGACGGGTGGGGAGCGCGCGAGAATGATGCGGTTGAAAAAGTGAATGCAGAGGAGTTGTCGGATTCGCGTCGCGTCGCCAAGATGCGGGGGCGCGGCTGGTGCCTGACGAGCGCGAAACGGGGCAACGCTCAGCGTTCCCCACTCTTGCACGTAGGCATCGGCGTGGTCATTTTTCGCCGCTGTTTCGGATTCTTGTGAAATGATTCACAAGGCCGAGTCAATCAGTCGGCTTCCCTCCACCTCAGGACTCGATGACGAGCAGGCGCAAGTGGACGCTCGTTCCGGCGTTCTTCGCCATCGCGGCGGCGGCGACCCTCCTCTCGGCGTATAGCGGCGCGTCGTCGTCGCAGGGGTTCTCCCCCGTGCAGCCGATCCAGTTCCCTCATCCGGTGCACGTCCAGACGCTGGGGATGAACTGCCTCTATTGCCACTACAGCGCCAACAAGTCGCCCGATCCCGGGCTACCGGCGGTGGGCACGTGCATGGGCTGCCATACGGTGGTCGGCCCGAATCGCCCGGCCATGGATGGCAAGCCGGCACGCGTGAGCGCGGAACTCACGAAGCTGCTCAAGCTCGCCCCTCCCGGGCAGCCGGATAAGTGGCAGGGCATTCCCTGGGAGCGCATCCACAAGGTCCCCGAGTACGTGCACTTCCCGCACATGCGGCACGTGAGTGCGGGGGTGACGTGCCAGACGTGCCACGGTGCCGTGCAGAACATGGCGCAGGTGTCGCAGGTTGCGTCGCTCAACATGGGGTGGTGCGTGCGGTGTCACGTGGACGGCTACAAGCTCAGTGATGGGCTGTTGGCTGCCGGTGACACGGTGGGCGCGAAGGCGGTCGCCAACGAGCCCCCGAAGAAGGCGCGGTACGACTGCGCCATCTGCCACTACTAGTCACGTAGCATCGCCGCCGCCGCGAGTGCCGGCCCTGACGGTTCAGGACCCAAGCGCCGCGGTTCGTCTCGACGATCGAGGAAGCACTGCATGAGCCAGTCGACGGGGTCCGCGGGCGTCAAGCGCCGCGAGTTCCTCAAGGTCCTGGGCGCCGCCAGCGCCGTGACGACCACTATCGGGTGTAGCCAGGAGAAGGTCGAGAAGCTGATTCCGTACCTGGTCTCGCCAGACCAGACGGTCCCGGGGGTCTCGACCTATTACAGCACCACCTGCCGCGAGTGCGCGACGGCGTGCGGCGTGGTGGCCGAGGTGCGCGACGGGCGCGCCATCAAGCTCGAGGGGAATCCGGATCATCCGGTGAACCGCGGCGCATTGTGCGCGCGCGGGCAGTCGGCGCTGCAGGGGCTCTACAATCCCGATCGCTACCGGCAGCCGCTCGTTCGCGAGGGGGGCAAGCTCGTCCCCACCACGTGGGACAAGGGGCTTGCCCTCCTGCGCCAGAAGATCGGCGAGGCCAAGGCTACGGGGCGTGGGCAGAACGCCGTCTTCCTTACCGAACAGGACGGCGGTTCGTTTGGTGCCTTCGTGGACACGTGGCTCGGCGCGCTCGGCCTGGGCCCGCAGCTGCAATACGACTCGGGCGCCGACCTGGCGCTGCGTGCGGCCAATGTCGCGGCCTACGGAACGGCGATGCCCGGCGTCGACATGTCGGCGGCCTCGCTGGTGATTTCGTTAGGCGCCGACTTCCTGGATGGGCGCGAGGCCTCGGTCCCGATGCAACTGGCCTTTGCCGATGCCCGCGCCAGGCTGCAGCACGCGCCGCGCTTCATCTATGTCGGCCCGCGCCGTTCGCTCACCGGGCTCAACGCCGACGAGTGGATTGCCTGCAAGCCGGGGAGCGAGGACGCCATTGCCAGGGCGCTCCTTGCCGCCGTTGGTGGTGCGGGCGGCGCCACGGTGAAGGAGGCCTCCGACGCCTCCGGCGTCACCGAGGCGACGCTGCAGCGCCTGGCCGATGAACTGCGCTCGGCGCGCCCGAGCCTGGTCCTCTCCGGTGTCTCCACGCCTAACGCTGGCGTGGTGGCGACGCTCGCCGCCGAGATCAACAAGGCGGCCGGCAACGTCGGCGTGACGGTGAAGCCGGGCGAGCCGCTGAGTGGCTTCGACGGCGTGGTTGGGGCGGCGCGCATCGCCGAGGTCGCGCGCCAGGCCGAGGCAGGGAGCGTTCCGCTTCTCTTCGTCCGCGGCGTCAACCCGGCCTACGACACACCCAAGTCGGTGAAGTTCGCCGAGGCGATGGCGAAGATCCCGTTCAAGGTGTCGTTCTCCTGCTATCCGGACGAGACGAGCGAGCTGTGCGACCTCGTCCTCCCGAGCGATCACGCGCTGGAGTCGTGGGGCGACGCGCCGGCCAAGCCGGGGATCGTCTCGCTCCAGCAGCCGGTGATGGAGCGCATCTTCGACACCAAGGCCACGTCCGATGTGCTGCTGGCGGTTGCGCAGGGCGACCCCACGGTGTCGGCGCGCTTCCCGTGGAAGAGCTACCGCGACTACCTCATTGCCAACTTCGCCGGTGGGACGTCGGCCTTCACGCAGGCGCTCAGCAACGGGATGTCCAACGGCAGCATCGCCCCGCGCGCCTCGGGGACGGCCAGCGTGTCGCTCTCGGCCGATGCGCCGGCGGCGATCGGCGGTGACGGCGAGTACTTCCTGGTCACGTATCCGCACGCGGTGCTCGGTACCGGTGCCGGGGCCAACAAGCCGTGGCTGCAGGAACTCCCCGATCCCGTGGCCAAGGTCGTGTGGCAGTCGTGGATCGAATTGCACCCGGCGACGGCGAAGAAGCTCGGCGTCGTGGCGGGCGATCACGTGACGGTGCAGACGGCGGCCGGGAGCATCACGGCGCCGGCCTTCATCTACCTGGGCATCCGGCAGGACACCGTTGCCGTGGCGCTGGGGCAGGGGCACACCGCCTACGGGCGGTATGCGAAGGACATCGGCATCAACGCGCTCGGCGCGTTAGGCGGGACGTACAATGGTGCCGGCGCCCTCGCGCTCACGCAGTCGAGGGCCAAGGTCAGCAAGGCGGGCGAGCGGTCCGACTTGATCACGACCGAGGGCTCGGCGCGCCAGCACGGGCGCGGCATCGCGCAGGCGCTCACCGTGGCCGACGTCGTGGCGGGGCGCTTCAAGGAAGAGGAGCACAAGTTCCCGGGCGACGCGTCGCACGAGTTCCTTCCCGGGCTCCGCTCGCCGCTGGCGGCGGATGCGCAGGGTGATCTCACGGACTCGACGGCGAAGGACCTTGGGATGTACGACCCCAAGCACTGGAGCGGGATGGCCAAGCGCCGTTGGGCGATGACCATCGACCTCGCGCGGTGCACGGGGTGCTCGGCCTGCGTCACGGCGTGTTACGCCGAGAACAACATCCCGACCGTGGGGGCGCGCTGGCAGGGTCGGTCGCTGCGCCCCGGTTCGGCCTCGGACGACAGTGCATGGGATACGCGTCCCGGCGCGAACATCCTCAAGGGGCGCGAGATGAGCTGGTTGCGCATCGAGCGGTACTTCGAGGGTGGGGAGGACGGCTCGAGCGACTTCGAGGCGCGCTTCGTCCCGATGATGTGCCAGCACTGCGGCAACGCGCCGTGCGAGCCGGTGTGCCCGGTGTATGCGACGTATCATGCACCTGACGGTCTCAACGTGCAGGTCTACAACCGTTGTGTCGGCACGCGCTACTGCTCCAACGGCTGCCCCTACAAGGTGCGCTACTACAACTGGCACGGGTACGGCGAGAAGGAGCGTCGCCAGTACGCCTTCCCCGAGCCGTTGCACCTGCAGCTCAACCCGGACGTGACCGTCCGCGGCAAGGGCGTGATGGAGAAGTGTTCGTTCTGCGTGCAGCGCATCCGCGAGGCGGAGAACCTGGCCAAGGTCGAGGGGCGCGAATTGAAGGCCGACGAGTTCACGACGGCGTGCGCGCAGGCGTGCCCGTCCAAGGCCATCGTCTTCGGTGACGCGGCCGACGAGAGCTGGTCGGTGGCCAAGGCGGCGCTCGATGCGCGCGCCTACCACGTGTTCGAGGAACTGAGTACCTACACCGCGGTGGTCTACTTGAAGCGCGTCAATCATCCGGCGGGAGGTGCGGCATAATGGCCTCCTTCGCTGAACCGCTGCGGCCGAACATCGCGTCGGCCGACGTGCAGCTCCCGGGGGTCCGGGACTACGAGCAGGTCGACAACGAGATCATCGGGACGCTCAAGCCGACCAAGGGGTGGTTCGCCGCCTTTGGGGTGGCGGTGGCGCTCTTCCTGATGGGAGCCGCGACGTGGATCTACCAGATCTACTGGGGGCTCGGGAACGCGGGGTATGCGCCGCCGGTGATGTGGGGCGTGTACATCATCACCTTCGTCTTCTGGGTCGGTATCGGCCACGCCGGGACGCTGATCTCGGCGATCCTCTTCCTGTTCCGCGCCGGCTTCCGCACGACGATCTATCGATGCGCCGAAGCGATGACCGTGTTCGCGGTCATGACGGCGGGGCTCTTCCCGATCATCCACATCGGGCGCCCGTGGAAGTTCTTCTGGCTGGTGCCGTACCCCAACTGGCGCCTGCTGTGGCCGAACTTCAAGTCGCCGCTGGTGTGGGACGTGTTCGCCATCTCGACGTACCTCACCGTGTCGGCGACGTTCCTTTACGTGGGACTCATTCCCGACATCGCGGTGCTCCGTGACCGGGAGACCAACCCGGTGCGCAAGCGGATCCTGGCGGTCATGTCGCTGGGGTGGCGGAACTCCGAGCCGGAGTGGCGTCACTTCATGAAGATGTACCTGTTCCTGGCGGCCTTCTCGACGCCGCTGGTGCTCTCGGTGCACTCGGTCGTGTCGTTCGACTTCGCCATGGCGCTCACGCCGGGGTGGCACGCGACGATCTTCCCGCCCTACTTCGTGGCCGGCGCGATCTTCTCGGGGATCGGGATGGTGTTCACGATCATCATCCCCATCCGGAAGTTCTTCAAGCTGCAGCACTACGTCACCATCAACCATCTCGACGCGGCGGCCAAGCTCTGCCTCTTCACGTCGATGGTGGTCGGGTGCGCGTACCTGATCGAGTTCTTCATCGCCTGGTACTCGGGCGTGAAGGTCGAGCAGGACTACTTCTGGAACCGCGTCTTCGGCGAGTGGTGGTGGGCCGCGTGGATCATGCTGACGTGCAACATGATCTTCCCGCTGTCGCTCTTCTCGCAGAAGCTGCGCCGCAACCCCAGTTGGCTGTGGATCCTCTCGATCTTCATCAACATCGGGATGTGGTTCGAGCGCTTCGTCATCATCGTCCCCTCGCTCTCGCATGAGTTCGAGCCGTGGCAGTGGGGGACGTACGCGCCGAGCTGGGTCGACATGGCGATCCTCGTGGGGTCGTTCGGCTGGTTCTTCATGTGGTTCCTCCTCTTCATCAAGCAGTTGCCCGTGGTGGCGATTGCCGAGGTGAAGGAAGTCGTGCCGCCCAGGCTGCGCAGCCATGCGCGCGGGCACGGGATCGACACGGAAGGGCACCACCTCCCCTATGGCACGGAAACGCCGGGAGAACACGACTGATGCGGCGCGGACTGGTAGCAGCGTTTCGGGAACTCGACGCCACGTGCGACGCGATCGTGGCGCTGAAGAAGGCCAAGTACGATTTCACCGTGTACACGCCGACGCCGCGGCACGAGATCGAGCACGCGCTCGAGCCGCCGATGTCGCCGGTGCGGCGCTACACACTCATTGCCGGCCTCCTGGGCGTGACCTTCGGGTACTGGATCCCGATCTGGACGTCCGAGTACTGGCCGATGGTCGTGGGGGGCAAGGCGATCGGGAGCTGGATCCCGTACACCATCATCGGCTTCGAGGTGATGGTGCTGGTCGGGGCGCTCACGACGGTGGCGGCGATGTTCATTCACTCGCGGATCCCCAAGATCACGGCGACCACGGGGTTCGACCCGCGCTTCACGCATGGCGATTACGGCATCTACGTCGAGGCAGCGCCCGATCGCCTCAAGGAAGCCGAAGCGACGCTGCGCAAGTTTGGCGCGGTCGACGTGCGGGGGGAATCGTGATGATTCGAGAAGACGAGAAGACGAGAAGACGAGAGGACGAGAGCTCGATGCCAGTCATTCGCGGACTCCGTCGGACGATCCTCATCGCCCCGGCGATCCTGTCGCTCACGGCGTGCGAGTGGTTCACCGACTTCAAGCGCATGCCGATGGTGACCACCTGGGAACAGGACTCCATCCTCAAGTCGGTGCGAGGGGCGCCGCAGGGGTCGGTGCCGCGCTCGGGGACCGCGGTGAGCGCGATGCAGGTCTCCTACCAGAACCTCCCGTTCCAGATCGACACGATCGGGATGCTGGCGCAGAACCCGACGCCGGTGACCGAGGCGTCGCTGGCCAACGGGCACCTGTACTACCAGATCAATTGCGCCGTTTGTCACGGCGACAAGGGCGACGGGATGGGGAAGACGATGCGCTACGGCGTCCCCCCCATCAACATCGTGATGGACATGACCAAGAACCGCACCGATGGCTACATCTTCGGGATGATGCGCAACGGGCGTGGCCTCATGCCGTCGTACAACCGCATCGAGGAGTCCGATCGGTGGGACGTGGTCAACTACCTCCGCGCGCTGCAGGGGAAGGTGACCGACGTGAAGTTCGCGACGGGCCCGATTGCCCTGCCCGGGGTGAATGGCAACAAGGTCCCGGGCGCCACGGTGCTGGGTCCTAACCATTGGGTGCCGCACGTGCCGGCGTCGCTGTACGGGACGTCGGGTGTGACGGCGCGCCCGGCCGAAGCGAGGCCGGCGGAATCGACGACGACTGAAGGGGCGGCGCACCCCGCGAAGACGGGAGAACACGAGTGAGCGCACATCACGGAGCACATACGCCGTCCCGGCAGGACCTGGTCACCATGATCCAGGGCAAGCCGGTCCCGAAGAATCTCAAGACGATCTCGCTCGTCCTCGCGGTCATCGGGTTCGGCATCTTCATCGCCGGCGCGGTCATGGGTGAAGACCGCGCGTGGCAGGCCTTCCACGTCAACTGGCTCTTCTTCACGATCCCGTCGTCGGCGGGGGTGATGCTGGCCGCGGTGCAGCGCATCACCACGGCGCGCTGGTCGCGCGCGGTGATCCGCCTCGTGGAAGGGTTCGTCGCCTTCCTCCCCGTGGCGTTCGTTCTCCTGCTCGTCACGCTGCTGGCAGGAAAGGGGCACATCTTCCCGTGGATGCACGAGACGATCGCCGTTCCCGAGAAGGCCAAGTGGCTGGAACCGACCTTCTTCGTGGTCCGGGACCTCGTCGTCTTCGGCCTCCTCACCGTGCTGAGCGTGTGGTACATCTACACGTCGGTGCGCGTGGACGTCGGCCTCCTCCCCGAGTGGGGCGCGGGGTGGGCCAAGGGACTGCGCGACGGGATGCGTCGCGGCTTCGGCGAGGAACGCCGCGAGCTGCACTCCACACACTCGCTGCAGGGAAAGCTCGCGGTCTTCCTCGCCCTCACGTTCGGCTTCGGCTGGACGGTCCTGGCCTGGGACCTGTCGATGTCGATGGACTACCACTTCCAGTCGACGATGTGGGGGTGGCAGGTGTTCATGGGTGGCTGGCTCGTCATGCTGATGTGCTTCGCGCTCATCGTGCGCTGGTGGCGCGACTACATGGGCGCCGACGCCGTCATCACCGAGACGCACTTCCACGACATCGGCAAGCTGTGCTTTGCCTTCACCGCGTTCTGGGGCTACCTGACCTTCTCGCAGTACCTGGTCATCTGGTACGGCAACTGGGGTGAGGAAACGCATCGCCTGCGCCTCTCCCTCATTCAGCCGTGGACCAACCTGAGCGTGGCGGTCGTCTTCCTCGCCTTCCTCGCGCCGTTCTTCGGCCTGCTGGGCAAGGCACCGAAGCTCTTCTTCCCGACCATGAGCTTCTTCGCGGCCTGCTCGATGATCGGGATCTGGCTGCACCGCTACCTCGAGATCTATCCGCCCATCTATGTCCAGACCGTCACCACGGCGCCGTTTGGCATCTGGGAGATCGGGACGACGCTCGGCTACCTGGGGCTGTGGGGCTTCTGCTACCTCAGCTTCATGGACGCCTTCCCGCGCATGCGCGTGGTGTGGATGACGTCCAAGCACCGCGACGAGATGCAGGTCCCGGTGGACGCGAAGACGATGGAGCCGCTCCCGGCGCACGAGTAGGTTGCTTCGCTTCGCTGCGAGAAGACGAGAAGACGAGAAGCCTGCCCCAGCGAAGGCTGGGGACGAGAGGACGAGAAGCCTGCCCCAGCGAAGGCTGGGGACGAGCGGGCCCGGAGATGATCTCCGGGCCCGCTTGCGTGTGGGGGGGGCGACGACTGAACGCTGTCGCCCGTCCCCGTCTTCCGTTTGCCCTTACCCGATGTACTGCAGCGAGTATCCGCGCTCCTGTGCCCGATTGACGGCGACGATTCCCGCGGCCATGAAGTGCGCGTTGCGGATCGCGGTCCCCTTGAGTTCCTGGTAGATGTCCTCCGCCTTCCCCCCCGTCTTCGTTGCGGCGATGCCGGCAAAGGCGCGCGTGGCCATGTCGCAGACGGCGAAGTGCGTTCCGCGCTTGATCATCGCGTCGAGCGTCGTGCCGCGGTTGGTGAGGAGCGGTCCGTAGTCGTCGGCCTGGTACACGTTGGCGGTGGGGACCGCCTTGGTCCGGGGATCGGCGAACTTGATGCGCTCGGCGAGCGCTGCGCCGTACTTGGCCCACATCTCGTCCGAGAAGGCGAACGGCGTGGCCCAGTGACGCAGGCAGATGACCACCGCCAGGTCCTTGGCCTCGAGCCCGTACCCCGACTTGTTGGCGACGTAGTAGTTGCTGGCGAAGGTGATCGCGTCACCCACGCCGGTGGGCGAAGTCGCGTCAAAGAAGAAGCGATGCACCCCGGGGATCTGATCGAACCAGTCGTCCTGCGCGTGTCGCGCCGGTTGGAAGCCGCTCCCTTGCGCGTTGGCGCCGCCGGGAGTGACGGGTTGGGCCAGCGCGACAGACGGGGCCACCGAAGGGGCGGCCGCGGCGGCGGAGAAGGCGGCGAGCCCTGCTCCAACGCGGGCGAGGAAGGAGCGGCGCTGCACGGCGGTGTTGGTGGCGATGTTGGTGGCGATGTTGGTGGCGGTGTTGCTGGTGCGGGGCGGGGAAGAAGGGCGCTGCGGCATGGCGGTCGTGAGTCGGCGTGGAGTGGGAGTGGCTGCGAAACCAGTGCAGCCTGCGTCTCGTGAGTGCTTGCGTCGCAACGCGTTAGGCGGCGTTGCCTCGCGCTTGTTGGAGGAGCTGTTCGAGCCCGGACAGCGGGAGCGCCCCACTCTGGCGCGCCACTTCCTGACCGCCCTTGAAGACGATGCTGGTCGGGATCCCGCGGATATTGAACGCCCCCGACGTGTTGGGCGCGTGATCGGTGTTGAGCTTGGCGACGAGCGCATTCCCCGCGTGTCGCGCCGCCAGTTCGTCTACCGCCGGCGCCATCATCTTGCAGGGGCCGCACCAATCGGCGTAGAAGTCGACCAACACCGGGAGTTCGGACTCGCGAATCGTCCGCTCGAAGGTGTCCTCGAACAGCGTGAACGGGCGATCGAGCAGGATGAAGCGTGCGCATTTCCCGCACTTGGGGCGCTCGGCGGCGCGCGTTCCGTCGACGCGGTTCCAGGTCTGGCAGAATTGGCAGCGGAGCGTGAGGCTTTGGCCAGCGGGGATCATTGCGGTTTCCTCGGCTGCGGTCGGTCGGATATATTGCCCCGTGCACCGGGGCGGTAGCTCAGTTGGGAGAGCGCGTGCTTTGCAAGCATGAGGTCAGGGGTTCGATTCCCCTCCGCTCCATCGCCGTGTGTCGCGTCTTGTTCTGCCGTCGCGCTCGCCATTGGATGAACTCCACGCGCCCTTCGATCCACGGGATCGGGGGGCGCGGGTGCGTGTAGGGAATCTGTCGCCGCTCACCGCGACAGTTCCAGCGGCCAACGCCCTACGTGTGCGCAATCGGGGGTGGTTGGAATCCGGCAATCCCTTGGCGCCGTACGGGTGTCGAAGAAGCACATCATGACGAATCCCCCCTCCCCACCACCCGGCACCGACAGCGTCGCCGAGCGCGTGCAGCGCGCGCTCGGCGGCGCGTACCGCATCGACCGGGAGATTGGCGGCGGCGGGATGTCGCGCGTCTTCGTGGCGCACGAGGGGTCGTTGTCGCGCGACGTGGTGGTGAAGGTGCTGCGCGAGGACATTGCCGAGGGGCTGTCGCGGGAGCGGTTCCGCCGCGAGGTCCTGACGTCGGCCACGCTGCAACATCCCAACATCGTGGGGGTGATTGCAGCTGGCGATGCGGACGGCTTGCCGTACTTCGTGATGCCGTTCGTCGAGGGAGAGTCGCTGCGTGCGCGCCTCACAAGTGGGCGCGCGCTCTCCGTCCCGCTCACGGTCAGCATCCTGCGCGACGTGGCGCGCGCGCTCGCCTTCGCGCACGAACGCGGGATCGTGCACCGCGACATCAAGCCGGACAACGTATTGCTGGCTGGCGGCGCGGCGATCGTCGCCGACTTCGGCGTGGCCAAGGCGGTGGCGAGCGCGCGCGCGCGGAAGGACCATCCGCACGGGACGCTCACCAGCGCGGGACTGTCGCTGGGTACGCCGGCCTACATGGCGCCCGAACAGGTGGCGAGCGACCCGACGACCGATCACCGCGCCGACCTGTACGCGCTGGGGGTGATGGCGTACGAGATGCTGGCGGGGCAGGTCCCGTTTGCCGGGCGCGGGGTGCGCGAGACGATGCAGGCGCACCTGGTGGAGCCTCCGGAGGCGCTGACGCGGTTGCGCCCGACGACGCCGGCGGTGCTGGCCGACCTGGTGATGCGCTGCCTGGAGAAGGACCCGGCGCACCGTCCGCAGGATGCGGCGGCGATCCTCGCCGTGCTCGACGATCCGGCGGTGGTGAGCGGGGCGGTCTCGTCGTCGTCGGCGCGTGCGCTGGCGCGACCGGCGCGGCACGCATCGCTGGGGTGGTGGATGGGTGGCGCCGCGGTCGTCGTGGCCATCGTCGCCACAGTGATCGCGTTGCAAGGGAAGGGAGGGGTGGCGGCGGGGTCGGCGACAGCTCCGTCATTCGCCGACGCCGCGCTTCCTCCCGGGGTGGCGGTCCTGCCAATGGTGAGCGTCTCGCCCGACTCCAGCGACGCCTATCTCGCGCTCGGGATGTCGGACGAGATCACGAGCGCACTGTCGCGCGTTCCCGGGTTGCGCGTCGCCTCGCGGAGTGCGTCGGCGGCGGCGCAGGCGGCGGGCGGTTCCACGGCCGAGGTCGCGCGCCGATTGGGCGTCCCCTACCTCCTGGAAGGGACGGTGCAGCGCAATGGCGATCGCATCCGCGTTGCCGTACGTCTCGTGACGGCGCGCGACGGTTTCAGCGCCTGGTCGCAGGTGTATGAACGCCCAACCGGCGACCTGCTGGCGGTGCAGGCCGACATCGCCTCGCAGATTGCGTCGGCGGTCTCCAGCGACGTGAACGCGGGGGCGGGAGCGTC
Organism: Gemmatimonadaceae bacterium; assembly: GCA_020852815.1. Classification (NCBI taxonomy): domain Bacteria; kingdom Pseudomonadati; phylum Gemmatimonadota; class Gemmatimonadia; order Gemmatimonadales; family Gemmatimonadaceae; species Gemmatimonadaceae bacterium. Next base: position 102,809 of record JADZAN010000019.1, on the reverse strand, counting down.
GCTGGACATGAATGGCGCGCGCGACCCGGATGCCTACAACGACTACCTGCGCGGGCACTATCTCCTCACCAAGCGCACGCCGGAGTCGCTGGCACGGGCGGTCACATCATTCGAGTCGGCGGTGAACCGAGACCCCGCCTTCGCGCGCGCCTACGCGGAGTTGGCGCAGGCCTACTCCATCCTTCCCACGACCTCGGCCAGCGCACGCGCCGATGCGCTCGACAAGGCGACCTTCGCCGCCCAGCGTGCCTTGGCGCTGGACTCGACGAGTTCGGCGGCGTACGCGGCGCTGGGCAACATCCACATGCTCGAATGGCGCTGGGCCGAGGGGCGCAGCGCGCTGGAGCGTGCCATCGCGCTCGACTCGTCGAATGTCACGGCGATGCAGTGGCTGGCGATGAACCGCCTGGCTAACGGCGACGTGCCGGTCGCCGTGCGCTGGTTGCAGCAGGCGTCGCGGCGCGCCGGCGGCGGACAGTCGGCGCGGCTGCTGGCCATCGCGCAAGGGATTGCCGGTGACCACGCCGCGGCGCTGGAGACGATGCGCGTGGCCCTGGCGCGCGACTCGACGTCGCCGGCGGCGCGGCTCGCCATGGCAACCGTCCTGCTGCAGGCGGGGCGCGCCACCGAGGCCGTTGGCATGCTGGAGGCGATTCGTGGCGACGACGCAGAGTCGCCCGCGGTGCTCGGATCGTTAGGCTATGCGCTGGCGCGCGCCGGGCGCACGTCCGAGGCAAAGTCGATCGTGGCGGGGCTGGAACGCGACACGCGCCGCTCGGGCGTCTATCCGGCGCTGGCCAAGGTCTACCTCGGGCTCGGCGACAGGGACTGGGCCATCGATGCCCTCACCTGGGCCACCGCAGCGCGCGACGATTTCTTCGCGCACGAATCGATGGCCTCGCCCGTCTTCGACCTGGTGCGCAGCGATCCCCGCTTCGAGCGTGTGGTGGGAATCGTAGGGTTGGATGCGCAGAGGTTGGCGACTCCCGCCGCCGCTGTGGGGCGACGTACGGGGTAGGGGGCGCGGCTGGCGGCGTTGCGCGCCGCGGTCGCGTTGCTTGCCCGCCCTCCGGGCGCTCCGTAGCTTGCCCCCGGCCGTTCACCCTGAAATCCGCCCCGCACATGTCGTCGAGCACCACGCCTCGCGTCCCCGCCGTTGGCGAGGTCGCTCCCGATTTCACGCTCCCGTCCACGGCGGGCGAGCCGGTGACGCTCTCGTCGTTCCGGGGAAAGCAGAACGTCCTCCTCGCCTTCTTTCCCGCCGCCTTCACCTCGGTGTGCACCACCGAGATGTGCTCGTTTCGCGACGACTACGGCGCATTCGGCGGCCGCGACGTCGTCGTCCTGCCGATCAGCGTGGACAACGTCCCCTCATTGCGCGAGTACAAGGCAAAGTACGAAATGCCGGTGACGCTGTTGAGCGACCTGCGGCGCGAGGTGTCGACGGCGTACGGCGTCCTGCTCCCATCCTTCGTCGCCAATCGCGCGTACTTCCTGGTCGACAAGGCGGGGATGCTGCGATGGGTGCACGTCGAGGCGCAGCCGGGGCAGCGACGCGACAACGCCGAGATCCTCGCCGAGATCGCCAGGCTCGCCTGACGAGGCGATCGCGCAATGGATCCCATCGAGGCGCTCGCCCGCGCTGACAAGTGGTACCTCGGCTGCGGCGACGGCATCATCTTCGCCCCGCCGTTTCCCACCTGGCTCGACGCGCCGGGATTCTGGGACGAGGCCCAGATCTACCAGTATGCCGTGGGGCCGCTGTTCACGGTGACCATCCTCGACCACGACGGGCGCGAGTTGCCGCTGGTGGCGCGCTCGCGACGATGGACGCCGGCCGACCTGACCGTCTCGTACGACCTCCCGGGAGGTGCAACGGCGACGGAGATTCGCTCGGTGCAGCCGGGAGGCGTCTTTGCCAGCGAATGGTTCGTGCGATCGCCGAACCCGGTGTCGTGGCATGCGGTGGCGTGGACGATACAGGAGACGTCGTCGCTCGAGCTGCGCACCGTTGGCTGGGCCGGTTCGCTCGCCTGGATCCGCCACGCCACCGATCGACGCGATGTCCAGCTTCGCGCGCGCATGGAGCTCGCGGCGATCGGCGAGGCGTCGAGCTGGTCGGCCACGCTGAGCGAGCGGAGCGCGGTGCAGCCGCACTGGCGGCTGACGCCGTTTGCGGAGCAGTGGGAGGCCGAGTCGCTCTCGCGCGCGGTGCGGCTGCAAGGGATCGATACGAAGGGCCTGCTGTACGGGGCGGTGCACACGGCGCTCCCCCGCCGGGCCACCGAGGCGACGTTTGCCTTCGCGTTGCGGCTGACGGCGGCCGACGATGCGTTGCGCGGCGGGCGCGGGGCCACACCGCTCGCGTCGCGCATCGTTGCGGCTCGCGGCGCCCCCACGCCGCTGGCGAGCGACGCCGTTGGCGCGACCGTGGGGGCCGTCCACCACGCGCCGGCCCCGCGCGCCGCGGCCTCGATGCCGCTCGCCCGCGCCTCGCGCCGGCGGTGGCGCGACTTCTTCGCCAGCGTCCCGTCCTTTTCCTGCTCCGACCCGTATCTCGAGCGCTACTACTGGTACCGCTGGTACGGGCTCTGGCTCAACAGCATCCAGCCCGGGATCGGCAACTACCGGTGGCCGACGGTCTGCGAAGGGATCGGTTTCTTCCACGAGCCCATCACGTACAGCGCGCAGTGCCACGCCCGCGAGCTGCGCTGGATGCGCGACGCGTCGCATGCCCGCGGGGTACTGCGCACGATCTTCGACCACATCAAGCCCGACGGGGCGCTTCACGGGCGCATCTACGTCAACCACCTGCAAGGGACCGACTTCTACCACGCCAACTGGGGCGACGCGCTCCTGGCGCTCGACGCGGTACACCCCGACGATCCCTTCGTCGCCGAGCTGTACCCTAAGCTGGCGCAGCATGCGGAGTGGCTCGTCTCGACGCGCGATGCCGATGCCACGGGGATGATCGACGTGGTCGATCAGTACGAGACGGGGCAGGAGTACATGTCGCGCTACCAGGCGGTGGACGACCGGGCGGATGCGTACGGATGGGAGAACCGCATTCGCCTCAAGGGGATCGACGTCACGGTGTACGCCTACGCGCTCTTTCGCGCCCTGGAGCGCCTGGCGGCGCGCGCCGGCGTCGCGGAGGAGTCGTCGCGTTGGCGGGCGCTCGCCGCGCGCACCATGCGCGCCGTGCGCGAGGTGATGTGGGACCCGGGCCAGGCGATGTTCTCCGACGTCGACCCGCGCACGATGCAGCGCACGCGCGTGGCGGCCGCGGTCTGCTTCTATCCGTACTTCACCGATCTCGCGACAGTGGAGCACGTGGCGGGGCTGGAGCGCAACCTCCTGGATCCGTCGCGCTTCTGGACGGCGTACCCGGTCCCGTCGTCGGCGCTGGACGATCCGTTGTTCAACGCGATCGCCGAGTGGAAGGGCAAGCGGCACGTGTGCCCATGGAACGGGCGCGTGTGGCCCATGACCAACTCGCACATCATGGAAGCACTGGGACGATGGGGCGACGCCGCGCACCCGCGACTGCGCGCGGCGGCCGGTGCGTTTCTCCCGCGCTTCGTCCGCATGATGTTCCACGACGGGGACCTCGATCGCCCTAACTGTTTCGAGCATTACAACCCGCTGACCGGGGCGGCGTCGGTCTATCGCGGCATCGACGACTATCAGCATTCGTGGGTGGCCGACCTCATCATCCAGTATGCCTGCGGCGTGCGCGTGCGAGACGACGCGATCGTGATCGATCCGATCCCGATGGAGCTCGAATCGTTCGAGCTGCGCGGCGTGCGCGTGGCCGGCATGGACCTCGCGGTGCGCCTCGACGGAGGGTATGTGACGGTGACGGCCAACGATCAATTGCGCATGACGCGACTGGGCGAAGCGATCGTCATCCCGCGCTGATGCGCCTCGTCCTGATCGTGCCGTCGGCCTCGGATGCGGGGGACGATCCCGAGGTGCACTCGGTGGCTGCGTGGGTGGCGGCGAGCGGGTGGCCGTGGGCGGTGCAGCGGCTCGACGAGTCGCGGCCAGGCGCGTTGGGTGACGATGACGTGGCGTGGTGCCACGCCGGCCAGGCGGTACCGACGCTCCCGAGCGCGTGGCGCGATGCCCTGTCGTCGTGGATTGCAGGTGGCGGGGGGCTCCTTCTCACCGCCCTGGCCACGCCGCTGGCCGGGGCGCTGGGCGCGCCTGACGAGTCGCCACAGCTGCAACGCATCGCCGCCTGGCGCCACGCCGACGACCCGCTGTGGGATGAGGGGTTCCGTGACTGGCCCGACTATCCGCACATCCGCGGTGCGCAGGGGTGGGGCCGGCACCCGCTGTTCGATGGGCTGCCACGCGGCACGTTCACCTGGCGGGCGAGGGAAGGGGAGGGAGTCGCGCGCACCGTGTTCCGCGCCCCGCACTGGCCGCGCGGGCGCGTGATCGCGGTCGACCGCGCGTACGTGCGGCTGGATGCCGACACCGCGGTGGCGTGGGAGTATGACGTGGGCAATGGGCGCATCCTCTGCCTGGGGGCCAACGTTGCCCTCGCCGCGCGTGACCAACAGTTCGCAGCGCAACGGGACCGCTACCTCCACAACGCCATAGCCTCGCTCGATCGCGCTCGGCGCCGCGCGGAGGGGCGCGCTGAGGGTTGCGCGCAGGGGCGCAGCGGGCGTGGTGCAGGAGGGTGGCGGTCCTCGTGGCCACGCCGCGGCGCGCCGGCGGTGGCGATGTGCGATGGTGGGGGCGTGCCGGCGCTGCCTCCCGCGGCGACGCGGCTGTCGTCGGTGCTGGAGATGGAAGGCGACGCGCGGGAGGGCGCCCCGTTCACCGTCGCCGGACGACGAACGCTGGTGGTCGGCGATGAGGCGAACGGGTCGCGCGAGTGGTGGATGCACCCGTTGTGCGTCCTCTCGGAGGGGTTGCGGCTGACGGTGGACGGCGCCCCCTTGACGGCGACCAGGGTGCGCGTGACGCCAGGCGGGGTCGAGCGCACGTTGCGCGACGCGAACGCGCGTGCCTGGCGCGAGGTGGTGGCCACGGATGCGGCGCGCGCGATCATTCACCTGGACATCGCGCCGCTCGATGCGACGGCGGGAGGAGTGCTGGTGCTCGAGGGCGCGTTGCGGCTGCGGCTGCAGTGGCCCTTTCCCGGCCAGGCGCTCCAACCGCTCGCGATGTCGGTGCAGCGTGCGGAGGAAGGCCGTTACTGCGTGTCCGTCGCCGCGGTCGAGCGCCGCGCCGGATTGCGGCTGGCGGTGGCGGGCGCCGCTGAAGTTACCGCCAGTGAGGACGAGGCCGCACCAGCGCTGCGGGTGGTTGGGCACGCCGGGCGGGGGTTGCGCCTGGCGGCTGTTGCCTCGGCCGGCAGCGACGCCCGGCTGCAGGCGGAGTGGGCAGCGCTGGCGCAGCGGCCGCTGGACGTCGTCCTCGAAGATCGATCGCGCCGCGACGCCGAGCGGCGCCAGGCCACGGTGCGCCTCACCACGCCGTCCGTCGCCTTCGACGCCGCCTGGGAGTGGGCCAAGGCACGCCTGGCGGCGTGCGTGGTGGATGTGCCCGGCATCGGGAGCGGCTTCGTCGCGGGGTACGCCGCCTCGCGCCCGGGGTGGGGCGACTCGCGCCCCGGTTACGCCTGGTTCTTCGGGCGCGACGCCTGCTGGTGCGGCGACGCGCTGCTGGCCGCAGGGATGTTCGGCGAAGCGCGCATCGCGCTCGAGTTTCTCGCCGCCACCGCCGACGTGACGGGGAAGATCGTGCACGAGGTCACGACGAGCGGCGTGGTGCACTACGACGCTGCCGATTCGACACCGCTCTGGCTGCGTTTTGTCTCAGCGTACGCCGAGTGGACAGGCGACCTGGCGACGGTGCGAGCGCTCTGGGACCACGTGCGCGCCGCCTTCGACCGTGTCGTCGCCACCGATCGCGATGGAGATGGCCTGCCGGAGAACGTCGGGGTGGGGCACGGGTGGGTCGAATCCGGTCCGCTGGGAGGCGGCGCGGTGACGTCCTACGTGGCGGCGATCTGGATCGATGCACTGCGGCGTCTGGCGCCGCTCGCCAGTTTGGTAGGCGACCACCAGTTCTTCGATCGCATCGCGGATGCGCAGGCGCGCGCGACCGGCGCCTTCGAGTCGCGCCTGCGCGACGCGGCGACCGGGCGCGTCGTGTTGCAGCTGTCGGATGACGGGAGCGCCGCCGCCGACCTCACGGCGCTCTCGGCCGTCCCTGTCCTGCTCGGCGTCGACGATACCGCAGGGGGAGACGCGGTCGTGCGCGCCCTCGCGTCGAGCGACTTCGCCACACCGTGGGGCGTGCGCATGATCCCCGCCAGCGATGCGCGATACCGTCCGCGGGGCTACCATTGCGGCGCCGTCTGGCCACTCTACACCGGGTGGGCGTCGCTCGCGTCGTATCGCCGCGGCGACGCGCGCGCGGGGTGGCAACATCTTGCCTCGGTGGCGGCGTGCGCGTTCTTGCGAGAGCGTGGCGCCTTTGACGAGGTGCTCGACGGCGACACTGGCGCCGCCGCCGGGATTTGTCCCGACCAGGCGTGGTCCGCCGCCATGGCAATCGCCCCCTTCATGCACGGTATGCTGGGAATCCAACCGATGGCCAGCGCACGTGGCTGCACGCTGGCCCCGCAGTGGCCGCCCGAGTGGCGCGCGGCACGGGTGGACGGCGTGCGCGTGGGCGCGTCGCGCTTCTCGATCGCCATGCGCCGCGCACCAGGGGAGGAGACGGTGGAGTACACGCTGCAGCGCGAGAGTGGCGACGCGATCGCCGTGGCCTTGGCCCACGCCGATGGCGTGGCGACCGTCATGCTGGATAACGACGCACCGCACGTCATCACCGTCTCCCACGCTGGCGGTCCCGATGGCCGGCGTTAGGCTCACCGACGTCGCCAAGCGATTCGACGGCGGAGGCGCGGCGGCCGTCGACGGCGTCTCGCTCGACGTGGCCGATGGCGAGTTCGCCGTCCTCGTGGGCCCCTCGGGGTGCGGGAAGACCACGGTGCTGCGGATGATCGCGGGGCTCGAGACGCCAACGGCCGGACGCATCCACATCGGCGCGCGCGACGTGACCGACCTGGCGCCGCGCGACCGAGACATCGCGATGGTCTTCCAGAACTACGCGCTCTATCCGCACCTCTCCGTGCGGGAGAACATCGGCTTCGGCCTGCGCATGCGGCGTGTCGAGGCGAGGGAGATCGCGCAACGCACCGCGCGCGTCTCCGAATCGTTAGGGATCGGTGAACTGCTCGATCGGCGGCCGGCGCAACTGTCGGGTGGGCAGCGGCAGCGTGTCGCCCTCGCGCGCGCCATCGTGCGAGAGCCCGCGGTCTTCCTCTTCGATGAGCCGCTCTCCAATCTCGACGCGCAGGTCCGCGCCCAGACGCGCGGCGAACTGGTGCGCCTGCACCGGCGCCTGGGGACGACGATGATCCACGTCACCCACGACCAGGTCGAGGCCATGACGATGGCGCAGCGCGTCGCCGTCATGCACCGGGGGCGCGTGGAACAGTTCGCCCCGCCGCTCGAGGTCTACCGCGCACCGGCGACGCTCGTCGTGGCGTCGTTTGTCGGGTCGCCGGCCATCAACTGCTTTCGCGGTCGCGTCGCCGACGCAGGCTCGGCGCGCGCGACGTTCGAGGGGGCGTGGACCGTCCACGTCACCGCCCCCCCAATGGCCGACGCCACGCTCGCCGTGCGCCCCGAGCACCTCGCCCTGGTTGCGCCTGGCGACGGCGCGCGCGGCGAGGTGTCCCTCGTCGAGCCACTCGGCCCCGAGACCATCGTGCACGTCAGGCTCGCCTCGGGCGAGGACGCCACGCTCCGCACCGCGAGTGAGCGTGCACCGGCGATCGGCGAGGTGGTCGGCGTGGTGATCCGCACGTCGGAGGCGTTGATATACGACGGCGCCGGAATGCTCGCCGGGCGCGGCGTGTGAACGCCGGACCGTCGCTGCGCACCGCTGGGCGCGCGCCCGCGGGCATGCGTCCACTGGCGCGCCTGCGCGCCTGGGCACAAACGCTCGCCTGCCTGTCGCTCGCCGCCAGCGCCACGGCGTGCCGCGCCGCGGGAGACGACGAGGTCGTCCTGCGCATGACCTCCTGGCAGTCGCCGCAGGAGAACCTGCTCGACCTCCCGGCGATCCAGGCGTTCGAGCGCGCGCACCCTGGCGTGCGCGTCGTCAACGAACCGGTGAGCAACCAGGCGGAGTATCGCGAGAAGGTGATCACCGCGATTGCATCTGGGGCGCCGCCGGACGTCCTCCTCCTCGATGGCATCGACGTCCCCTCGTTTGCCGAGGCGGGGGTGCTGCTCGACCTCGCCCCCTTTGCCCAGCGCGTAGGGATCGCGGTGCAGGACTTCTTCCCGAACGTGCTGGCGATGTTCGCGCGCGGCGACACGGTGCTCGCCTTCCCCAAGGGGTTCTCGCCGGTCGTCTACTACTACAACCGCGCCCTGTTCGATGCGGCCGGCGTCGCCTATCCGCGCGACGGGTGGACCTTCGACGAGTTCCTCCAGACGGCGAAGGCGCTGACGATCGATCGGGACGGCGACGGAACACCGGACCAATGGGGGACGGCCGTGGACCGGCGGTTCCACACATGGCAGGCGATGGTGTGGAGCGGCGGGGGGGACATTCTTGCGCCTGACGGGAAGCGATCGACCGGGGCGCTCGACGCACCGGCGTCGCTCCGGTCGCTCGAGTTCCTCACGTCGCTGGCAACGACGCACCGTGTCGCGCCGCGCCCCAACGCCTTCCGTGCCGTGTCCGGCAACGAGACGCGGCTCTTCTACTCGGGGCGCCTGGCGCTCCTCCCCAGCGGACACTGGCTCATCCCCAACATCCGGGCGCAGCTCACGAAGGGGAAGCTCTCGCTCGGCGTGGTCTCGTTCCCGCGCGCGCCGGACGCCCGGGCGTCGACGCCGCTCTTTGCCTCCGGGTGGGCGGTGCCGCGCAACAGCGCGCACCGCAAGCTCGCGGTGCAGCTGGCGGCGGCGCTGTCGGGCCCCGAGGCGCAGCGACAGCGGCTGTCGGCCGGGCTCGAACTGGCGACGATGCCGGCCATCCAGCGCGAGTTTGCCTCGCGCGACACGCTCGGCCTCGAGGAGGCCTTCCTGCGGCAGGTGGCGACCGGCCGCGCGCCGTGGGGCTCGCGCATCGAGCGCTTTCGCGAGGTAGAGGCGCAACTGCCCGACATCATCGACCGCGTGGTGATCCGCAACGAAGCGGTGGCCAGCGTCGCGCGCGACGTGGCGCGCCGCATCGACGAGATCCTCGCCCGATGACCGCGACCACTGCGGCCGGGGGGAAGGGGAGCGGAAGCGAAGGCGCTCGCGTCGGACGCGCCGCCTTGCGATGGATCGTCGCCGTACTCGTGGCGTGGGCGGCGGCGACGATCGGCGTCCTCGAGCGAACGCGTGCCCACACGGCCTATGCGCTCGCCGCTCACACGGCGCGTACGCTCGCCGCCCACCAAGCGCGCGCGCTCGCCTCGCGCGACAACGCGATCGCGAGGCCGGAATCCACCGCGGCTCCCCAGTCGCCGGCATCGTTGTCCACATTCGCCGTGATCGCCAGCGCACCGCTGGCCGACGCCCGAGCGGCGCTCGAGCGCTATCTGAATCGCCGCGTGCGCGCACTCGACGCGGACGATCGCGCCCTCGTGCACACGGGCACCTGGCGCGCGGCCGTGACCGTCCCAATCAAGGACGTCGATGCCTGGGACATCGTGGGTGTGGTCGCGGTCGCCGTCTCGCCGTGGGACGGTATGCTGTGGTGGGCGTTGGGGCTGGCGGTCGCGGCGCTCGCGGCCGGGACCCTGACGCGCCGCGCCGTGTTGCGGCTGGCGGAGGATGGCACCCTGTCGCCACTGGCGCGCATCGCCCCCGCGCTGGCGATCCTTGCCGCCGCCGCACTCGCCGTCGCGTGGCAGCTGCGTGGGCGCGTCGCCGCCGCCGCCGCCTCGCTCCCGGCGGCCACGGCGCTCGCCCGCTTCGACGCCCTCACCCTCCCGCTCCCCTCCGCCCCCATGGCGGAGCTGGCGGTTGTCCTGCTCTGGGGCTTCGCCGCCATGGCGATCGCCGCGGCGGCCTGGATCGCCTCGGCGCGCCGCCGGCCGGTGGACCGTCGCGAGACGCTCGCCGCCTGGGCCTTCCTCGCGCCGAGTGCGTTGCACCTCCTCATCTTCACCGCCGGACCGCTGGCCTTCACGCTCTGGGTGTCGCTGCACGAGTGGGACCTGCTCAGCGCCGTGCGCCCCTGGGTGGGGCTTGGCAACTACGCCGAGCTCCTGCGCGACCCGCTCTTCTGGCGCGCCCTGCTCAACACCGCGCTCTATGCGCTCTACGTCCCCGTGAGCATGGCACTGGCGTTAGGCGCGGCGCTGGTCCTCGACCAGCCGCTGCGGGGGATGAAGGTGCTGCGCGCCATCGTCTTCCTCCCCACCGTCGTCTCGTACGTCGCCATCGCCGTGGTCTGGCAGTGGATGTTCAACCTCGACTTCGGGCTGCTCAACTTCCTCCTGCGCGCCGTGCACCTGCCGGCTGTGGACTGGCTCGGCAATCCCCGCACGGCGCTCATCGCCGTGATGATCGTCTCGGCGTGGGTGCAACTCGGCTACCAGATGGTCATCTATCTCGCCGGGTTGCAGGGAATCCCGGCGCACCTGCACGAAGCGGCCACGCTCGACGGCGCCGCACCGTGGGCGCGCTTTCGACACATCACGATTCCGCTCCTGCGTCCGGTCACCATCTACCTCTTCGTCACCGGCATCATCTGGTCGTTCCAGGTCTTCACCCTCGTGTATGTGATGACCGAAGGAGGGCCGGTGCACGCCACCGATGTCCTCGTCTACCGCATCTACCAGAATGCCTGGGAGTTCCGGCGCATGGGCTACGCGTCGGCGATGAGCTGGATCGTCTTCGCCATCCTCCTGGCCCTCACGCTGCTGCAATGGCGCGTCCTCAACCGGCGGGGCGACGATGTCGCGTGAGGTGACCGCGCGGCGGAAGGTGGCCGGGTATGGCGCCGCGTTGCTCCTGGCGGCAGTCATGCTCCTCCCATTCGCGTGGATGCTCTCCACCGCGCTCATGGAGGAGTTCGAGGTCTTCCAGTATCCCCCGCCGCTCCTCCCCGCCGAGCCGCAGTGGCGCAACTTCCCCAACGCCCTCACGCAGCTCCCGTTCGCGCGCTTCTTCCTCAACAGCGGGATCCTCGCCCTCGCCATGGTGGTGGGGCAGACCTTTACCGGAGCGTTAGGTGGCTATGCCTTCGCGCGCTTCCGCTTCGCGGGGCGAGGACGGGTGTTCGCCGCCTATCTCGGCGCGCTCATGATCCCGGGAATCGTCCTCCTCATCCCGCGCTTCCTCCTCATCGATGCCCTCGGCGGCGTCGACACCATCGCCGGGCTGGTCTCGACGGAGGTCGTCTCGGTGTGGGGAATCTTCATGATGCGGCAGTTCTTCCTCTCCCTCCCGCGCGAGACCGAGGACGCCGCGCGCATCGACGGTGCGTCGGAGTGGACGATCTTCTGGCGCATTGCCCTCCCGCTGGCGCGCCCCGCGCTCGCCACGCTGGCGCTCTTCGCCTTCATCGACGCCTGGAAGTCGTTCCTCTGGCCGCTGGTGGTCACGCAGTCAATGGAGATGCGCACCGTGGAGGTGGGGATCGCCTCGTTCCACGGACTCTACTACGCCAACTGGCCTTATCAGATGGCGGCCGCGGTGAGCGCGCTCGTCCCTGTCCTCATCGCCTTTCTCGCGTCGCAACGCTTCTTCACGCGAGGGATCCAGCTCGCCGGCATCCGCTAGTCGCGCTCGGAGGGAGTCGGGAAGACGGTCGTTCCGGCCGATACTGGCCCAAAGGGGTGCGTTACCTGAGGGGGGGCTGATCGGTCAATGTGTCCGAAGGCGGTCCCATCCATGAACGCCACCGCGGTCCCTCGCTCCCTTCCCGCCGAACCTCCCATGGCTCCCTCGGACGTCAGCACCGCCGTGCATCCCCTCGCGGTCGTCTCCGACATCGCGGTGCGCCTTGCATCTGGCGAAGACGTCGTCACCAAGACGGCCAGTGTGCTGGATCACCTCCACGCCGCGTTCCAGGCGCACGAAGTGGCGCTCTGGCTGTACGGCGCCACGGGGCTGGTGTGCTCGCTGCGCGCGGGCGAGTCGGAGATGACCGCCGACGATGTGAGTGCGCTCCTCGAGGCGGGAGGGGGGAGCCGGGAGACGTTGAGCGTGCGCCGCCTGGTGGCGGGGACGCGCCGTCTGGGCGCCCTCGCCATGCGCCCCGGGCCGCCGCTGGGGGCCGATGCGCTCCTGGCCTTTGGCACCGTGGCCAACATGCTCGCCCCGGAACTGTCGCGCGCCGAGCAGATGCGCCATCTGGAGGGCGAGGTCGAGCGCCGCACTCGGCAGTTGGACGAGGAGAAGCGATTCACCGAGCAGATCGTCGACTCGCTGCCGGTTGGCCTCTACGTGATCGATCGCGAGTACCGCGTGCAGGCCTGGAATCGCAAGCGTGAGACGGGGATGCAGGGGATCTCGCGCGAGCAGGCGCTGGGGCGGACGATCTTCGAGATCCTGCATCGCGCGCCGGCCGAGTCGCTGCGCGCCGAGTTCGACGAGGTCTTCCGCACCGGGCGCATCCAGCAGTTCAACATGGAGTCGCGCGCCTCGGGCGAACTGCGCGCCTATCGCATCACCAAGATCCCGATGCGCCTGAGCGACGCCGCCACCACGCACGTGATCACCATCGGCGAGGACATCACCGACTGGACGGTGGCGCAGGAGCGCTTTGCGCAGTCGGAGAAGCTCGCCGCCATCGGCCAGCTGGCCGCCGGCGTGATGCACGAGGTGAACAACCCGCTGGCGACGATCTCCGCCTGTTCGGAAAGCCTGGGGTTGCGGCTGGACGACATGCGCGAGCAGGGGTGCGACGTCCCCGCGCAGTCCGGCGAGTTTTTGCGCATCATCGACACCGAGATCCAGCGCTGCAAGAAGATCATCGACGGCCTGCTCGACTTCTCCCGCCCGCGCCCGGCCACCAAGGTCACGACGCGCCTCAACGACGTGGTGGAGCAGTCCATCTTCCTCGTCAAGCATCATCGCCGCTTCAAGAAGTTGCAGCTGAAGACGCTGCTCGACCCCGAGCTTCCCGCCATCGGGGCAAACTCGGAGCAGCTCATCCAGGTGTTCATGGCGTTGATGATCAACGCCGCCGACGCCATGGACGACGTGGACGGCACCATCACCATCCGCACGCGGCGCGGGATCTCGCGGCACGAGGCGGTGGTCGCCGAAGTCATCGACGAGGGGCAGGGGATTGCCCGCGCCGACCTCCCCAAGATCTTCGACCCCTTCTTCACCACGAAGGCGCCGGGGCGGGGGACGGGGCTCGGGCTCTCGATCTGCTACGGCATCATCACCGATCACGGCGGACGCATCGAGGTGGACAGTGCGGTGGGGGCGGGGAGCACCTTCCGCATCCTCCTTCCCGCTGAGCAGGGCGCGTGAGCGATTCCACCCGAATCAAGCTGCTGATTGCCGAGGACGAGGCACCACTCGGCGCGCTGCTCGAACAGTTCCTCACCTCGCGCGGACATGACGTCACCGTGGTGCGCGATGGCGACGCCGCCCTTGCCGCGATGCGCGCCGAGTCGTTCGACGTCGCGCTGCTCGACATCGTCATGCCCGGCCTCGACGGGCTCCAGGTCCTGCGCCTCGTGCGCGAGGAACCGACGTACCCCGAGGTGATCATCATCACCGGCAACGGGACGGTGGAGACGGCCATTGGCGCGATGCGCCTGGGCGCGTACGACTACCTCACCAAGCCGTACCGCATGGCCGAGATCGACGTGCTCGTCAGGCGGGCATGGGAGAAGCGCGAACTCGCGCTCGAGAATGCGCGCCTGGCCAAGCGGCTGCAATCGGTGGACCCGCTCCCCGAACTCGTCACGCAGCACCCGCCCCTGCGCGAGGTGCTGGAGACCATTCCGCGCGTGGCGCGCAGCATGACGCCGGTCCTCATCACCGGCGAGTCGGGGACGGGGAAGGAGATCGTGGCGCGCGCAATCCATCGTTTGTCGGAACGCGGGCGCGGGCCGCTGGTCGACATTGCCTGCGCCGCCATTGGCGGGCTGTCGGTGGAGACGGAGCTGTTCGGCTACGAGAACGGCGCCTTCCCAGGGGCCGACGGCCGCCGTGCCGGGCTCCTCGAGCTGGCCTCGGGGGGGACGCTGTTCATGGACGAGATCGGGGCGCTCGAGCGGCGCCTCCAGGGGGCGCTCCTTCGCGTCCTGGAGCAGGGGAACTTCTTCCGCGCCGGCGGCACCCAGAAGGTCGCCTTCAACGCCCGGCTCATCACCGCCACCAACCGCGACCTCGAATCGCTGGTGGCCGGCGGAGACTTCCGCAACGACCTCCTCTACCGAATCAACACGGTCCGCCTCGTCCTCCCGCCGCTGCGCGATAGGCGCTGCGACATCCCGGTGCTGGCCGAGCACTTCCTGGCGCGCTACTCGATCAACCGTCCAATGGGGTTCGCGGCCGACGCCATCGACACCTTGTCGGGCTACGAGTGGCCGGGCAACGTGCGCGAGCTTCGCAACGTGATCGAGCGCGCCGTCCTGCTCACCGGCGGCGATACCATCACCGCCAAGGACCTCCCGCTTCCGACCTTCCGCGTCGAGCGGCGCGCCCAATCCAACGGGACCGGCGTCCTGCGCCCGCTGGCCGACCTGGAACGCGACCACATTCGCTTCGTCCTGGAGCGCGTGAGCTGGCACCAGGGTCGCGCCGCAGCCATTCTCGGCATATCCTCCAAGACGTTGTACCGGAAGATCCGCGAGTACGGCTTCGAGCGCGGCGCCAGCGCGCCGCCGGGCGACTCGCATGCCGTGTACCAGTCCGAACTACAAGACAGCTCATGAAGGTCCTGGTCATCGAGGACGATCCCACCGTAGGCGCGTTCATCAAGCGCGGACTCGAGGAGCAGCGGTGGGGAGTGCAGCTCGTCACCGATGGCGAAGAGGGGGAGCAGGTCGCGGCGACCGAGACGTTCGACGTGATCATCCTCGACATGCGACTCCCCGGCAAGTCCGGGTTGGACGTCCTGCAGGGACTGCGCTCGCGCGGCTTCGAGAAGCCGGTGCTGGTCCTCACGGCGCAGGACGCCGTCGATGCCAAGGTGCGCACGCTGCGCGCCGGTGCCGACGACTACGTCACCAAGCCCTTCGCCTTCGAGGAACTCCTGGCCCGCGTCGAGGCGCTCGCCCGCCGTCCGCGCGCCATGCAGTCGCCCATCCTTCGCGTCGCCGACCTCGAGCTCAACCGCGACACGCGCGAGGTCCACCGCGCCGGCGACGCGATCGAACTCACCCCCAAGGAGTTCGCCGTCCTCGAATACCTGATGCGCCACACGGGGCGCGTCATGAGCCGAACGCTGATCACGGAGTACGCCTGGGGGTATCACTTCGACCCCGGCACCAACATCGTGGACGTCGTGATCAATCACCTTCGGAAGAAGATCGACGCGAAGCAGGACAAGAAGCTCATCACCACCGTTCGCGGCGTAGGCTACGTAGTCAAAGGCTGAGGAAACCGGGTAAGAAGACGGGGGACCCCCGCCCCCCACCCCCCCCCGCGCCGCCCCGCGGCGCGCACTCCCGTCCCCCGTCCCCCGTCCCCCGTCCCCCGTCCGTAGTCCATGCGTTCCATCCGCACCAAGCTCACCCTGCGCTACACGCTCGTCCTGCTGGCGTCGATGGTGACGTTTGCCGGGGCGGTGTACTTCGCGCGTCAGGCGGGGGTGCGGCGCGAGGCGGCGCAGCAGGCGGTGACGCATGGCGACCTGGCGGTGGCCGTCCTGCGCGCCACGCAGCGCGCCGGTGCACCGCAAATCATCGTCTCCGACTCGCTCATCGGGACGGTGCTCAACCAGGAGGTGGCGCGCCTCCTGGTCGAGATCCCGGGCTACCTTATCGTCATCGACGACGCGACCGAGCGACGCGTCTTCACCTCGCGCTCTGTCGACGACCTCTACTTCCGGCCGGGAAGCCTGGCGCAGCGCGAGATTGCCCAGGGCGACGCCGAGGCGTTCGAGAACGCCATTGCCTCGGTGCAGAACTCCGACCGCGCCGTGCGCGTGGCGATGAGCATCGGCGAGGTGGTCCTCGTCGAGCGTCGCGGCACCGACCCTACCTTCGGGCAGCGGCGCGTGATTGCCGGCGTCATGGTGAGCGACTACGACTCGTCGGCGCGCGAGATCCTGGGGAGCGCGCTGATGATATTCCCCTTCCTCCTCCTCCTCTCCGCCGGCGGCGCGTACCTGATTGCCGGTCGTGCCATCCGCCCCATCGACCGCATCACCACCGAAGTCGGCGACATCTCGGACGGACGCTCGCTGCACCGCCGGCTGGCGATCGAGGCCAGCGGCGACGAGCTGACGCGACTGGTCACGACGCTCAATGCGATGATCGCGCGGCTGGAATCGTCGTTCGGCGCGTTGCGTCGCTTCACCGCCGACGCCTCGCACGAGCTCAAGACCCCGCTCGCGGTGATGCGTGCCGACGTCGAGCGCGCCATGCAGTCGCCGCCGCAGTCCACCGAGCAGCTGGTAGCGCTCGAGGAGGCGTTGCAGCAGACGACGCGCATGGCCGACCTGGTCGATTCGCTCCTGACGCTGGCGCGCGCCGACGAGGGGCGCTTTGACCTGCACCGGGAGCCGGTGGCCCTTGGTCCGTTGGCGCGCGAGGCGCTGGAGACGGCGCTCATTCTTGGCGAGGACGCGGGGCTGGAGGTCACCATGCCAACCGTGGAGGAGCTGACCGTCAACGGCGACCGCACCCGCCTGTGGCAGCTCTTTCTCAACCTCATCACGAACGCCATCAAGTACACGCCGCGCGGCGGGAAGGTGGAGATCAACCTCCTGCGCCACGAGGACGGCCACGCGCACTTCAGCGTGAAGGACACCGGCATCGGGATCTCGGCCGCCGACCTGCCGTACATCTTCGAGCGATTCTGGCGCGCCGATCGTGTACGCTCGCGCTCGTCGGAGCGGAGCGGCTTCGGGCTGGGGTTGGCGATATCGCAGTGGATCGCGCAGGCGCATGGCGGGCAACTGACGGTGCAGTCGCGCTTGAACCGTGGCAGCACTTTCACCGTAATGCTTCCCATCGCCGGCGCGCCTCCGCCCGAGCTGGAGCATGGAGCGGAGGAGGGGAGTGCCACCTCGCGCCCGCCCGCACCCGCCGACTCGGCGGTCCCGTCGCCAGTGGCCGGCGCGTCGATTTCGCCCAGCGCTGCCACCTCGCCCCCCGCGGCAACGCATGCTGCGTCATCGCAGAGCGCGTCATCGCATCCCGCCGCGACGTCTCCCTGAGTTCGTTAGGCGGTCGCCTGGCCGCGGCTCTCAATCGGGACTATACGACGCTACGAACGACGAGCGCCGTCATGTAGGGGACTTCCCGATCTGCTCGCCGCGAGGCGCTCCAACGTGAGTGCGATGCGCGAGTCAACACGTTGGTGAGCTAACGCTTGGCGCGTGCGGTCTCGCGTGATAGGTGACCGTGACTCGCGGCTGAGCTTCTGTGAGGGAACGGGAAAATCTAACCTTGGCTTCATCGATTCTTAATCAAACTGCTATTCCGCGAACATCCACGGATCGTAGAATCGCCCCGTTCACCACAGACGCTGTTCTGCCAACGTGTCCCGACGGTCGAGGGTTATGTTCAACAACCTGGTCGAGTCCAAGCGCAAGAAGCAGCGGAGTCCTGCCGGCATTCTCGCTTCCTTCGTGGCGCACGCCGTCCTGATCACGCTGGTGGTCGTGGCGGGCGGACAGGCCGCGGAGAAGTTCGAGAAGCCGAAGCAGGAGCAGGTCGACTTCGTGGAGGTCAAGAAGGATGAGCCGCCTCCGCCGAAGAACGAGCCACCTCCGCCGCCACCTCCAGATGTGGTCGCAGCGCCGCCGCCGCCCAAGGGATTCCAGATCCTGACGGCCCCGGTGGAAATCCCGGACGTGCTCCCTGACATCGACCTTTCCAAGAAGGTCACCGACGAAGCGGACTTCACGGGCAAGGGCGTCGCCGGCGGTACCTCCAAGGGTGTCGAGGGCGGCAAGCCGCAGCTCGTCTCCGACAAGGGCGCCGACCAGCCGTTCTTCGAGTTCCAGGTCGAGAAGCCGGTGCAGGCGCTGCCCGGCGGATCGTCGCCGCGCTACCCCGACATCCTGCGCCAGGCCGGGGTGGAAGGCGAGGTCCTCGCGCAGTTCGTCGTCGACACGACGGGGCGCGCCGAAATGAACTCGTACAAGGTGCTGAAGACCACGCACGACCTGTTCGGCAACGCGGTGAAGCAGGCCCTCCCGGGGATGCGCTTCATCCCGGCGGAAGTTGGCGGCCGCAAGGTGCGTCAGCTCGTCCAGCAGCCGTTCTCCTTCGCGATCTCGAAGTAGTCGTCCTCCTCCACATCCCACGTTCGGGAGATCAACGGTATGAATCTGAATTTCGCGGAAATCTGGGCGTCGACGCCTCCCTTCGGAAAGTTCCTGTGGGCCGTGCTGGCCTTCATGTCGGTGTGGTCGCTTTCGACCGGTATCTCGAAGGTCTGGCAGCTGCGCAAGGCGCAGGGCGAGACGGTGAAGTTCGCCCCGGAGTTCTCGCAGTTCCTCGAGGAAGACAACCTGGGCGAAGCGATCAAGCTCGCCGAGAGCTACAAGCGTTCGCACGTCGCCCGCGTCCTCGGTGGCGCGCTGGCCGAAGTGAAGCCGCTCATCATGGACGGGTCGGTCACGGTGGCGGACATCAACACCGCCGAGCGTGCGGTCGAGCGTGAAATGCTGATGGAGATGGTCGCCCTCAAGCGCGGCAACGCGGTGCTCGCCACGGTGGGTTCGACGGCGCCGTTCGTCGGGCTCCTCGGCACGGTGTTCGGCATCATCAACGCGTTCGAAGGGATGGCCAAGTCGGGGTCGGGCGGCATCACCGCCATCGCCGCCGGTATCGCCGAGGCGCTCATCGCGACGGGCTTCGGCCTCATCGTCGCCATCCCGGCCGTGTGGTTCTACAACTACTTCACGACCAAGATCGACAATCTCTCCGCCGAGATGACCTACACCTCGAAGGAGATGATCGACTACCTCATCAAGGGCGTGTCGGGCGAGTTCGGCCGGTCGCGCTTCACCCGTGAGTTCAACACGCAGGCCCAGAGCGGCGGGCCGATGACCTGATAGGGTCATCGCCGCACTTCTCTACCCTCAGACGAGGAACTCGCAATGGGCATGTCCGTGGGCTCCGGCGCCGAAGCCGTCAAGTCCGAACCGAACGTCGTGCCAATGATCGACGTCATGCTGGTGCTCCTCATCATCTTCATGGTGGTGACGCCAGCATTGGCGGCGGGTTTCCAGGCCGTCCCGCCCGCCGGGATCAACCTGAAGACCCACCCCGAGGAAGACACCGACCAGGTCCTCGGCATCGACAAGGCGGGACAGTACTACCTGAACAAGCGTCCGTTGCAGAACGACAAGCTGGCCGAAACGCTCAAGTCGATCTACGACGCGCGCACCGTGGACAAGATCCTCTACATCAAGGCCGACAAGGACCTCGAGTACAGCAAGGTCCTCGACGCCATGGATATCGCATCACGGAACGGCGTGCGCGTCGTTGGCGCCGTCTCCGACCAGGTCCCCGGCACGGAATCGACCGTCGCCGGTGACACCCCCGACCCTGCCGCGAAGAAATAAGGAGATCCGACATGGGAATGGCCGTAGGGGGTAAAGGCGGTGGGCTCAACAACGAGCCGAACGTCGTCCCCATGATCGACGTGCTCCTCGTGCTCCTGATCATCTTCATGGTCATGCAGCCGATGGCACGCAAGGCTATCGACTTGCAGCTGCCGGATCCGACGCCGCAGGTCGCGGCCGCCAACGCGGTCTCGAACCAGATCGTCCTGGAAGTCCTCCCGGGCGACCAGTTCGCGATCAACAAGGAACCGGTCACCAAGGATGGGCTCCTGATCCGCCTCAAGCAGATCTACGACCCGCGCCCCGACAAGATCATGTTCGTGAAGGGCGATCCGAAGGTGAAATACCAGTCGGTGATCTACGCGATGGACCAGGCGCGCGGCGCCGGCGTCAAGGTCATCGGCGTCACGCCGAAGGAAGCAGCACCAGCGCCGCAGTAAGCCGTTTCACGCGGCAGCGCACCACGGGCGGCGGGCACCCTCAGGGAGCCCGCCGCTTTCGTGTGTCTCGACCAGGGCGTCACGGCAGGGAGCGCCCGGGTCACCCACTGCATGAACCCTTTCCGCCCACGCGGTCGTATAACTTCCAGCCTTGAGACACCCCCCGAATCCCACGCGGGCTCGACACTCGTGACGCTGGCTCGTCCCAATCCTTTCCCAAACGACGCGAACCCGGACGGGACTCCGGCGACGCATCCCAAGCGACCGCCGCTGCGCCCGCCAGTCGGGATTCCCGACCGCAGCGGCTCGCGGCGCGAAGGGACGCTCATCTCAGTCCTCCTGCACGCCCTCGTCGTCTTCCTCGTGCTCTCGCCTCCGGTCTTTCTCGCCACGAAGCTCGACTACGTGGGGAAGCAGGGAGCGGGCGGCCCCGGCCCGGCGGGGGGCGGCGGAGGCGGTACCGGGGGGAGCGGCGGGCGCATGCTGCGCGAGCGGCTGCGCTACATGCAGGTGGTGACGCCTCAGGCGCAGCCCGCGGTGCAGCCGCCGGTCGTCCCGCCGCCGCCCAAGCCGGTCGAGCCCCCCAAGCCCGACCCGGTCAAGCCGCCACCGCCGCCGCCTCCACCCAATCCCACCCCGCAGGCTACCGCCCCCGCCGCCACGGCCACGGACGTCAAGGACGCGAGCGTCGTGGCCGGGACCGGCGGCGGCTCCGGAAAGGACGGGACGGCGGGGAGTGGTCCCGGAAGCGGCGGCGGCGTCGGATCGGGCGTCGGAACCGGGCGCGGCTCGGGGGTGGGGCCGGGAACAGGCGGCGGCAACGACGCCATCTATCCGCCGTCGGTCGTCTCGCTCCCCATCCTCCCGCTCCCGGTCCCCGGCAAGGTGCGGCCGTACAAACTCGTCGCCTACTTCGAAGTCGACACGCTGGGGAATTCGCGACTGCTCGCCTTCAACCCGTCCAACGACGGCGGCTACAACAAGCGGATCCGCGAGATGCTGAGCGAGATTCGCTTCCGCCCGGCGACACGCCCCGACGGGCGCCCGGTGCTGGATACGGCCATCGTGACTGCCGAGGCCCCGCGCTCGTAAGTGCTTCCCGCGCATGACCCTTTGGCGCAATGAATACTCTGGCCGAAGCGGACACGCAGGAATATCTTTTCGCGGCTTTCACCCAACCGGGTTCGGCATGACGACCTCCTGCCGATACCCAGCCCTTCCACAGTCGCGAAACAGGGATACGCGTGGCCGACTCACACGACACACGCTCCGGCTCGGGGTTTGTCCGCGCGCTGACGCTGACAGACGCGACCATGCTCGTCGCGGGCTCCATGATCGGGTCGGGGATCTTCATCGTCTCGTCCGACATTGCCCGAACGCTCAACTCGCCGCTGTGGCTCCTCATCACCTGGCTCGCCACCGGCGTCATCACCGTGCTTGGCGCGCTGGCCTACGGTGAACTCGCGGCGATGTACCCCAAGGCGGGGGGCCAATACGTCTTCCTCCGCGAATCGATGGGTCCACTCATGGGATTTCTCTATGGGTGGACCCTTTTCCTTGTGATCCAGACCGGGACGATCGCCGCGGTCGGCGTCGCCTTCGGTCGATTCCTCGGCGTCCTCGTCCCGGCGGTGGGCGCCGATCGCTTTGCCTGGTTCCCGCAGGCCGATCTCTGCATTTCCGCGTTGGGGTGTGACGTGCCGGCCAAGGCGTTCCAGCTCGGGCTCAGCCCGCAGCGGCTGGTGGCGCTCGTCTCCGTCTGGATCCTCACCTGGGTGAACTTGCGCGGGGTGAAGGAAGGGAAGGCGTTGCAGACGTCGCTGACGGTGATCAAGACCGCCGCGCTCGCCCTGCTGATCGTCGTTGGACTCACCATCGGGCGCAACGCCGACGCGCTGGCCGCCAACTTCGGCGCCAACTTCGCGGGGAGCCCGCCGATCGGCTCGGCGCTCGTCCTGGCGTTTGGCGCGGCGATGGTCGGCTCGCTCTTCTCCAGCGACGCATGGAACAACGTGACGTTCGCGGCGGCCGAGGTGCACAACCCGCAGAAGAACCTCCCGCTGGCGCTGTTGCTGGGAACGGGGCTGGTCTCGCTCCTCTACATCCTGGCCAACGTGTCGTACCTCCACACGCTTCCCATGGCGGGTGACCCCAACGGGGCGACGACGATGGCGCGCGGGATCCAGTACGCCACGCAGGATCGCGTGGGGACCGCCTTCATGGAGACGGTGTTCGGGTCGAGCGGGACGACGCTGATGGCGATCGCGATCCTGATCTCGACCTTCGGCTGCAACAACGGGCTCATCCTCGCCGGGGCGCGCGTGTACTGGGCCATGGCGCGCGACGGTCTCTTCTTCGCGAAGGCTGGCGCGCTGACGTCGCGCGGCGTCCCGGGCTATGCCCTCATCGTGCAGTCGGTCTGGATCTCGCTCCTCTGCCTCACCGGGACGTACGGGCAGCTCCTGGACTACGTGATCTTCGCCGCGCTGGTCTTCTACTGCCTGACGACGATTGGCCTGTTCATCCTGCGGGCCAAGCTGCCGAATGCTGAACGCCCCTATCGCGCGGTGGGCTACCCGGTGCTCCCGGGGCTCTACGTGCTGCTGGCGGGCGGGCTGGCGATCATCCTCCTCATTGCCGACAAGACGCGGGCGCAGGCCATGGCCGGGGCGGCAATCGTCGTCCTCGGCATTCCGGTCTACTTCCTCTGGCGGTCGCTGGGACGCGGCTCCGCGAGCGCGGCGTGAGCGCCTGACGTGAGCGTCTGACGTGAGCGTCTGACGTGAGCGTCCGAAGCGAGCGCCTGGCGAGATTGCCTGACGAGAGCAGTTGCAGGTTGCTGGTGAAGTACGCGAAGTGTTGCACCTGGTTCGCAGCAACGAAACACCGGGCGCCGCCGAGGGTGACCCGGAAGGGATCCTGGCGGAGACCCCGAACTTTCATGGAGAGCACGGCATGACGAATGTGTTGGTACGCATGTGGCACGCATCCGGTCGCCTGACGCGCGCGTTCGCAGTCGCGACCGCGAGCGCCATCCTGCTGGCGACCCCCAGCGCGCGCGCGATGGCGCAGGCGGGCGAGTCGGCGGTGATGGCCACCCCCCTCGCGTCGGTGACGGCGGCGGCGCAAGAAGCGGCACCTGCCGATGGCGCGCAGCCGGAACACCGCCCCGGTGGTGAGGCCAACCTCATCGTGCCGGACCTCTCGACCGCCACGTTCCTCGGAGGCATCCCGGGGACCACGCTCCTGCTCAGCGGGATCGTCGTCTGTGTGCTCGGGCTCCTGTTCGGGCTCGCGATCTACAAGCAGCTGCAAGGAATGCCGGTCCACAAGTCGATGCTCGAAGTGTCCGAGCTCATCTACGAGACCTGCAAGACCTACCTCTTCACGCAGGGGAAGTTCATCCTCCTGCTCTGGCTCTTCATCGGGGCCGTGATCCTGCTGTACTTCAAGGTGCTGATCGGGTTCCCGTGGGACCGCGTCATCATCATCCTCTTCTTCTCGCTGGTCGGCATCGCGGGGAGCTACGGGGTGGCCTGGTTCGGCATCCGCGTGAACACCTTCGCCAACTCGCGCACCGCCTTCGCGGCGCTCAAGGGGAAGCCGTTCCCGTGCTATGCCATTCCGCTCAAGGCCGGCATGTCGATCGGGATGATGCTCATTTCGGTCGAACTGCTCCTGATGCTCCTCATCCTCCTCTTCATCCCGGGGGACTACGCGGGGACCTGCTTCATCGGCTTTGCCATCGGCGAGTCGCTCGGCGCGGCGGCGCTTCGTATCGCCGGCGGCATCTTCACCAAGATCGCCGACATCGGTTCCGACCTGATGAAGATCGTCTTCAAGATCAAGGAAGACGATGCGCGCAACCCTGGCGTGATCGCCGACTGCACGGGCGACAACGCCGGTGACTCGGTGGGTCCGTCGGCCGACGGCTTCGAGACCTACGGCGTGACCGGTGTCGCGCTCATCTCGTTCATCCTGCTCGCGGTCCGGGAGCCGGCCCTGCAGGTCCAGCTTCTGATCTGGATCTTCATGATGCGCGTGATGATGGTTGTCGCGTCGGGCGTGTCGTACTTCATCAACGAGGCGCTGGCCAAGGGGCAGTACGCCGATGCCAAGAAGATGAACTTCGAGGCGCCGCTCACGCGCCTCGTCTGGATGACGTCGATCATCTCGGTCGTCATCACCTACGTCGCCTCCAAGATGCTCATTCCCGACATCGGCGACGGCACGATGTGGTGGAAGCTGGCGACGATCATCACCTGCGGGACGCTGGCTGGCGCGATCATCCCGGAGTTCGTGAAGGTCTTCACGTCGGTCGAGTCGCGCCATGTGCGCGAGGTCGTGACCGCGTCGCGTGAAGGCGGCCCCTCGCTCAACATCCTGGCGGGGCTCATTGCCGGCAACTTCTCGGCGTACTGGTTAGGCGTGGCCATCATGGCGCTGATGGCCATTGGGTACTACGTGTCGTCGATGGGGCTGGAGCAGCTCATGATCGCCCCCGCCGTCTTTGCCTTCGGTCTCGTCGCCTTCGGCTTCTTGGGGATGGGACCGGTCACCATCGCCGTCGACTCGTACGGTCCGGTGACGGACAACGCGCAGTCGGTCTTCGAGCTCTCCACCATCGAGCAGCTCCCGGGGATCTCCAACGAGATCCAGAAGGACTTCGGCTTCAAGCCCGAGTTCGAGGAAGCGAAGGAGTACCTCGAGGAGAACGACGGTGCCGGCAACACCTTCAAGGCGACCGCCAAGCCGGTGCTCATCGGCACCGCCGTCGTCGGGGCCACGACGATGATCTTCTCGATCGTCGTCTCGCTCACCGAGGGGCTCAAGCCCGAGTACCTGGCCAACCTGTCGCTGCTCCACCCGCCGTTCCTGCTCGGCCTCATCACCGGGGGCGCGGTGATCTACTGGTTCACGGGCGCCTCGATGCAGGCGGTTTCCACCGGTGCCTATCGCGCCGTCGAGTTCATCAAGGACAACATCAAGCTCGACAGCGGGGCCACCAAGGCGTCGGTCAGCGACTCGAAGAAGGTCGTCGAGATCTGCACCGTGTACGCGCAGAAGGGGATGTTCAACATCTTCGTGACCGTCTTCTTCTCCACGCTCGCCTTTGCCTTCGTCGAGCCCTACTTCTTCATCGGTTACCTCGTTTCCATCGCGCTCTTTGGCCTGTATCAGGCGATCTTCATGGCCAACGCCGGCGGCGCCTGGGACAACGCGAAGAAGATCGTGGAGACGGAGCTGAAGGCGAAGGGGACGCCGCTGCACGACGCGTCCGTCGTTGGCGACACGGTCGGCGATCCGTTCAAGGACACCTCGTCGGTGGCGCTCAACCCGGTCATCAAGTTCACCACGCTCTTCGGCTTGCTGGCGGTGGAGCTGGCGGTGAGCCTGACGAACAAGAACGGGTCGGGGCTCACGCACGCCTTGGCCGCGGTGTTCTTCGTGATCAGCGCGGTCTTCGTGTACCGCTCGTTCTACGGCATGCGCATCGAGTCCGGCGACGCCGCGCGCGCCCGGGCCTGAGTTCGTTCTCCACCGCGGGGTTTCGGGGCGTTGCACCTCCGAAGCCCCGCGGTCGGCTTTCCGTCCCTATCGCGACCGCAGGTGATGTCGACCAACACGTCCATCTTCGCCAGGAAATCCGTTGCCGACTGCGAGGCCGAGTCCTCGCTGGGCGGTGGGCTCAAGCGCCACCTCACCCGGTGGCACCTGACGGCGCTCGGCGTCGGGGCCACGATTGGCGCCGGTATCTTCGCCACCACCGGGACGGCGATCGTCGGCGACGCGGCGCGTCCCGGCGCGGGGCCGGCCATCGTCTTCTCGTTCCTCCTCACGGCGGTGGCCTGCGGCTTCGCCGCGTTATGCTACGCCGAGTTTGCCTCGATGGTCCCTATTGCCGGGTCGGCGTATACGTACGCCTATGCGGCCATTGGCGAGTTCGTGGCCTGGATCATCGGGTGGGACCTCATCGTGGAGTATGCGGTGGGGAACATCGGCGTGGCGATTGGCTGGTCGGGGCACTTTCGCGAGCTGATCTCCCACTTCGGGTTGCACCTCCCGGCGTGGCTGGCCACCGACTACCGCACGGCACACGACGCCTTCACGGCGCTGGGCGCTGCAGCTGGCGGGGCGGTCGACCCGTCGCTGCAGTACCTCGCCTCGGCGTGGAGCGAGGCGCCGCACCTGTTCGGCCTCCCGGTGATCATGAACCTCCCGGCGGCGCTGGCCGTCTTCACCATCACGACCATCCTCGTAATCGGTATCAAGGAGTCGGCCAACACGAACAACGCGATGGTCGTCCTCAAGATCGGGATCATCGTCTTCTTCCTCGCCGTCGGCGCCTTCCTCATCAAGCCGGACAACTGGAACAACCCCGCACTGGGCGGCTTTGCCCCCAACGGCTTCAAGGGGATCAGCGCCGCCGCGGCGATCATCTTCTTCTCCTATATCGGCTTCGATGCGGTGTCGACGGCCGCCGAGGAGGCGAAGAACCCGGCGAAGGACATGCCCTTCGGCATCATCATGTCGCTGGTGATCTGCACCGTGCTGTACGTCCTGCTGTCGATCGTGATGACCGGGATGGCGCCGTGGAAGCAACTCGGGACGCCAGAGCCGATGATCACCGCACTCCAGTATGCCGACGGTCCGCCGGCGCTGCTCACCTTCTCGCGCTTCATCATCGCGTTAGGCGCGGTGATCGCGATGGGGAGCGTCCTGCTGGTGTTCCAGTTGGGGCAGCCACGCATCTTCTACTCCATGGCGCGCGACGGCCTGCTCCCGCCGGTGATGGCCAAGGTGCACCCGAAGTTCCGCACCCCCTACGTGGGGACGATCCTGACGGGGACGTTCGTGGCGACCTTCGCCGCGTTCGCGAACATCGCCGAGGTCGTCGACCTCACGAACATCGGGACGCTCTTTGCCTTCGTGCTCGTCTCGGCGGGGGTGATCTTCCTGCGCAAGTCCGACCCCGATCGCCCGCGCCCCTTC
Source organism: Gemmatimonadaceae bacterium (assembly GCA_020852815.1). Classification (NCBI taxonomy): domain Bacteria; kingdom Pseudomonadati; phylum Gemmatimonadota; class Gemmatimonadia; order Gemmatimonadales; family Gemmatimonadaceae; species Gemmatimonadaceae bacterium. The sequence goes on along the minus strand of JADZAN010000019.1, from coordinate 75,618 downwards.
CGCGTCCCCGGCGTCCCGTTCACCCCGCTCATCTCCATCGGCGCCTGCTTCTACCTCATGGTGCAGCTGCCGTTGGTGACGTGGATCCGCTTCGGGATCTGGCTCGCGGTCGGCCTGGTGTTCTACTTCCTGTACGGCTACCGGCACTCGGTCCTGCGGACCGGCAAGCGCCCGCACATCGAGCCGGTGTCAGGCGGCGGTCACTGATGGTCGCGCACACGCCGCCCTGTTTCCAGCAGTCCCGCACCCCTCGCACGTAAGACGAAGTAGCTCCCCCCAGTCAGGGACGAGGCTGCAGGCGCAATCCCTCGTCTTCTCGTCCTCTCGTCTTCTCGTCTTCTCCCCGATGGCAACGACGCCGGCCGCCGCCCCCAAGAAAGGGCTGACCCTCACGCACTGGATCATGATCTCGATGGTGATCGGGATCGTCGTGGGGACATTCCTCCCGGATATCGGCAAGGAACTCAAGCCGATCTCCAACATCTTCCTGCGGATGATCAAGTCGCTGATCGTCCCGCTCCTTTTCAGCACGCTGGTGATCGGGATTGCCGGGCACGGCGACGACATGAAGAAGGTCGGGCGACTGGCGCTGCGTTCGATCATCTACTTCGAGGTCGTGACCACGCTGGCACTCGCCGTGGGGCTCATCGCGGTCAACTGGGTCAAGCCGGGGCAGGGGATCACGCTCGAAGGGGCGTCGGCGGAGATGGGCGAGCAGTTCGCGTCGAAGAAGGTCACGTTAGGCGGCGTGCTGGAGCACACCGTCCCCCAGAGCTTCTTCGAGGCGGCGGCGACCAACGAGGTGCTGCAGGTGGTCTTCTTCTCCATCCTCTTTGCCGTGGCGCTGGCCCGGGTCAAGGGCGAGCCGAAGAAGATCATGCTGAGCGTCCTCGAGTCGTTGTCCGAGGTGATGTTCAAGTTCGTGGGGATCGTGATGGCCTTCGCGCCCTTCGGCATCGGGGCCGCCATCGCCGTCACGGTCGCCAACAGCGGGCTCGGCGTGCTCAAGAACCTTGGCATCCTCGTGCTCACGCTGTATGGGGCGCTGATCGTCTTCATCCTCATCGTCCTCATCCCCATCATCCTCATCTTCCGCATCCCGCTCAAGCAGTTCCTGCAGACGGTGCGCGAGCCGGCGCTGATCGCCTTCTCCACCGCGTCGTCCGAGGCGGCACTCCCGCAAGCGATGCAGGCGATGGAGAAGTTCGGCGTCCCGCGCCGCATCGTCGCCTTCGTGATGCCGACCGGGTATTCGTTCAACCTCGACGGGAGCACGCTCTACCTCGCCCTCGCCTCCATCTTCGTGGCGCAGGCGGCGGGGATCGACATGCCGCTCAGCCAGCAGCTCATCATGATGCTGACGCTGATGCTGACGTCCAAGGGAGTCGCCGCCGTGCCGCGTGCATCGCTCGTGATCCTGTCGGGGGCGCTGTCGTCGTTTGGCCTCCCGCTGCAGGGCGTGGCCGTCATCCTTGGCGTCGACGCGCTGATGGACATGGCGCGCACGTCGGTGAACCTGGTGGGGAACTGCCTCGCGACGGCGGTGATGGCGCGCTGGGAAGGGGAGTTCCGCAAGGAGTCGCTCCCCGAGATGGAGAAGATCGAGGGCGATACGTTGCACGTGCCGTCGGCGTAGCGAGCGACGCAGCCGTCAGGTGCACAGCGGGCGCCGGTCCATGGGATCGGCGCCCGACGTGCGTTCGGGAGGGGCAACGCGTGGCGCTCGTCGATTCTCCGGTCTGCATCGACTCTATGGACGACGGCTCCTCTCCGCCACGATCCGCTGCCGCTCCTGCCACACCGCCACCACACCGGGGATGATCGAGACGATGATGATTCCCAGCACCACCAGCGAGAAGTTGCTCTTCACCACCGGGATGTTGCCGAAGAAGTATCCCGCGAACAGCATGATGCCCACCCACGCCGTCCCTCCGGCGACGTTGTAAAGCGCAAAGCGCTGGTACGACATCGAGCCCGCGCCGGCGACAAACGGGGCAAAGGTGCGGATGATGGGGATGAAGCGCGCCAGGATGATCGTCTTCCCGCCGTGCCGCTCGTAGAACTCGTGCGTGCGCTGGATGTGCGCGGCCTTTACGAGCGGGAGTTTCCCCGCCGCGGCCTGCGCGCCGAACTTGCTCCCCAGCCAGTAGTTCACCGCGTCGCCGACAATCGCGCAGACGGCGAGCAGGATGAACATCAGCGTGACGCTGAGCGTCCCGGTCGCGGCGGCGAGCGCCCCCACCGCAAAGAGGAGCGAATCGCCGGGCAGGAACGGCGTCACAACCAGCCCGGTCTCGGCGAAGATGATCAGCGCCAGCACTACGTAGGTCCACACCCCCGCCCACGCCACGAGTGCGGTGAGGTGCTGGTCCAGGTGCAGGACGTAGTCGATGAAGGTGTGGATCAGGTCCATGACGGAGGGAGAGGGGGTCGCAGGGGGAAGTGCAAGGCGCGGGCCGCCAACGTGGCGACCCGCGCCCACGACCGCCGTCTGGCGATCGACGGGGGCGACGGAAAGCCTACGGGGTTTCGGCGCCCAGCAGGCGCAGTGCACCGCGAACGGCACCGCGCACCGGGACCACGTCTTCCTCACGGAGCTGGGCTCCGGGAACCGCCGTCTTGAGCCGACTCACCATGCGCTTGCGCAGGAGCGACCCCTTGGCCAGGAGCCCACCACCCAGCGCCAACGGGACGGCCGCGCGCTCGTCGCCAAAGAGCTGCCGGGCGAGGGTGCGGGCGTGCAGGACGAGTTCCTCCACCGCGATGGTCACCAGCGAGTTGGCGCGCAGGTCGCCCCCCTGGGCTACGCTCAGGACCACCGGGGCCAGCGTCGCCAGCGTCGCCGGCGTGGCCTGCGCTCCCCAGGCGACGAGGTCGGCAACCTCGTTCACTTCCGCCGCGGTGAGCACGGCACCCACGAGCTGCGTCTCGGGCTCGCGCCCGTCGTGCGACGCGGTGACGATGCTCAGCGCCTTGCGACCGATCCACGCCCCGCTCCCCTCGTCGCCACACACCGGGCCCCAGCCGCCGCAGCGCGCGAAGGCGCCGGCGGGGCCGCGCCCGAAGCCGACCGATCCCGTTCCGCTGATGACCATGAGGCCGGCCCCTTCGCCAAACGCATCGTCCAGGGCAATCATCGCGTCGGGATGCACGACGATATCCTCTGCCACGTCGCGCCCCATCAGCGCCTGCCACAGCCCTTCGCGCTCCGGTTCGCGCCCAGCGCCCGCGGCGCCCACGCACAGGACCTTGGGGACGATGTGGCTCATGTCGCAGGCGGCCAGCGCGTCCCTGATGGTCGCCGCAATGGTGTCGGCGGCGCGTTCGATCTCGCCGGGGCGTGCCGCACTCGGCCCCCCCTCGGCCGTCACGATCTCCTTGCCGCTTTCGTCGGCGACCATCACGCGCGTGCGCGAGCCGCCGGCGTCGACGCCGACCACGATCGCGCTCATGCGCCCTTGGCGGTGGAGGTGGCGGGGAGCGAAGGCGGGGCAGGATGAGTGAGCGACGACAGCATGCCGATGACGAAGGTGATGGAAGTTCCGATGAGTACGTACCAGGGCCACGCGACGCGCGAGAGCGGACCGAGCGTGTCGGCCAGGGAAGGATAGGCGGTCGACAGCTGCTTCGCGAAGACCACGAACGACATCGCCGCGATCCCGAGCACGAGCCCGGTGATGGCGTCGCGCTGGTTGGCGCGCGCCCAGAAGTTCCCCAGGAAGAAGGTCCCCAGCAGCCCGCCATACGTGAACGACGCAATGCCGAGTGCGACGACCACGACCGGCGTCCCCTGCTCCTTGAAGAGGAGTGCGCCGCCGGTGAGGACGATGCCCCACCCCAGGGCAAAGAGCTTCCCGGCCTTGAGCGTGCGCTCCTCGTCAGGCTTGCGCCCCGTGAGGGGGAGATAGATGTCGTGCGTGGTGGCGGCCGCGAGCGAGTTGATGGCCCCGGAGTGCGTGCTCATCGTGGCCGCCACGATCGCGGCTATGAGGAGCCCCACCAGCCCCGGCGGCATTCGCTCCACGATGAAGGTGGGGAAGACGGCGTCGGGTGCGCCGAACGGCTTGCCGCCGTAGAAGACAAACAATCCGACGCCGATGAACAGGAAGAGCGTGAACTGGAAGAAGACGGCGATCCCGCTCCCGATGATGGCCCGTTGTGCGTCCTTGAGCGACCGCGACGAGAGGAGGCGCTGCACGATGAGTTGGTCGGCGCCGTGCGATGCCATGGCCAGGAACGCCCCGCCAATGAGCCCCGCGAACACGGTGTGCGCGCGATCGATCCCGGTGTACCAGTCGAGGACGGTGAGCTTGCCCTGCGCCCCGGCCTGCGCCAGGATCGCCGACCATCCCCCCTCGACCGACTGTCCGAGGAGGACGATGGCCGACGCGCCGCCAAAGATGTAGACGCCGGCCTGCACCAGCTCCGTCCACACCACCGCCTTCATCCCGCCGCGGTACGTGTAGATGATGGTGAGGACGCCGAGGATGAGGATGGCCGACGGCATGAGCGCCGACTTGGGGACGCGGTCGCCCAGGATGAGGGCGACCGGGATCGCGGTGGCGAAGACGCGCACGGCGTCGGCCATGGCGCGCGTGATCATGAAGACGATGGACGTCAGGCGGCGCGTGGCACTTCCAAAGCGCTTCTCCAGCAGCGCGTAGGCGGTGACCAGCTCCCCCTGGTAGTAGCGCGGGAGGAGGGCGTACGCCACGACGATGCGCCCAAGAATGTACCCGGCCGCCACCTGCAAGAAGCCCAGGTTCCCCGTGTAGGCCAGCCCCGGGATGGAGATGAAGGTGAGGGCGCTGGTCTCGGTGGCAACGATGGAGAACATCACCGCCCACCACGGAATCGCGCGATCGGCGACGAAGTAGTCGCGCGCGTCGTTCTGCCGCCGTCCCACCCACATGCCTAACGCGGTGGTCCCGGCCAGGTAGGCAAGGAGGACGATGGCGTCGAGCGCCGTGAACCGTGCACTCATGCGCACTCCTCCTTACATGACGACATAGGCCTCCATCGCGAAGTACTCGGCCAGGCCGAGCTGGTCCAGGAGCGCGGCCGTGTCCTTGTTGCGCGCCTCGACGCGCTGCCAGAACTCGCGATCGTCCTGCCCGGGAAAGGGCGCCGAGTCCTTCTGCGACTGGTGCTTGAAGATCGCCTGGATCTTGAGCTTGAGCTCGTCCTGCGAGATGGGCACGAGGTACGTCGCCTCCGTGATCGGCCACTCCTGCCACGCCCCCCGATACAGCCAAACCTCAGGCAGCAACGAGGAAGGTGGAGCCCCCTCGTCTTCTCGTCTTCTCGTCCTCTCGTCTTCTGCCAACTGCGCGAGCGCTCCCTCGATGGCCTCCTTGCACATCCGGTGCGTCCCGTGCGGGTCCGACAGGTCGCCCGCCACGTAGATGATGTCCGGCTGCTTCTCGAGGAGGATCGCCTTCACGATCGCCACGTCGGCCGGGCCAATCGGGTCCTTGCGCACCTTCCCCGTCTGGTAGAAGGGGAGGTTGAGGAAGCGCGCCGCCGTGGCGTCGAGCCCCATCGTCTCGATCCCCGAGATCGCTTCCGATTCGCGAATGATGCGCTTGATGTCCTGCACCTCGGCCGTGTCCACGTCGCCCGGATGCTTGGCGGCAAGGAAGCCGTACACGCGGTCGCGCATCGCCTCGATGGCCTCCACGTCCAGCTGTCGATCGTTGGCCAGGCGCGCCAGGAAATCGACGTAGCGGCGCACGTCATGGTCGAAGACGGCGATGTTCCCGCTCGTCATGTACGCCACGGTGATGTCGTTCTCGTTGAGCACCAGCTTGCGCAGGATCCCGCCCATCGAGATCACGTCGTCGTCGGGGTGCGGCGAGAAGCAGAGGATCCGCTTTTTCACCGGAAGCTTGGACCGCCCGCGGATCTTCGCGCCTAACGCGTTGAAGACGTGACCGTTCACCTCCCCCGCGCTCCCGAACCGCGCCACCAGCGACGACAGGTGATGCTCGGCGTAGTCGCGCTGCGTGAGCTTGAGGATCGCCTTCCGCTCCGTGAGCGAGAGCCAGACCACGGCGCGAATCGTCAGCTCCTCGCTCCACGTGACCTCGTCCAGCAGCCACGGGGTGGAAATGCGCGTAAGGTCGGCGGCGGCGGCACGATCGATGTAGAACGTGGTGGCCGGGTGGCGCTGCAGGAACGTCGCCGCGACATCGGTCGCGATGGCGCCTTCCACTGCGCGGCGCACGATCGCCGACTTGTGCTCGCCCGTGGCGAGGATGGCGATTTCGCGCGCGTCGAGGATCGACGCCACGCCCATCGTGAGCGCTTCGCGCGGGACGTTGTCCTCGCCAAAGAAGTCCGCCGCCGCATCGCGGCGCGTGATCATGTCCAACGTCACGAGCCGCGTGCGACTCTCGGCGCCCGACCCCGGCTCGTTGAAGCCGATGTGCCCCGTCTTGCCGATGCCGAGGATCTGAAAGTCGATCCCGCCGGCGGCACGGATCGCCGCCTCGTAGGCGCGCACGTGCGCGTCGACCTCGTCGCGGGGAACGTCGCCGCGCGGGATGTGCACGTTCTCGCGCACGATGTCGATCTGCGAGAACAGGTTCTCCCACATGAAGCGGTGGTAGGAGTGCACGCTGTCCGGCGCCATCGGATAGTACTCGTCCAGGTTGAACGTCACCACGTGACGAAACGAGAGCCCCTCGTCGCGGTGCATGCGGATGAGTTCCCGATAGACGCCGATGGGGGTGGAGCCGGTGGCGAGGCCGAGCACCAGGGGGCGTCCGGCGGCCGCGCGTTCGCGGATGAGGGTGGCCATGCGGGCCGCGACGACACGGGCGATGTCCTCGTGTTCGTCGACGACGATGGTGGGGATGCGCTCTTTGGAGTGGGCGTCGCTCATGGGGAGAGCCGGGGAATACGAAGGCCCGCGATTCGTCGACAACGACTCGCGGGCCTCGGACTTCGCGGCGGCACCCGGCGTGTGCATCACGTCGGGGGCCGGTGGGGTCATGGTTCGTTAGGCAGTGAAGGAACTACCACAGCCACAGCCACCGGTGGCGTTGGGGTTCTTGAAGGTAAACCCGGAACCCTGCATCGACGAGACGTAGTCGATGGTGACCTGGTTGATGTACTGCGCCGAGAACGGGTCGACGAACATGCGGAACCCTTCCTGCGACAGGATGTAGTCGTCCTCCGCCGCCTGGTCCTCGATCAGCAGGCCGTACTTGAAGCCGCTGCAGCCACCGGGCTGGACGCTCACGCGAAGACCGCCGACGTCTGGCGACACGCCCTCCGCGTCCATGAAACGCTTGACCTCGACAGCGGCGACCGGGGTCACGGTGACGACGATTTCGGGCGAGACGTTGGTGCTCACGATTGCCTCCGGTTACGTATGGTCGCAAATGCGACTTGAATAGTCGATAATCTATCGCCCGCCAGCGGGGCATTCAAGCAATGACGCGCCCGCGGCGCACCCTTGAAGCGCCCCCATCACGGCGTCGGCAACGGCGATCCGGACCTGCCCGATCTTCCGGTTCTCGCGCGTCGGATTCACACGATTGGTTAGCAGGATGACGAAGATATCGTTCCCGGGATCGATCCAGACCGACGTCCCGGTGAAGCCGGTGTGACCAAACGCGGCCGGCGACATGCGGTGACCGGCCGAGTTCGACCCGTTGGGCTTCTCCCACCCCAGCGCCCGGTTGGAGAGCGACGACTCGGGGCGTGACGTGAAGCGCGCGATCGTCGTGGAGTCGAGCACGCGCACGCCGTCCAACTGTCCGTAGCCCAGGTACATGCGCGCCAGGCGTGTGAGGTCAGCGGCGGTGGAGAAGAGCCCGGCGTGCCCGGTCATCCCGCCCAGTGCATAGGCATTCTCGTCGTGGACCTCGCCGCGCAGGTGACGCTGGCGCCATGGGTCGATCTCGGTGGGGGCAATGCGCGGCTTGAGCGAGGGCGCTGGGCGCCACCCCGTCTCGCGCATGCCTAACGGCGCAAAGACCTCGCGCGTGACGAAGACATCCAGCGGCGCGCCGGACACACGGCGAACGATCTCGCCCAGCAGGATCGCCCCCAGGTCGCTGTAGACCATGCGCGCACCGGGGATGGTGTCGAGCTGCGTGGCGAGGACGAGCGCCATGGCCTGCGCCGGCGTCGTGGCCTCCTTGTACAGCGGACGCCACGACGGGAGTCCCGCCGAGTGCGTGAGGAGGTGGCGCACGCGCACCTGGTCCTTGCCCGGACCGGTCCAGTCCGGGAGGTAGCGTTGCACCGGTGCCTCGAGGTCGACCTTGCCGCCTTGCACCAGGCGCTCCATGGCCGACGTCATCCCGATCACCTTGGTGAGCGAGGCCAGGTCCCAGATGGTGCGTTCGTTAGGCACGCTGGGATCGTTGGCGTCGAGCTGGCCGCCGCTCGACATGGCCAGGATCCCGTCCTTGCTCCCCACCACGGCAATCGCGCCGGGAAATGCGCCATCCCGCACTGCGTCCCGCACCGCGCCATCCAGGCGCGACTGCAGCGTGGCGAGGTCGACGCCGCGTGCGCTGGCTGCCTCGGCCGAGATGCGGGGGAGCGGGGCGGGGGAGGGCCCCTGTCCACCTACGCGGCACGCGGTGAGGAGCACGGCGAGCAGCGCCCCACGAAGCGCGAGCGCGACGGTGCCCGCGAACGTACGCGTGAGCCCGCCCGCGCGTGCGCGAGCGAGGCCGGAGACGTGGTCGGCGCGGAGTGTCCGGGACGACGGCGAATGGAACATCGTGGTGCGCGGGGAGTGTGATGTGGGGTGTTGCGCGACGTGGCGTGCCTGTCCAGCTTCGCCCGCAAGTCTGTGCAATCGGCAGGCGTGGCGCGAGAGGGCGCGCCCATTCCACATACCCCACTTCATCATGCGCCGATTCATCTTCGTGGCTCTGCTCTCATTGACGCCGCTCGCCGCCTGCTCGCGCCAGGTCGTGGTCCAGTCCGCGCCAAGTGCGGCGGCCGAGGTCTCGCTCAAGGTGACCAACACGACGTCGCAGGCGGTGACCGTCTTCCTGACCGCCGGCGGGGCGGAACAGCAGCTCAAGGTCGTCGCCGCCAACTCGACGGAGCTCATTCCGGTACGCGGCGTGAGCGCGGGAAGCACGGTGCGGTTGCGTGCCGCACTCGCCGATGGCTCGCGTTCGTACACCCGCGATGGCGTCGTCCTCACGGGCGTTTTCGAGTGGCAAGTGCCGTAGCCTGAGAGGGTTGTACGTGCCAGCCGACAGCGGTACTTTCAGGGGCTCGGAGACTGCCGAGCCCTTCTTGTTGCGCCGCCGCGTTCCCACAGTGACCGAACCGCTCGCCATCTCCTCACGCCACGCATGAAGAGTCTCTGGGAAGCGATCATACGCGGGTACCTGAAGGTGATCGCCCCCGTGGCGGACTGGATGGTTCGGCATCGCATCAATCCCAACACAATCACCACGGTCGGCACCCTTTGCTCGATGGCGGCAGGGGCGATCTTTGCCGCCGGACACATCCGCACCGCGGGGTGGGTCCTGGGGCTCACGGCACTGTTCGACGTGCTGGATGGGACTGTGGCTCGGCGCACGGGGCGCTCCACCGTGTTCGGGGCGTTCTACGACTCCACGCTCGATCGTGTAGCTGACGGCGCGCTGCTGGGCGGCCTCACGATCTTCTTCGCGCGCAACAACGTTCACCAGAGCATTCCGCCGTTGATGGGGACGCCGATGGTGGCGGTGCTCATTCTCGGCGGCATCGGGACGTTCCTCACGTCGTACACGCGGGCGCGTGCGGAAAGCCTCGGGATCGACGCGAAGGTCGGGATGCTGCAGCGTCCGGAGCGTATCACCCTGCTCTCGGCGCCGCAGGCATTCTTCGGACTCGCCCTCAACGGGTGGGTGCTCATCACCATCTGCGTGCTGCTGTCGGTGACGGCGTGGATCACCGCGGTGCAGCGCATCCTCTACGTTTACCGCGTGACGAAGCCGGCTATCGACGCCGACCAGGCTTCGAGCGCCCCCAGCGCGCCGGCCACCGGCGCCCACGCGCAGCACCCCGCCTCGGCGGGGCACGCCGCGCGCTAATTCGACTTTCCAGGAGAACTGTCCGTGCAGGGTTCGTCCGCTACCACGCCCCGTGTCGCCGTTCGTCCGGCCACCGGCAAGCTCGGCATTCTGACCCCGGGGCTCGGGGCCGTTGCGACCACGTTCATGGCTGGGGTGGAGAGCGTACGCCGCGGCATGAGCCAGCCCATCGGCTCGCTCACGCAGATGGCGACCATTCGCCTTGGCAAGCGCACGGAACATCGCGCGCCGCTCATCAAGGACTTTGTCCCCCTCACCGATTTGAAGGACATCGTCTTCGGCGCCTGGGATCCCATCGCCGACGACGCCTACACCGCCGCGCGCAAGGCCGGCGTCCTCGAGGATCGCGACCTCGAACCGCTGAAGGACTTCCTCTCGTCGATCGTCCCCATGCCGGCGGTGTTCGAGTCGCGCTACGTCACGCGCCTCACGAACACGACGAACGTGAAGTCGGGGAAGACCAAGCGCGACCTGGCGGAGCAGTTGCGCCAGGACATTCGCGACTTCAAGGCGAAGAACGATTGCGAGCGCGTCGTCGCCGTGTGGTGTGCGTCGACCGAGACGTTCATCAAGCCGGGGCCGCAGCACGCGACTGTCGAGCAGTTCGAGCGCGCGATGGAAGCGAACGACGATGCCATCGCACCGTCGATGCTGTATGCGTGGGCCTGCATCATGGAGGATGTCCCCTACTGCAACGGGGCCCCCAACCTCGCCGTCGACACACCGGCGCTCATCGAGCTCGCCAACCAGCGCGGGGTCCCCATTTCGGGGAAGGACTTCAAGACCGGGCAGACGTGGATGAAGACCGTCATCGCGCCGGGGCTCAAGGCACGCATGCTCGGCCTGGCCGGGTGGTACTCGACCAACATCCTCGGCAACCGCGACGGTGAGGTGCTGGACGATCCCGCGTCGTTCAAGACCAAGGAGGAGTCCAAGCTGTCGGTGCTGCACACCATCCTGCAGCCCGAGCAGTACCCGGCGCTGTACAAGGACTTCTCGCACGTCGTGCGCATCAACTACTACCCGCCGCGCGGCGACAACAAGGAAGGGTGGGACAACATCGACATCGTCGGGTGGATGGGCTACCCGATGCAGATCAAGGTGAACTTCCTGTGCCGCGATTCGATCCTGGCGGCGCCGCTCGTCCTCGACCTGGCGCTCCTGTCCGACTTTGCGCATCGCGCGGGGATGAAGGGGATCCAGGAGTGGCTCTCGTTCTACTACAAGAGTCCCATGGCGGCGCCCGGGTTGCAGCCGGAGCACGACCTGTTCATCCAGCAGACAAAGCTCAAGAACACGCTGCGTCACCTCATGGGTGAAGAGCAGATCACGCACCTTGGCCTCGAATACTACGCATCATGACGCAACGGCTCCGGCGCGCCCTGGCGGCGCTCGCAGTGGCGGCGGTGGTCATGGGAGAGACGGCGTGTGCCCCTACCGGGCCGCAGCCGCAGGTCCGGTTGTACACGGACGACTACTCCATCGCCATCTCGTTCGACCCTGCGCCGCCGTGCGCGCTGGAGCCGGTGGAGTTCAGGATCGTGGTGCGCGACGCCAAGACCGGCGAACCGATCGAGGGGGGCGAGGGACGCCTCTTCGCCACCAACGAGGACCGCAAGAGCACCGACAACGGCCTCACCCCCGGGAAGGAACTGGGGACGTACTACAGCAAGCTGATGTTCGTCAACGCCGGAACCTGGGCCATCGGCTTCCAGTTCCGCCGCGACTCCACCCAGCGTCTGCAGCGGGCCAACGACTGGATGCAGGAAATCATGGCGGAGGCCCCGCCCGGGCAGAACTGCAAACGATAGCCACATGCGCCACTTCTTTCGCACGCACCTCACGCCGGCCGAGGTGATGGACTCGGCCGATGTCTTCTTTTCCTCGTTAGGGCTCAAGACGCTGTCGTCGACGGCGCGCAGCCGCCTCTTTCAGGGCGCGGTCGGGACCCCCGAGGTGCCGGCCCGCCTCAAGCTGAGCGCCAAACCCGAGGGAGGGCACTACACCTTCGTCGAGGTCCACACTGACCAGATGGGCGAGAGTCGGCTGGATCGCAACGTGAAGAAGTTCTTCGTGCAGCTGAAGGGCCAGGACGATCCGCGCTACTCGCTGCAGGCGGCGTTCTAGGTGCGGACGGGGAACGGGGGTGCCGATGATGGAGGGTGGTCGTCCGGGAAGGAGCGGGCCCCGACCGCGGCGGAGAACGAGGACGCGATCGCCTTCGGGCGCAAGTTCGGCTTGGGGTGCTTCACCTTCATCGTCGGCTTCTTCAGCGGCGGGATGGTGGCGGTCCTCATCGGGCGCATCGTGGCGTTCTTCACCAAGGCGCCGTCGTGTGAGGGGCTCCCGATCTGCAACTGGCTCCTGTACGTCGGCGTGGGCGGCGTGCTCGGCGCGGTCTCGTTGCCCACGCTGGTACTTCGCCGGTTGACCCAGAAGGAGCGGAAGTAGACGGGATCGATGGGGCGCGCGCTGCTACAGCGGCAGCGCGCGGCGGCATAAGTTGAGAGCGGCGCGCCTCGACGGGACCTGCCCGGGAGAGGGGGCGCCGCTTGCGCGTCCGGCGCCGACGCTCGGGCGCCGCGCATCACCGGGCGCCGTGTACCAGTCGGCGTTCACGCCCTGAACCAGTCGGCGCTCGCGCCGCGAACCGGATAGACGAGAGGGAGATCCTTTGGCTCGCATCGACGTGGTCATGCCCCAGATGGGGGAATCGATCGCCGAGGGGACGATGTCCCGCTGGCTCAAGAAGGTCGGCGACACCATCAAGCGCGACGAACCGCTGTTCGAGATCTCCACGGACAAGGTCGACGCGGAGATCCCGGCGCCGTCGGCAGGGATCCTCGTCGAGATCCTGGTGACGGACGGACAGACGGTCCCGGTGCAGGCGGTGGTGGCGCGCCTGGAGACTGATGCGAGTGCCGCGGCGGCGATGCCGGCGCAGGCGCCGAGCGAGCCGGCGGCGAGCGGGCCGGCGGCGGCAGCCGGCGGGGGGGCCCCCCCCGCTATCGAATCTGTCGCCGAGCGCGCGTCGGTACCCAACCATTCCACCGCGCACCCCATCCTTCCAGCGGCAGCCGGCGCCACGGCACCACTCGGCGCCTCGACGGCGCCAGGCGCATCGTCCGGCTCGTTCGAGGATCGCCTCCGCACCAAGTCGTCGCCGCTCGTGCGGAAGATCGCCGCCGAGCATGGGATCCAGATCGCTGGCCTCCAGGGAAGCGGGATCGCCGGGCGCGTCACCAAGAAGGACATCCTCCAGGCCATCGAGGCCGGAGTGACGACGCCGAGTGCGGCCAGCGCGCCGGGGTTGCGACCAGGGGCGGCGCCGGCGCCGATGGCGTCGATGTATGCCCCGGGCGGCTTCGGTTTCGAGCCCCCGGTCGTGCAGCCGTGGCCGGGCGACGTGGTCGAGCCGATGTCCAAGATCCGGCGCCTCACCGCCGGCCACATGGTCTACTCCAAGCAGACGTCGGCCCACGTCACGACGTTCTTCGAGATGGACCTCACGCGCGTGGCGCGCATCCGCCAGCGCATGCGCGCCGACTTCGAGGCGCAGTACGGGGAGAAGCTCACCTTCCTCCCCTTCATCACGCAGGCGGTGGTGCAGGGGCTGCGCAAGTTCCCGGTCATCAACGCCGCGGTGCGCGGGACCGACATCGTCTTCCGCAAGCAGTACAACATCGGGATTGCCGTGGCGCTGGACTGGGGGCTCATCGTCCCGGTCGTGAAGCAGGCCGACTCGCTGTCGCTCGTTGGGCTCACGCGCAACATCAACGACCTGGCGGGACGCGCGCGCAACAAGAAGCTCAAGCCCGAGGACGTGCAGGACGCATCGTTCACCATCACCAACCCGGGCGTCTTTGGCTCGGTGGTGGGGACACCGGTGATCCCCCAGCCCACGGTGGCGATCCTTTGCCTCGGCGCCATCGAGAAGCGTCCCAAGGTCATTGCCGGCGCCGATGGCGAAGACACGATTGCCATCCGCACCTGCGCGTACTTCTCGCTCTCGTTCGACCATCGCATCGTCGACGGTTCCGACGCCGATGCCTTCATGGCGTTCCTCAAGAAGCAGCTCGAGACCATCCCCGACACCGGATTCTGATGCCCACTCGCAGCCTGACGATCGACGAGAAGTCCTGGCGCGTCTATCCCAGCGGATACGTCACGCAGTACGAGCACGACGAGTTCGGCCTGGTCTTCGTGCACGGCACGGGGGCTGGACGCGAGGTCCGCGTCACGCGCTACTCGCCGCACGGGTCGCGCTCGCGCGAGCAGTCGCTGGCCGAGCTCCCCGAGAGTGACCTGCGCCGCCTGTTCGCGGAGTCGCAGCCGGGAGCGATGTCGCCTGAGGCGGGCTACGCCTCGTGAGTGATCCGGCCGCCATGACGGCACCGGGCGAGGGAACGGTGGCGCGCGTCGACTTGCACATGCACTCGACCGCGTCCGACGGCTCGCAGACCCCGGATGCGGTTGTGGCGGCGGCGCTGGCCGCCGGCGTCCACGCCATCGCGCTCACCGACCACGATACTGTGGCGGGGGTCCCGCTGGCGCGCGAGGCGGCGGCGGGAACGGCGTTGCGCGTGATTGCCGGCGTCGAGCTGTCCGCATACCAGGGCGACGAGGAAACACACCTCCTCGGCTTGCACCTGGCGGATCTCGCGAGCATGGAACGGGCCCTCGAGGCGTTTCGCGAGGCGCGCCGCGATCGCGGGGCGCAGATGGTGGCGCGCCTCAACGCGATCGGGGTGAAGATCACCTTCCAGGACGTGCTGGACGCCGCGGGGAGCGGCGCCATCGGGCGCCCGCACGTGGCCAAGGCACTCGTCGAGAACGGGTGGGCGCGCGACAACCGCGACGCCTTCGATCGCTACCTGGGGGCAGGGCGCCCCGCGTACCTCGACAAGCGACGCCTCTCGCTCCTCGACGCGATCGCGATGGTGCACGACTGCGGCGGGATCGCGGTGCTGGCCCACCCCGGCGGCGAGGGGACGCTGACGCGCCTCACCGCGCTCAAGGCGATGGGGCTCGACGGCGTCGAGGTGTTGCACCCGTCGCATGGCGCCGAGGACCGCAAGCGCCTCCTGGCTGTCACCGAGCACCTCGACCTCGTCCCGTCGGGCGGCTCCGACTCGCACGGCGCCACCGGCGGGTCGCGCGTCATTGGCGCGTTGGCCGTCCCGGTGGAATGGCTGGAGCGGCAGGACGCGCGCGTCGAGTCGCGGCGCGCCGGTGTCGCTGCCTAACGGGGGAGCGGTGACCGTGCGCCCGGTGGCGCTCGTGACCGGCGGGGCGCGGCGCATCGGCGCCGCCCTGTCGCGCGCGTCGGCGCGCCGCGGCTACCACGTCGCCATTCACCATCGGCAGTCGCCAGACGAGGCAGCGGCGCTCGTGCGCGAGATCGAGTCGAGCGGCGGATCGGCACACGCCGTGGTCGCCGACCTCCTCGACGCCGATGCCCCCGAACAACTGGTCTCCGACGTCGTCGCGCGCTGCGGGCGGTTGGACCTCCTCGTCAATTCGGCGGCCAACATGCTGCGCACCCCGGTGGGGCGCACCACGCCGGCGCAGTGGGACGAGATCTTCGCCCTCAACACGCGCGCCCCGTTCTTCCTCGCGCAAGCGGCAGCGCGTCATTTGGGCGAGGGGAGTTCGATCGTCAACATGGCCGACCTGGCGGCGTTCGAGACGTGGGGTGGCTACGTGCCGCACGCCATGTCCAAGGCGGCGATCGTGCAGATGACGCGCGCGCTGGCCCGCGTCCTGGCGCCGAAGATCCGGGTCAACGCGATCGCCCCCGGAGTGGTCCTCCTCCCCGAATGGCTCGACGCCGGCGCCGTCGAGCACCTCGCCGAGACCACTCCGCTCAAGCACCACGGCTCACCCGAGGATGTGGTGCGCGCCTTCGACTATCTCCTCGACGCGACCTTCGTTACCGGCGAGGTCCTCCTGGTCGACGGCGGGCGGCACGTGCGGCGGTAGCACCCGGCGCCCGCGGCGCGCCGCGGCGATTCCCGAGGGCGGGCGGGAACGTCGGTTCCCCGAAACGGACTGGTGAGGAAGAGCACCGCGCGCCTCCCCGCGCCTCCGCGCGCCTCCCCGCGCCTCCGCGCGCCTCCGCGCGACGAGACGGGCAATCGCCGGTACCACCGTGCGCGGAGACGCGCGAGATTACCGCTGGCGTTCGGGATACGCGGCGAGCGATGAACCGCTTCCTGAACCGTTGCAACCGCGCGGCCCGGCCGCGCACCACCTATCGGGAGCAAGCACGTGGGGATCCAGCACTACGAAGTCGTGATCATCGGGGGAGGGCCATCGGGGATGACGGCGGGACTCTACGCCGGACGCTCGATGCTGAAGACGGTCGTGCTCGAGCGCGGTGCACCTGGCGGCGAGCTGCTCAATACCGAGATGATCGAGGACTATCCCGGCTTCGAACATGTAGAGGGGTGGGAGCTGGCGCAGAAGTTCGCCAGCCACGCCGCGAAGTTCGGCGCGGAGTTCCACACGCGCAACGTCGCGAGCGTGAAGCGCCAGGACGACGGGTCCTTCCACACCACGTGTGACGACGGCGAGGTGTATGTCTCGCCCACGGTGATCGTCACGGCGGGGGGCACTCCCATCAAGCTCAACATCCCCGGCGAGGCGGAGTACGCGGGGAAAGGCGTCTCGTATTGCGCCGTCTGCGATGGGGCCTTCTTCAAGGGGCACACGATCGCCGTGGTGGGCGGCGGCGACGCGGCATGCGAGGAGGCCGACTACCTCACGCGCTTTGCCAGCAAGGTGTACCTGATCCATCGCCGTGACACCTTCCGCGCGTCGAAGATCGTGCAGAAGCGCGTCTTCGAGAACCCGAAAATCGAGGTCATCTGGAACACCGTCGTCGACCAGGTCTTCGCCGATGCCAACGGCCTGGTGGATCACGTCGCGCTGCGTGACGTGAACAGCGGCGCCACGCGTGACCTCGCGGTGACCGGCTTCTTCGTCTTCATTGGCTTCCAGCCCAACACGACGATCATCGCCGATCACGTGGACCACGACGAGTCGGGATACCTGCGCACGGGATGGCACATGGAGACGAACGTCCCCGGGCTCTTTGCGGCTGGCGACGTGCGCGTGCAGCTCACGCGACAGGTCACCACCGCGGTCGGCGATGCAACCACCGCGGCGGTCGCCGCCGAGAAGTACCTCACCGCGCTGCGCGACCGCGGGAAGGCGGGAGAGAAGGCGTGAGCGCAGGCGGGAGCGCAGGCGGGAGCGCAGGCGGGAGCGTAGGCGGGAGCGCAGGCAGGAACACTCGCGTGAAGATCGCGTCGTTCGTCGTCGGCCCCTTCCAGGAGAACTGCTACCTCGTCGCCGACGAGGCGGCGGGGAAGGGGGTGCTCGTCGATCCGGGCGACGACGGCGACCGATTGCTCGACGCCGTGGAGCGCGCCGGCGTCTCGCTGGAAGCCATCTGGCTCACGCACGCGCACCTCGATCACATCGGCGGGATCGCGGCCATCAAGCGACGCATCGATGTCCCCGTCTATCTCCACGCCGACGACCGGGTGATGTACAGCTACGCCCCCCAGGCGGCCGCGATGTACGGCGTTCCGTTCGAACTCGGCCCGCTCCCCGACCGCACCTTCACCGAGGGCGACACGGTCTCCGTCGGTGCGCTCACCTTCACGGTGTGGCACATGCCGGGGCACGCGCCTGGGCACGTGGTGCTGCACGGGCACGGCGTCGCCTTCGGCGGCGACGTCCTGTTCGCCGGCTCCGTCGGGCGCACCGACCTCCCGATGTCCGACGGCGCGGCGTTCCAGCGCACGCTCGAGCGCGTCTCCACGCTCCCGCCCTCTACCGTCGTCTATCCCGGGCACGGACCGGCGACGACGATTGGCGAGGAGCTGGCGTCCAACCCGTTCCTCACCGGGCTCGCCCGCCCGGTGCGTCGTTAGGCCCGCCATGTCCACTCGCACCGACTTCCTGCTCTGGCTCTGGATCGGCGCCGCGCTCCTCTTCTCCGCCGTCGTTGCGCCGACGCTCTTTGCCGTCCTCCCTACGCGAGCCCTCGCCGGGCTCGTCGTTGGGCGTGTCCTCCCGGTCATCTTCTGGAGCGGCGTGGTGGTGGGCGCCTTCGCCCTCGCCACGCACTCCGGCTGGCGCCGTGGCGCCGCCGCCCTCATCCTCCTCACCGCGTTAGGCGCGCAACTCGGCGTGGCGCCGCGCATCCTGGCGTTGCGCGCCGAGCTCGGCCCAAACATCGAGTCCATCGCCAGGGACGACCCGCGGCGAGTGGCCTTCGGCAGGTGGCACGGCGTGAGCGTCGCACTTCTCGGCGCCGGCCTCATGGCTGCGGCGGCCATCGCCATTGCCGGGCTCGTCTCACGCACGTCGCCGCCCGCTTCCACTCGCTGATCGCGCGGTGCGCCCTGATTCCTGTCACCACATCACGTCTTCGCTTTTTCGCGTCGTCCCCTCGATCGGAAACGATCTGCGCTCTCATGTCGGGAACTCCTGGCACCCCAGGTGTCACATGGGCACACGCCTCGCCGGGCGAGTCTTGGCGCGCGCGTCGTCCGTCCCGCGATCGTGACCGCTGCCCCCCCCATTCTCCTCAGCTGATGTCCATCTCTCGTCAGGCTCGCCTTGCTGTCACGACGCTCGCTGCGCTCAGCGCGGCCGTCGTCTTCGTCACCGCCTGTGACACCACCTCGTCCTTCACCCCCGGGACGCAGAACTGGGGCTTCGTCTACGTCAGTGCGCTGCGCTCCAACACCGGCGAGCACCGGACGGCGCCGACCGGGTCGTTCTTCAAGGGGAGCCTCTCGTCGATCCCGGATGCCCGCCTGCGCACCGACTCGTGCTTCTCGGCGGGCGACTACGTCGCCCCCAACAACGGTGTGCTCACCGGCGTGACGTACCTCGACGCCGGCCAGAACCTCACGACCAAGCTCGGTGCCAATTCGTCGACCATCCCGCGCGTGAGCAGCGGGACGGCAACGGTCTACAACCTCGCGACCGGGACGACGCTTCCGTACACCCCGGGAGATTCAGTCGTCGTGACCGTTCCGGGAGCCGCCGGGGGCTATCCGCAGTCGGAAGTGCGCGGCAAGAGCGCCGAGTCGTTCACCGCCGACGCCATCGCACCGTCGACTGCAACGATTCCGCTCAAGTGGAGCGCCTCGTCGGACGGCAACAGCACCATGATCGTCTCGCTGCAGTACACGCCGGCCGGGGGGACGAAGGTCCAGGAAATCCGCTGCGCCTTCACCGACGACGGCACCGACTCGATTCCGCTGCGCCAGCACCAGGCGTGGTCGACCTCGACCAACACCTATCGCGCCGCCGTCTTCACCAGGCTCAGGACGTCGCTCGTGGCCGTGAGCGGCGGCGGGCTCGAACTCGTCTCGACGTACAACATTCCCACGCCGACCCCGTAGGACGCCGGCGCGCGAGGGGCGGCGCCGTTTACTGCCGTCCCTCGCGTGCTCGCCCTCGCCACGCGGGCGTCGCGTTGACCGCGTGCGCACCAACGGGGGGCCGTTACCCCGTCTCGTCATGACGACCACCCGCACGGAACGCGACCCGCTGGGCACCCTGGAAGTGCCCGCCCACGCGCTGTACGGCATCCAGACGCTGCGCGCGCTGAGGAACTTCCCCATCAGCGGGCTGCGCCCACTCGAGCCGTTTGTCGTGGCGCAGGTCTGGATCAAGAAGGCGGCGGCGCTGGTGCATCGTCGCACCGGGCGCCTGGCCCCGGCGCTCGCCGACGCCATCGTCGCCGCGGCAGACGAGGTCCTCGCCGGCCAGCATCGCGAGCAGTTCGTGGTCGATCCCTACCAGGCCGGTGCGGGGACGAGCCACAACATGAACGTGAACGAGGTCCTGGCCAACCGCGCCAACGAGTTGTTAGGCAGCGCCCGCGGAGCGTACACCCCGGTGCACCCTAACGACCACGTGAACATGGCGCAGAGCACCAACGACACCATCCCCACCAACATCCGCCTTGCAGTCCTCTCACGGCTCGAGGCGTTCGAGGGCGCATTCGGCGGGTTGCGTGATGCGCTGGCCGCCAAGGGGCGCGAGTTCGACGACGTGGTGAAGGCAGGACGGACGCACCTGCAGGACGCCATGCCGATTCGCCTGGGCCAGGAGTTCACCGCCTACGCCGGTTCGATCGATCGCGGCATTCGGCGCGTGCGCGAGAGCGCCGACTACCTGCGCGACCTCGGCATTGGCGGGAGTGCGGTGGGCACCGGCGTCACGGTCGAACCGGAGTATCCCGCGCTGATGGTCGAGGCGCTCTCGGACATGACCGGACTCTCGCTGCGAGTCGGCAACGACCGCATCCAGCTCATGCAGTCCATGGGCGACGTTGCCGGCGTCTCGGCGGCGCTGCGCGTCCTCGCAATCGACGTGTCAAAGATCGCCAGCGACCTTCGCCTGATGGTGATGGGGCCGCGCACCGGGATCGACGAGATCGTCCTGCCGGCGGTGCAACCCGGGTCGTCCATCATGCCGGGCAAGGTGAATCCCTCGATCCCGGAGATGGTGAACCAGGTCTGCTACCAGGTGATGGGGTGCGACACGACGGTCGGCATTGCCGCCGAACATGGGCAGCTCGAGCTCAACGTGATGATGCCGGTCATTGCCCACAACGTGCTCCTCTCGTTGCAGCTGCTGACCAACGCCGCCCGGGTGCTGGACGAGAAGTGCGTGCGCGGAATCCAGGCACACCGCGAGATGTGCGCCTGGTGGGTGGAGCGTTCGGCCGCGCTGGCCACCGCACTCGCACCGCAGATCGGCTACGCCGCCGCGGCGGAACTCAGCAAGCGCTCGGTGAAGGAGGGGATCCTCATTCGCGACCTGGTTCGCAACGAACGCATCCTCCCAGCCGACGAGATCGACGCCGTCCTGGACCTGCGAAAGATGACCGAGATCGGCATTCCGTCTGGCAAGCACCCTCCCGCCGGAACCGGCTAACCGCTCGCGTCCGTCCCCTTTGCTACGTTTTCTCGTCCCCAGCTTTCGCTGGGGCAGGCTTCTCGTCCGCTCGTCTTCTATATTGAGGCCATGCGAATCACGACGTGGGCCGAGTACGGACTCATCTGCGCGCTGCACCTCTCCCGGCGACATGGCGAGGGGCCGGTGACCGGGCGCGAGATCGCGGCGCGCGAGCGCCTCCCGGCCGACTACGTGGAGCAGATCCTCCTGCGGCTTCGCCGCGCCGGGATCGTCAACAGCACGCGCGGAGCAAAGGGCGGCTACATACTCTCCCGCGACCCGATGGACGTCACCGTGCGCGAGGTCATCTCCGCCTCGGAGAAGGGGACCTTCGAGCTGCACTGCGTGGCGCATCCCATCGCCGAGGAACGCTGCTCGGAGGCGCAGAACTGCAGTATTCGTCCCGTCTGGATGATGCTGCAGCAGCGAATCGACGACGCCCTGGACAGCGTCCGCCTGTCGGACCTTCTCCAGGACGAAACGTCGGTTCGCGCCCGCGTCGGGCTCCCCGTCGTGCAGGGCTGACGCCGGAAGGCGCGCCGTGTCGCCGCGTCTGTTCGACGAGTGGCGCTCCGAGCGGCGCCTCAAGCGCGCCCTGGAATCGTATGTGGCGGGGCTCATGACCGAGCCCGACCCCGACGATGTCGCCTGGCTCGGCGAGGCGGCGTGCCGCGGTGACCTGGACCGCGCCGCCTGGGAGCTTCGCTACGCCCGGCGCGCCTTGGGTTTGATCGTCGCCCAGCGCGACGCGCTCGACGATCGCACGGGTTCGCTGGTGGCGCGCGAACTCGGGCTCGCACTGCAGGCCGACCGCAACGTGGCGCCGGCGATGCTGAAGGTCTCGGAACGCCAGTTCAACGACCGCCTCACCATGTATCGCGATGTCCTCGCGTCGCGTACGCCGAGCGAGGGAACGGGGATGCGGCTCGGCCGCGCGCTGCTGCTCATCGCGGGAACGGCGCGGGCTGCCGACGACATGATCGTGCGCGGCGGCGACATTCTCGCGCGCTACGTCGGCGAGTCGAACGAGGTGTTGCGCAAGGCGTTCGGCGCCCCCTCGCTCCCCGAGGACATTCCCCCGTCGGCGCTGGGCCGCTGACGCTCGACGGGGAAAGCAGAACGGCGCGCCACCCGATTGGGGGCGCGCCGTTCGATTGGTGCTGGATGGTGCTTGCTCATGCTATCGCTGCAGTGCGCTCGGGGAGACTCGAACTCCCAAGGGGTATCCCCCACCGGCTTCTGAGACCGGCGCGTCTACCAGTTCCGCCACGAACGCGTGCTGTCGCTGCCACCGCGGCGACGTCACGCCAGCTGAGTCGCGCGGGGACGGGAAGGTATCGGCGTGGGTAGTCCAAGTCAACGCGCGATATCGCCTTACGCGGCGCCACCGGACCAGCGGCGCGAAGCCCCTCGCACCGATTACTTTCCGACGCCGAACGCGACGCAACGATTCGGTCCTTCGACGCCTGGACCGCGCCCGGATACTTCACTCGCCCGATGGCCCAGCAGACCGAGTCCGAAGACATCAAGGTCGTCGCGCGCAACCGCGATGCCCGCCACAACTACCACATCCTCGAGACGTGGGAGGCGGGGCTGGTCCTGACCGGCACCGAGGTCAAGTCGCTCCGGAACGGGAAGGCGAACATCTCCGACGCATACGGCATCGTGCGCGACGGCGAGGTGTACCTGCTCAACGTGAACATCTCTCCCTACGAACGCGGCGGGTACGTCAACCACGACCCCACCCGGCTCCGCAAGCTCCTCCTCCACAAGCGCGAGATTCGCAGGCTCATCGGCGCCGTCGAGCGCGAGGGGCTCACGCTGATCCCGCTCGAGCTGTACTTCGTGCGGGGGCGCGCCAAGATCCGCATCGCCCTGGGGAAGGGAAAGAAGCTGCACGACAAGCGCGACGACTCGCGGAAGCGAGATGCCGATCGCGAGATTGCCCGCGCCATGCGCCGCCGATGATTGCGCTGGTCGCTGCCTTCGCCCTCCTGCAGCAAGTCGCCGAGCCACCGGCAACACTCACCGTTCGTGAGGGCGAGAAAGTCGGCACCGTCCCCGTGGTCGTCACGCGCCTGGGCGCGATGGTGCGCGCGCAAGACCTCCTGCAGACGTTAGGCGCGGTCCTCCTGCGCGACACGCCGGAGCGCTATCGCGTCGTGATCGGCGGCACCGAGTTCGAGTTCGCGCCCGGGCTGACCTACACCAGGGTGAAGGGGGCCACCGAACCACTCGCCGCGGCCCCGGCGGTACTCAACGGGACGCTCTACCTCCCACTCTCCTTCCTCACCGACGTCGTGCCGCGCGTGGCGACAGGCTTCCTGTACGACGCACGGCAAGGCGAGCTGCGCAAGTTCTCCCCGGTGGTGGCGCAGCGCCGTCTGCCTAACGACTCGGCGGAGAACAGGACTGAGCTGCTGTCGCGCGCGACCGACCAGCCACCGCGCGGTGAACGCGCGCCGCGTCCGGCGGGGGGCGCGCCGCGCCTCGATCGCGCTCCCGTGGTGATCGTCGACGCCGGACATGGAGGGCGCGATCGCGGCATGCACGGTCCCATCGCCGGCGGTCCGCGCGTCTACGAGGCCGACATCACCCTCTCCGTGGCTCGCCGCCTTCGCGACGAGCTCAAGGCGCGCGGCGTTGTCGTCGTGATGACGCGCAGCACCGACACCCTCATCGCACTCGGCGATCGCGGACGCATCGCCAACCGTTCGCAGGGCGACCTCTTCGTCTCCATTCACGTCAACGCGGCAAACCCGCGGTGGAAGAATCCCGGTGCGGCGCGCGGCTTCGAGACGTACTTCCTCTCCGAGGCCAAGACCGATGACGAGCGCCGCGTCGCCGAGCTGGAAAACGAGGCGGTCAAGTACGAAGTGGAAGAAGGAGCCCAGGGCGGCGACCCGCTCAGCTTCATCCTCAACGACATGAAGCAGAACGAATACCTGCGCGAGTCGAGCGACCTGGCGGCCACGGTGCAGCGTTCGCTGCGCGCCATTCACCCCGGGACCGATCGCGGCGTGAAGCAGGCGGGCTTCGTGGTGCTCGTTGGCGCCTTCATGCCATCGGTACTGGTGGAGGTCGGCTTCGGGACCAATGCCGCCGAGGCCGCGTACATGTCGGGTGCCACCGGGCAGGGGGCGCTGGCGTCGGCGATCGCCGATGCAACGATGGGGTACCTCGCGCGCTACGCGACCAAGCGTGGCAACGGCGTGCGCCCGTGAGCAGCTCCCATCGCTCCGCCCTCGCCACCACGCTCGCCGGGATCGAACTCCAGAACCCGGTCTTTCTCGCCGCGGGTACCGCGGCCTACGGCGACGAGCTGGATGAAGTCACGACGCTCGACGCGTTAGGCGGTCTCGTGACCAAGGCGGTGAGCCTCGACCCGCGCCCCGGCGCGCCGGCGCCGCGCGTGGCCGAGTTTCCCGGCGGGATGATCAACGCCATCGGGCTCGCCAATCCCGGAGTGGAGGCGGTGCGCCGCGACCACCTGCCGTGGCTCGCGCGTTCGCTCGCGCGCGCGCGCGTCCTGGTCAACGTCGTCGCCTACGCCGTGGACGACTTCGCCCGCGTCATTGAACGGCTGGACGATGTCGAGGGCAAGGACGGCTACGAACTCAACGTCTCCTGTCCCAACGTCAAGGCGGGCGGAATGGAGTTCGGTGCCGACCCCGCGGCGCTGGCCGAGGTGGTGCGCCGCTCGCGCGCCGCGACGTCGGCGCCGATCTTCGTCAAGCTGTCGCCGACGTTGCCCGACGTGGCCGCGGCGGCGCGCATCGCGCTCGACGCCGGGGCCAACGGGTTGACGCTCGTGAACACGATGCCCGGGCTGGTGATCGACCTCGATCGCCGCAAGCCGGCCCTGGGATTCGGCACCGGCGGCGTGAGCGGCCCGGGGCTGCTCCCCATCGGCGTCCTGGCGACCTGGAAGGTCTGGAAGGCCACGCGCGCGCCGATCATCGGCGTGGGTGGAATCACGACCGCGGAAGACGCCCTGCAATATCTGGTGGCGGGTGCCACCGCGGTGGCGATCGGAACGGCGGGGCTCCGCGATCCGCGCCAGCCCGCGCGCGTGGTACGTGGCCTGGAGGAGTGGTGCCGCCGGCATGGCGTGCGATCGCTGTCGGAGATCTCGGGAAGCCTGGAGTGGCCAACATGAGCGCACGATCCCTCGACGAATCATCACGCGCGATTCCAATCGTCGCCCTCGACGTCTCGTCCGCCGCGGAGGCGTTGGCGCTCGCGGGGCGACTCGGGGAGAGCTGCCGGTACTACAAGGTGGGGAGCGAGCTCTTCACCGCCGCCGGGCCGCATGTCGTGAGCGCGCTGCGTGAGCAGGGACATCGGGTCTTTCTCGACCTCAAGCTGCACGACATTCCCAACACGGTGCGCGGGGCTGCGCGCGCGGCAGCGCGACTCGGCGCCTCGCTCCTGACCGTGCATGCGTCCGGGGGGGGCGAGATGATGCGCGCGGCGGTGGAGGGGGCGGGGGAGGAGTGCGGGATCCTTGCTGTCACCGTTCTCACGTCGCTGGACGCCGCGTCTCTCTCTCGCGCCTGGGGGCGCGAGGCGACGCTTTCGATCGAGGACGAGGTGGCTCGGCTCGCGGCGCTGGCAGCCGAGGCCGGCGCGCATGGGATCGTCTGCAGCGGGCACGAGGCGGCGCGTGTGCGCGCGGCATATGGCGAGCGTCTGCAGCCCCTGGTTCCCGGGATCCGGTTTGCCTCCGGCGAAGTCCACGACCAATCGCGTGTCGTAACGCCGGGAGGGGCGGTGAAGGCGGGTGCTCGCTACCTGGTCCTCGGTCGGGCCGTGACCGAGGCGGGCGATCCGGCGGGGGCGATGCGCAGGGTGTGGGAGGAGATCGGCGGCGCGGGGTAGCGGGCCTCGCGCGCGCGTGGGGTGGTGAGGGCGTAATCCCGCGCCACGACAGATTTTGGGCCCACGCTCCCTTGCATCGGGTGGGTGGGTTGTCTATTCTTGGTGTCTTGTCCGATTTTCCGTTTGTTACCTTCGGTTCGATTCGGAGCCTCCGGTGAAAGTCCGCAGCAGCGTGAAGCCCATCTGCGAGCACTGCAAGGTTGTGAAGCGCAGCGGCGTCACTCGCATCATTTGCAAGCGCAACCCTAAGCACAAGCAGCGGCAAGGGTAAATATGGCTCGTATTGCTGGTGTCGATCTCCCTCGCGACAAGAAGGTCGAGATCGGGTTGACGTACATTTTCGGGATTGGGCGCGCGGTGGCGAAGGAGATCCTCGAGAAGACCGGGATCTCGGCCGACCTTCGCGTGCGCGACCTGGTCGATGCCGACGTGAACAAGCTCCGTCAGGTGATCGAGAAGGATTATCGCGTCGAGGGCGCCCTGCGCACCGAGATCGCGATGAACATCAAGCGACTGATGGATATCGGTTCATACCGAGGGATCCGTCATCGCCGTGGGCTCCCCGTGCGCGGCCAGCGCACTCATACCAATGCGCGCACGAAGAAGGGACCGCGTCGCGCGATCGCGGGCAAGAAGAAGGTGACCAAGTAGTATGGCGACCGGGAAAAAGACCAAGCGCGTCGTGGAGGCGGAGGGTGTCGCCCACATCAACGCGACGTTCAACAACACGCTGGTGACGATCACCGACATGCATGGCAATGCCATCGCGTGGGGGACCTCGGGCAAGGCGGGGTTCAAGGGGTCGAAGAAGTCGACGCCGTTCGCCGCGACCGTGGCCGCCGAGCAGTGCGCCCGCGAGGCGCTGACGGCCGGGGTGCGTCGGGTGCACGTCCTGGTGCAGGGGCCTGGCTCGGGGCGCGAGTCGGCGATCCAGGCGCTGGCGGCCGCTGGCCTCCAGGTGAAGTCGATCAAGGACGTCACGCCGATTCCGCACAACGGCTGCCGTCCCCCGAAGCGCCGGAGGGTCTGAGCCATGCGTTACACCGGTTCATCCTGCCGTCAGTGCCGCCGCGAGGGGACGAAGCTCTTCCTCAAGGGGACCAAGTGCTTCACCGAGAAGTGCCCGGTCGAGCGCCGTCCGTACCCGCCGGGCCAGCACGGCCAGGCGGCGTCGCGTCGCCGCAAGTCGTCCGAGTATTCGAAGCAGCTGCGTGAGAAGCAGAAGATCAAGCGCATCTACGGGGTCAGCGAGACGCAGTTCCGCAACACGTTCGAGAAGGTGTCGAAGCAGCCGGGGATCACCGGCCACAACCTTCTCGCCGCGCTGGAAAGCCGTCTCGACAACCTCGTGTACCGCATGGGCTTCGCGCCGAGCCGCAAGTCGGCGCGCCAGCTCATCCGCCACCGCCATGTCGAGATCAACGGCAAGCTGGTGGACATCCCGAGCTACGTGGTTGCGCCGGGGCAGGAAGTGCGCGTGCGGCAGAAGTCGCGCGAGCTGATCCTGGTCCAGGGTGCCATGGAGCAGGCGACGCGCGGGGCCTCCCCGTCGTGGCTCGCCGTCGACCGCGACACCTATTCCGGTCGCATGCTCGAGCGCCCCTCGCGCCCGAACATCCCGATCGCGGCACAGGAACAGCTGGTCGTCGAACTGTACTCCAAGTAGTGAACTGGACTCGAGACGAGAAGACGCGGTGCCTCACCTCGTCTTCTCGTCCCCAGCCTTCGCTGGGGCATGCTTCTCGTCCTCCCGTCTTCTCAAAGAAGGTCGAGACCCTAACTCTCATACGAACCCATCGCGCGTTAGGGGCGGGGTGGGGCGTTGCCGGGGCGCGGCCCCGGTATGACCGAACCGAGCACTGATTCATGTCACAGGCGATCGACTTGAAGGGCCTGGTCCGTCCCCACCTCATCGAGGTCAAGAAGCGGGACGACAACCCCTATATCGCTGAGTTCATCCTGCAGCCGCTCGAGCGCGGCTACGGGCACACACTCGGCAACGCCATGCGGCGGATGCTCCTCTCGTCGCTCCGCGGGGCGGCGGTCTGGGGCTTCCGCATCGACGGCGTGGTCCACGAACACCAGACCATCTCGGGCGTCGTCGAAGACGTCCACCAGATCATCGGCAACCTCAAGACGCTCGTCCTGAGCCTGGCCGACGATGTCGAGGAAGCGGTCCTGCGCATCGGCAAGTCCGAGGCGGGTCCCGTCACCGCCGGCGACATCGAGGAGAGCGGGAGCGTTCGGGTCATCGACCCCAACCACCACCTGTTCACCCTTCAGGACGCCCGCGACATCAACGTCGAGCTGTACATCAACAAGGGGCGCGGCTACATCGAGTCCGAGGCGCACGTCGTCGACCGGGGGCTCCCGATCGATCTCGTCCGCATCGACGCGATCTACAATCCCGTGCGCCGCGCGAACTTCTCGGTCGCCGAGACGCGCGTCGGACAGCGCACCGACTACGATCGCCTCACGCTGACGGTCGAGACCAACGGGACCATCGCCCCGGAAGAAGCGGTGAGCTACGCCGCCGCGCTCGCCCAGACGCACTTCCAGTACTTCGCCTCCTTTGGCTCGCACGCTTCGGCGCCGATGTCGATGGGGGGCGAGAGCGGGGGCGGTGATGCGGCCCGCCTCGCACAGCTCTTCAAGTCGGCCATCGACGACCTCGAACTCTCGGTCCGGTCGGTGAACTCGCTGAAGAACTCGAACATCCGCACCCTGGGTGACCTGGTTCGCCAGACCGAGAACCAGATCCTCCAGGTCAAGAACTTCGGCAAGAAGTCGCTGCAGGAGATTGCTGAGCTCCTGGAGCGCGAAGGGTTGAACTTCGGCATGCGCTACGAAGAGAACGGCGACGGTGTCCGCATCATCGATTGGGGAACGCCGCCGAGCCGCGCAGCCGCGAACGCGCCAGACGACGAAGAGGAGTAAGGAGCAATGCGTCACAGGAAAGCGGGGCGCCAGCTTCGCCGTACCAGCGAACAGAAGCTCGCGTTGATGCGCGGCCTCGCGTCGTCGCTGATCGAGCACGGTGCCATCGAGACCACCGAGGCGAAGGCCAAGGAACTTC
Source organism: Gemmatimonadaceae bacterium (assembly GCA_020852815.1). NCBI lineage: Bacteria > Pseudomonadati > Gemmatimonadota > Gemmatimonadia > Gemmatimonadales > Gemmatimonadaceae > Gemmatimonadaceae bacterium. The sequence goes on along the minus strand of JADZAN010000019.1, from coordinate 46,611 downwards.
GCCCGTTCATCGAGAAGCTGATCACCAAGGCCCGCTCCGGGACTTTGCACGATCGCCGGCTTGCCGGCCGCCACATCCAGAAGCGGGAGACGGCGGACAAGCTGTTCAAGGAGATCGGGCCCAAGTACCTCAAGCGGCCCGGCGGCTACACGCGCATCCTCAAGACCGGTCACCGCAAGGGCGACGGGGCGGAGATGGCGCGCATCGAGCTCGTGGAGGGGTGAACCATGGCCATCAATCGCAATCGCTGCTACGTCTGCGACAAGGGCGTGACCTACGGGAACAACGTCTCGCACGCGAACAACAAGACGCGCCGCACCTGGAAGCCGAACCTGCAGGTGGTCCGCGTCGTCGCGGGCGGCAAGACCGTGAAGGTCAAGGTCTGCACTCGTTGCCTGTCGGCCGGCAAGGTCCAGCGCGCGCCGCGTGGTGCCGCCGTCGCGTGAGCATGACGTACCGCCCGTCGGTAGTCGAAGGGAGCGCGTTAGGCGCTCCCTTTTGCTTTCACCCCACCCTTCCATGAGCGACGCCTCGCCGAGCGCGCCGCGCACGCCGCGTACGGCGCTCGTCACCGGCGTCACCGGGCAGGACGGCTCCTACCTGGCCGAACTCCTCCTGGCGCGCGGCTATCGAGTCGTGGGAACGACGCGAACACACGGCACGGCCGACACCTGGCGCATCCGGCAGCTGCTCTCACGCCTCGAACTCTCCGCCCTGGATCTCGCCGACGCCTCGGCCGTGCGCGGATTCGTGGGGCGTGTGGCGCCGCACGAGGTCTACCACCTTGCCGCGGCCAGCCGCGTGGACCGAAGCTGGACGCACCCGATGGAGGCGCTCGAGGCAAACGCCGGCAGCACCGTCCACCTGATGGACGCGCTGCGCCACGAGGCGCCGGCGGCGCGACTGGTCATCGCGTCGTCGTGCGAGATCTTCGGGCGCCCCGACGTCTCCCCGCAGGACGAGCGCACGCCGGTGCGGCCGGCGTCGCCGTACGGGGTCTCGAAGGCAGCGGCCTACTGGCTGGCGGCGAACTATCGTGAAGCGTACGGGCTGCATGTGGCATCGGCGATCCTGTACAACCACGAGAGCCCGCGGCGCAGCGAAACGTTCGTCACCCGCAAGATCACGCAGGCCGTGGCGCGCATCGCCGCCGGGCTGGAGACCACGCTCACGCTGGGCAATCTCGAGGGGCGACGCGACTGGGGCTTTGCCGGCGATTACGCGGAGGCGATGTGGCGCATGCAGCAGCTGGATGCGCCGCGCGACCTGGTGATCGGGACGGGAACGGCGCACACGGTTCGCGACTTCTGCGAGCGGGCGTTTGCCGTGGCGGGGCTCGACTACCGAGCGCACGTGGTGAGCGACGAGTCGCTCTTTCGTCCCGTTGACGCGACGACGCTGGTGGCCGATGCGCGCGCCGCGCGTGCGGCGCTGGACTGGGAGCCGCGCGTGGACTTTTCCGCGCTGGTGGAAATGATGGTCGAGGGCGACCGGGAGCGCGTGCGGGGCGGGGGAGGGGTGTAAATTGAGGTGCTCTCCGTCGACAGGACTTCCGGGTGGTGCGGACGTGGTGCCGCGCCCCTGCACCTGCCGACATCTCGCGCTCCATTCCGTCGCCGGCCGACCGGTACTCTGCATTTAGTCATCCCGACATGCCTCGTCGCACCGACATCCACAAGATCCTCCTGATCGGCTCTGGCCCGATCGTCATCGGGCAGGCCGCCGAGTTCGACTACTCGGGGACGCAGGCCGCGCGCGCGCTGCGCGAAGAGGGATACGAGGTCATTCTCGTCAACTCGAATCCGGCGACGATCATGACCGACCCGGAGGTTGCCGACCGGACGTACATCGAGCCGGTGACGCCGGAGTTCGTGGAGCTGGTGATCGAGAAGGAGCGTCCGGATGCGTTGCTCCCGACGATGGGCGGGCAGACGGCGCTCAACGTGGCGATGAAGCTTTCCGAGCGCGGCGTGCTGGCGAAGTACGGGGTCGAGCTGATCGGTGCGAAGGCGACGGCGATCAGGATGGCGGAAGACCGCGCCGAGTTCGGCGAGGCCATGACGCGCATCGGGTTGCAGGTGCCGCAGGGGAAGATTGCCACCACGTGGGAAGAGGCGCAGGCGATTGCCGAGTTCACCGGGTATCCGGCGATCATCCGGCCGGCCTTCACGTTAGGCGGCTCGGGGGGCGGGATTGCCTACAACCGCGAGGAATACGAGCAGATCTGCCGCCGCGGCCTGGCCGAGTCGCCGGTGACGCAGATCCTCATCGAGCGCTCGTTGCTGGGGTGGAAGGAGTTCGAGCTCGAGGTGATGCGCGACCACGCCGACAACGTGGTGATCGTCTGCTCCATCGAGAACCTGGACCCGATGGGGGTGCACACCGGCGACTCGATCACCGTGGCGCCGGCCATGACGCTCACCGACCGCGAGTACCAGGTGATGCGCGACGCGGCGGTGGCGGTGATCCGCGAGATCGGCGTCGAGGCGGGCGGATGCAACATCCAGTTTGCCATCAACCCGCGCGATGGGGAGATGGTCGTCATCGAGATGAACCCGCGCGTCTCGCGCTCGTCGGCGCTGGCGTCGAAGGCGACGGGCTTCCCCATCGCCAAGATCGGGACCAAGTTGGCGGTGGGCTACACGCTGGACGAGATCCCGAACGACATCACCCGGACCACGCCGGCCTCGTTCGAGCCGGTGCTCGACTATGTCGTGGTGAAGTGCCCGCGCTTCGCCTTCGAGAAGTTTGCCCGTGCCAATCCGTACCTGACGACGCAGATGAAGTCGGTCGGTGAGTCGATGGCGATCGGGCGGACCTTCAAGGAGGCGTTCCAGAAGGGACTGCGCGCGCTGGAGACGGGGCGTGCCGGCTGGACGGTCGGGGCGCGCGCCGCCGACGACCGCCTGCCGGACGAGTCGCTGGAGGCGCTGCGCGGCGCGTTAGGCAAGCCGTCGCCCGAGCGCATCTTCGAGGTCAAGCGGGCGATCCTGGCGGGCTTCACCACCGCGCAACTGTACGAGATCACGGCGATCGACCCGTGGTTCCTCGAGCAGATGCGCGAACTGGTGGAGGCGGAGCGTACCTATGCATCGGCAGCGACGGTCGGCGCCGCCGAGATCCGCGCGATGAAGCAGATGGGCTTCAGCGACCGGCAGCTGGCGGAGCTGCGCGGCGAGACGGAGGGGGCGGTGCGCGAGCGCCGCTGGGGGCTGGGGATCCACCCGGCCTACAAGATGGTGGACACCTGCGCCGGCGAGTTCCCGTCGCGCACGCCGTACCTGTACTCGTCGTACGACGAGGAGAGCGAGGCCGAGCCCACGGGGAAGCCGTCGGTCATCATCCTCGGCAGTGGCCCCAATCGCATCGGGCAGGGGGTCGAGTTCGACTACATGTGCGTCCGCGCCGTCCTCGCGCTCAAGGAGCAGGGGTACGAGACGATCATGATCAACTCGAACCCCGAGACCGTCTCCACCGACTACGACACGGCCAACACGCTGTACTTCGAGCCGCTGACGCTCGAGGATGTGCTGGAGATCGTGCGGCGCGAGCAGCCGATCGGCGTGATCGTGCAGCTGGGGGGGCAGACGCCGCTCAAGCTGACCAACGGGCTCGAGGCCGCCGGCGTGCGGATCCTCGGGACGACGCCGGACGCGATCGACATCGCCGAGGATCGCCAGCGCTTCGAGGCCGTGGCGCGCGCGTTAGGCGTGCGCCAGCCCGATGCCGGCACCGCGACGAGCGTGGAGGAGGCGGTGACGATCGCCGCATCCATCGGGTACCCGGTCCTCGTGCGCCCGTCGTACGTGCTGGGGGGGCGCGCGATGCAGATCGTCTATGACGAGGCGTCGATGCGCAATTACTTCGAGACCGCGGTGCGGGTGAGCGAGGAGCGCCCCGTGCTGGTGGATCGCTTCCTCGAGGATGCCTACGAGGCCGACGTCGATGCCGTGTGTGACGGGACGCGCGTGGTGATTGGCGGCGTGATGCAGCACATCGAGGATGCGGGGATCCACTCCGGCGACTCGGCGTGCGTCCTGCCGCCCTATGCGATACGGCCCGAGGATATCGCGACGATGAAGGAGAACACCGTGGCCCTGGCCAGGGAGCTGGGGGTGGTGGGGCTCATCAACGTCCAGTTCGCGGTCAAGGACGGTGTGGTCTACGTCCTGGAGGTGAACCCCAGGGGGTCGCGCACCATCCCGTTTGTCTCCAAGGCGATCGGCGTCCCGCTGGCGTCGGTGGCGGCACGCTGCATGGTGGGGGAGTCGCTCGAATCGATCGGCTTCACCGAGGAGATCGTCCCGCCGTATCACTCGGTGAAGGAGGCGGTCTTCCCGTTCACCAAGTTCCGCGAGTTCGACCCGCTCCTTGGCCCCGAGATGCGCTCGACGGGGGAGGTGATGGGGATCTCGACCTCGTTCGGGAGCGCCTTCGCCAAGGCGCAGCTGTCGGCCGACAACGAGCTGCCGTTAGGCGGGGCGATCTTCATCACCGTGAACGACGGCGACAAGCCCACGGTGATGCCCATCGCGCGCCGCTTCCACGAGATGGGCTTCACGCTCTACGCGACCGAGGGGACCGCGCACTACCTGCGCGCGCAGGGGATCCCGACATCCGGGGTGCGCAAGCTGCACGAGGGGCGCCCGCACGGCGTGGACCTGATGCTGAACGGCGAGGTGCACCTCCTCATCAACACGCCGCTGGGCAAGCACGCGCAGAACGACGACTACGAACTCCGGCAGACGGCAATCTCGCGGCGCATCTCCTACACGACGACCATGTCGGCGGCGTCGGCGGCGTGCGATGCGATCCAGTCGCTGCGCTCGCACAGCGCGTCGGTCTGCTCGCTGCAGGAGTGGCACCAGGTCCTCGTCGCCTCGCGCTAGCATGGCCGCCCCCTTCATCCACGAGTCCGCGTACGTCGACGAGGGGGCAGTCGTCGGCGACGACACGCGCATCTGGCACTTCTGTCACGTGAACAGCGGTGCAGTGATCGGCGAGCGCTGCTCGCTGGGGCAGAACGTGGTCGTGATGCCGCGCACGAAGATCGGCAACAATGTGAAGATCCAGAACAACGTTTCGATCTACGAAGGGGTCGAACTGGAAGACGACGTCTTCTGCGGCCCGTCGATGGTCTTCACGAACGTGATCAACCCGCGCAGCCACGTGTCGCGCAAGCACGAGTACCGCCCCACGCTGGTGCGGCGGGGGGCGAGCATCGGGGCGAATGCGACGGTTGTGTGCGGGGTGACGCTGGGTGAATACGCCTTTGTGGGCGCCGGCGCCGTGGTGCATCGCGACGTGAAGGCGTATGCGCTGGTGGTCGGCGTGCCGGCGCGGCAGGTGGGGTGGGTGTGCGCGTGCGGGGTGACGTTGCCTCGTGGGGAGAAGACGAGAGGACGGGAAGACGAGAAGACGAGTGGACCGGCGCGCCTGGTATGTGAAGCGTGCGGGGCGGCCTATCGACTCCGTGAGGGGGTCCTTTCGCCGGAGGAGTCGGCATGAGTGAGGGAGACGGAGGCGCCGTGGCGCCGGTTCGGATTGCACTCGTCGGCTGCGGGCGCATCAGCCGCAACCATTTCGACGCCATCGCGAAAGTCGACGGGTTGCAGCTGGTGGCGGTCTGCGACACGGTCGAGGAGCGCGCGCGCGAGGCGGGGACGCGCGAGGATGTGCCGTGGTTCACCTCGTATGCGCGGATGCTCGAGCACGCCGCGTGCGACGTGGTGGCGATCTGCACCCCGTCGGGATTGCACCCGCAGCACGGGATACTGGCCGCCAGGGCGGGGAAGCACGTCGTCTGCGAAAAGCCGATGGCGATCACCCTCACCTCGGCCGATGACCTCGTGCAGGTGTGCGACGAGGCGGGGGTGCAGCTGTTCGTCGTCAAGCAGAACCGCCTCAATCCGCCGATCCAGCTCCTCAAGCGCGCCATCGACAAGGGGCGCTTCGGGCGGATCTACATGGCAAACACCACCGTGCGCTGGACGCGCCCACAGGACTACTACGACCAGGCGCCGTGGCGCGGGACGTGGGAGTTCGACGGCGGTGCCTTCATGAACCAGGCGTCGCACTACGTGGACCTGATCCAGTGGCTCGTGGGGCCGGTGGAGAGCGTGATGGCCAAGACCGCCACGCTGGCGCGCCGCATCGAGACCGAGGACTCGGGGATCGCCATCCTCAAGTTCCGCAGCGGAGCGTTAGGGGCCATCGAGGTCACCATGCTCACCTATCCGCGCAACCTCGAGGGGTCGATCACGATCCTCGGCGAAAAGGGGACCGTGAAGGTCGGGGGGACGGCGGTCAACAAGGTCGAGGCGTGGCAGTTCGCCGATTACGACGACGACGACAAGTCGATAGAGTCGGCGACGTACACCCCAGCGACGGTGTATGGGCACGGGCATGAGGGGTACTACCGCAACGTGCTGGCCGTCCTCCGAGGCGAGGCTGCCCCCGACACCGACGGGCGCGCCGGCCGCAAGTCGCTGGAACTGATCCTGGGGATCTACGAGTCGGCCAAGTCCGGCCACGAGGTCCCCCTCCCACTCCGCCCGCGGGTATAGCGACCGGTCGTTTCCTCGTCTTCTCGTCTCCTCGTCTTCTCGACTTCTGGATTCCCGATGCCTGTCCCGCTTCTCGACCTCAAGGCGCAACACGCTGCCATTCGCGACGAAGTCGTCGCCTCGCTCATGCAGGTCGTCGACGACCAGCTCTTCATCCTCGGCGAGCCGGTCGAGCGCCTGGAGCGCCAGGTGGCCGAGCTCTCGCACACGGCCCACGCCATCGGCTGCGCCAACGGCACCGATGCCCTCCTCCTCGCGCTGCGCGCGCTGGATGTGGGGCGCGGGGACGAGGTCGTCACGACGCCGTTCACCTTTTTCGCGACGGCGGGGACGATCCACAACGTGGGGGCGACCCCCGTCTTCGTGGACATCGACCCCAGGACCTACAACATCGACCCGAAGGCGGCGGCCGCCGCGGTGGGGGCGCGGACCAGGGCCGTCGTCCCGGTGGACCTGTTCGGGCAGATGGCGGCCATCGAGACGATCCGGGAGCTGATCCGCTCGCTCCCCATCATCGAGGACGCGGCGCAGTCCATCGGCGCCTCCCGCATGATTGGCGGGCGGAAGGTAATGGCCGGGGAGGGCGCGACGATCGGGACCTTCTCGTTCTTCCCGTCCAAGAACCTGGGCGGCTACGGCGACGGCGGGATGATGGTGACCCAGGACGAGGCGCTGGCGCTGCGCCTCAAGCGGCTCCGGGTGCATGGCGGCGCCAAGATGTACATCCACGACGAGGTGGGCTACAACTCGCGCCTGGACGCCCTGCAGGCCGCCGTTCTGGCGGCCAAGCTCCCGCACCTGTCGCACTGGAGCGCCGGGCGTCGCGCCAACGCGGCGTACTACGATTCCGCCTTCGCCGACGTCCCGGAAATCGGGACGCCGTACATCGATCCGGCCAACGAGTCCATTTTCAACCAGTACACGATCCGGGTCGACCGCCGGGACGAGCTGCAGGGCTACCTCAAGGCGCGCGGGATCGGGACGTCGGTCTACTACCCGCTGCCGCTGCACCTGCAGCCGTGCTTCGCCTATCTGGGGTACCGGGAGGGACAGTGCCCGGAGGCGGAACGGGCGGCCAAGCAGGTCCTCTCCCTGCCGATTTTTCCTGAGCTCACGAGTGCCCAGCTGGACGAGGTGATAGGCACGGTTCGTGCCTTCTACGGACGCGAAGCGTCCCTATAGGAACTCTGGGAACTCCCAACACGAACAGTCATGGGCATGAAAGAGCAGCTTCTCTCCCGGATCAGCGACCGCAGCGCCGTGATCGGCGTCGTTGGACTCGGGTATGTGGGTCTTCCGCTGGCGATGGAGTTCGCCAAGGCGGGCTTCAAGGTCATCGGGTACGACATCGCGCAGCGCACGTGCGAGAACCTCATGAAGGGGGAGTCGCACATCCAGGACGTGCCGTCGAAGGAGGTCGCCGAGCAGGTCAAGGCCGGGCGCTTCATCGCGACCGCCGAGGAGCCGCGGCTCAAGGAGTGTGACGCGATCTCGATCGCCGTCCCGACGCCGCTGTCCAAGACGCGCGACCCCGACATGAGCTATGTGCAGGCGGCGACCGAGGCCATCGCGCGCCACTGCCACCCCGGCATGCTGGTGGTGCTGGAGAGCACGACGTATCCGGGGACGACGCGCGAGGTCATGCAGCCGCGCATCGAGGCGCAGGGGCTCACGGTCGGGAAGGACGTCTTCCTGGCGTTCAGCCCCGAGCGCGTCGATCCGGGGAACCCGAAGTACCACACGAAGAACACCCCCAAGGTGGTGGGCGGGGTGACGCCGGATTGCGTCGAGGTTTCCACGGCGCTCTACAGCTCCTGCATCGACACGGTGGTCCCGGTCTCGAGCGCCGAGGCGGCGGAACTGGTGAAGCTGCTGGAGAACACCTTCCGTGCGGTGAACATCGGGCTGGTGAACGAGATGGCGATCGTGTGCGACAAGCTGGGCGTCAACGTCTGGGAAGTGATCGACGCGGCGGCGACGAAGCCGTTCGGCTTCATGAAGTTCACGCCGGGGCCGGGGATCGGCGGACACTGCATCCCGCTCGACCCGCACTACCTCGCGTGGAAGATGCGCACGCTGAACTACAAGACGCGCTTCATCGACCTCGCCAGCGAGATCAACTCGGAAATGCCGGAGTACGTGGTGCGCAAGGTGGCGCGCGCCCTCAACCAGGACCGGAAGCCGGTCAACGGCTCGCGCGTCCTGGTGCTCGGCATCGCCTACAAGAAGGACATCGACGACATGCGCGAGAGCCCGGCGTTCGACGTGATGCGCCTGCTCGAGGAGCGCGGGGCGATCGTGGACTACCACGATCCGTACGTGCCGCACTTCCAGGAGCATGGGCATGCGAGGGCCGGCGTGCCGCTGACGGCCGAGGTGCTGGCGCAGTCGGACGCGGTGGTGATCGTGACCGATCACGCCAACGTCGACTACCAGTTCGTGGTCGATCACACGGGGTTGGTCGTGGACACGCGCAATTGCACCGGGCGGACCAAGCCGTCCAAGGCGCGCATCGTCCCGTTGTCCAACCTGGGTGAGGGGATTCCGGAGCGCGAGCTCGCGCATCTGTAGTTCGGGACGGGGGATGGGAGAAAGCTTGCCCCAGCGAAGGCTGGGGAGGGACGGGAGTTCGGCTGGGCGCGGTGCCGCGTTGGCGCGCGGCCGGCCGGCGCTCCGGCCTCCGTCTCCCGCCTGCATGGAATCACTAGTCCATCGAGGTGCTCGTGCACATTACGGTAGTCGGGTCGGGTTACGTGGGGCTGGTGGTGGGGGCGTGCCTGGCGGAGACGGGGAACGACGTGTTCTGCGCCGACGTGGACGCGGGGAAGATCGAGGCGCTCACGCGCAGCGAGATCCCGATCTACGAGCCTGGGCTGGAACAGGTGGTGGAGCGCAACCAGAAGCAGGGGCGCCTGCACTTCACGACCGACGTGGGCGGCGCCATCGAGACCGCAGAGGTGGTCTTCATCGCGGTGGGGACACCGCCTGACGAGGATGGCTCCGCCGACTTGCGACACGTCCTCGACGTGGCGGAGTTGATCGGGCAGCGCATGACGCGCGAGCTGATCGTCGTGACCAAGTCGACCGTGCCGGTGGGGACGGCGGTGAAGGTGCAGGCGGCGGTCGCGAAGCATGCGCGGCATCCCTTCCACATGTGCTCGAACCCGGAGTTCCTGAAGGAAGGGGCGGCGGTCGACGACTTCCTCAAGCCCGACCGCGTGGTGCTGGGCGTCGAGTCGGACCAGGCGCGCAGCGTGATGGCGGAGCTGTACGCGCCGTTCGTGCGCACCGGCAAGCCGATCATCTTCATGGACATCGCCTCGGCGGAGATGACGAAGTACGCGGCCAACGCCATGCTGGCCACGCGCATTTCGTTCATGAACGAGATCGCGAACCTGTGCGAGCGCGTGGGCGCCGAAGTGGACCTGGTGCGAAAGGGGATCGGCTCCGACGCGCGCATCGGTCCCTCGTTCCTCTTTCCGGGGCCAGGCTACGGCGGTTCGTGCTTCCCCAAGGACGTGAAGGCGCTCCTGCGCACCGCCCGGGAGTATGGCGTGCCGCTGCGCGTGCTGGACGCCGTGGAGGCGGCCAACGATCGGCAGAAGGAGCGACTGTTCGAGAAGTTGCAGGCGGCGGCTGGCGGAGACGTGACGGGGCTGCGCGTAGCCGTTTGGGGGCTCGCGTTCAAGGCCAACACCGATGACATGCGCGAGTCGCCGTCGCTGGTGCTGATCGAGCGCCTGCTGGCGTCTGGGGCGACGGTGGTGGCGCACGACCCGGCGGCGATGGCGGAGGCGCGCCGTCGCCTGGGCGACCGGATAGGCTACGCCGAGACCAACTACGAGGCGCTGGTGGAGGCGGATGCGCTGGTGGTGGTCACCGACTGGAACGAGTATCGTCATCCCGACTTCAACCGGATCAGGACGACGATGCGTCGAGCCATCGTGATCGACGGCCGCAACCTCTATGAGCCGACCAAGATGCGCGCCCTGGGCTTCACGTACACCTCGGTGGGGCGGCAGCGCTGATGCGAGTCCTGATCACCGGCGCCGCCGGCTTCCTCGGCTCGCACCTCACCGACCGCTTCCTGCGTGACGGACACTCGGTGGTGGGGCTGGACAACTTCATCACCGGCAACCCCGACAACATCGCGCACCTGACGGGTCACGAGCGCTTCGAGTTCGTCCGCCACAACATCTCGACCTACACGTACGTTGCCGGACCGCTGGACGGGGTCCTGCACTTTGCCTCGCCGGCCAGCCCGATCGACTACCTGGAGCACCCCATCGCCACGCTCAAGGTGGGGGCGTTAGGCACGCACAACGCGCTGGGACTCGCCAAGGCCAAGGGGGCGCGCTTCTTCCTGGCCTCCACCTCCGAGGTGTACGGCGACCCGCTGGTGCATCCGCAGCCCGAGAGCTACTGGGGGAACGTGAACCCCATCGGGCCGCGCGGCGTCTACGACGAGGCCAAGCGCTTTGCCGAGGCGATCACGATGGCCTATCACCGGGCGCACGGCGTCGACACGCGCATCGTCCGGATCTTCAACACGTACGGTCCGCGCATGCGCCCGCATGACGGGCGCGTGGTCTCCAACTTCATCGTGCAGGCGCTCAAGGGCGAACCGCTCACGATGTACGGCGACGGGAGCCAGACGCGCTCCTTCTGCTACGTGGAGGACGAGGTGGAGGGGATCTACCGCCTGTTCATGCAGGGCGACGCGAACCCCACCAACATCGGGAACCCGAACGAGTTCTCGGTGCGGCAGCTGGCGGAGATCGTCCTCGAGGTCACCCAGTCGTCGTCGCCGCTGGCCTTCAAGGAGCTGCCAGTGGACGACCCCAAGGTGCGCAAGCCGGACATCACGCGCGCGCGCACGAAGCTGGGCTGGGAGCCGAAGATCGAGCTGCGCGACGGCGTGCGCCGCACGGTGGAGTACTTCCGGCGAGTGCTTCAGCTGTAGTTCTCCGCCACGGCGCGTGGTGAGCGTACAGGGGGTGCGCACTGGGCGTGCGTCGTTTCCCCACGCCTAGCCGACCTGCATTATCTTCCCCGGCTCCGCGACCGAGGCAACGCTGCCGTTGTCGCGAACCGAACGCCCTTCGCCGGGTACCTAACCCGCTATGCACTTGTCGCGCACCTTCCGGTTCACCCTGCTCGCGTTCGCCCTCGCCACGACGGCGGCATGCTCCCGCGGGTTCAAGCTGAGCCGCTACTCCACCAACGAGAGCCTGTTCAACGCGGCCGTGGGGGAGTTCAACAAGAAGAAGTGGGATCACGCGGTCACGGCGTTCGAGAAGCTCACCTTCGACCTGCCGGCGCGCGATTCGCTGCTCCCCCTCGCGCATTGGTACCTGGCCAAGGCGCATGCCGGGCGCAAGGAGCACCTCCTCGCCGCGCAGGCCTACAACCGGCTGGCGGAGTCGTTCGCCACCGACTCGCTGGCCGATGACGCGATGTACGAGGCGGCGCGCGAGTACCAGAAGATGTGGCGCCGTCCGACGCTCGACGCGAACTACGGCGAGCAGGCGCTGGGCGCCTACCAGTCGCTGCTGGGGCTCTATCCGGACACTGACAAGAAGGACGAGGCCAACGCGGCGATCGACAAGCTGCAGGAGTGGTTCGCCGACAAGGACTACCAGAGCGGGATGTACTACTTCCGCCGCAAGGCCTTCGACTCGGCCATCATCTACTTCAAGGATGTGGTGAAGAACTACCCGCAGACCCAGAAGTCGAAGGATGCATACCTGCGCCTGGCCGACGCCTACGATGCGATTCGCTATCGCGACGACAAGCAGGAGGTCTGCGCGACGCTGCAGCAGAAGTACCCGGGGGACAAGGATGTCTCGCTGACCTGCGGCGCGGTGCCGAAGACGGTCACCCAGACACCCAAGCCCGACAGCTCGGTCCGCCGCGACTCTCTCTGACCCGTGCGCATCGGGCTCTTCGGCGGGTCGTTCGATCCGCCGCACCTTGGGCACCTGCTCGCCGCCTCCGACGCCTTCGAGGCGCTCGAGCTCGACCGCCTGGTCTGGATCCCGGCGTCCCAGCAGCCGCTGAAGGTCGGCGTCGCGTGTGCCAGTGCGGCGGACCGGCTGGCCATGGTCCGCCTCGCGGTCGGTGACGACCCGCGCTTCGCGGTCGATGCGATCGAAATCGAGCGCCCGGGGTTATCTTTCACGGTTGACACGGTCGAGGCGTATTCGGGGAGATATCCCGGGGACGACCTTGTCGTCTTGCTGGGAGCCGACGTCATGTCGACGTTCGCCAAGTGGCGGGAGCCGCGCCGGATCGCCTCGATGGCGCGCCTCGCGATCCTGCACCGTACGGTGGGCGGGGAGGCTGTCGAAAAGGCAGCAGTGGCTGGCGCCATCCGTGCTATCACGGGCGACGACCTTCCAGCCCCTGTCGTGCTGGACACTCGGCGAGTCGATCTTTCGTCGACGGAAATTCGGGAGCGCGCGCGCCAGGGGCGCTCCCTTCATGGCTACGTACCCGATGCAGTGGCGCGCTACGTTCGCGAGCACGCGCTGTATCGATAGAGGCGGCAATGCTCAAGGGACTCCTCTCGAAGGTCTTCGGCACGCGGCACGAGCGCGAACGCAGGCGCATCCAGCCGATCGTTGATGAAATCAACCAGCACTACGCCCGCCTGCAGACGGCCTCCGAGGAGGAGCTGCGGGGACAGACCGCCAAGTTCCGGGGGATTCTCGCCGAGCGGACCGATGCGCTGGAGGCGCGGGTCGCGGAGCTGAAGGAGCTCAAGCGGTCGACCAAGGACTCCGCGGAGCGCGAGAAGCTGGACCTCGAGCTGTCCGGTGGCGACGGGCGTGGCGGCGTGGAGAAGGAGCTGCGCGAGGCGATCGCCGAGGTCCTGGACGAGCTGCTCCCGGAGGCATTTGCCACGGTGCGGGAAGCGGCGCGGCGGCTGCTCGGGACGACGGTGCAGGTGACGGGTCAGGAACTGACCTGGGACATGGTGCACTACGACGTGCAGCTGATGGGCGGCATCCAGCTGCACCTGGGGAAGATCGCGGAAATGGCGACCGGCGAAGGGAAGACGTTGGTGGCCACGCTGCCGATGTACCTCAATGCGCTGCCGGCCAAGGGGGCGCACCTGGTGACGGTGAACTCGTACCTGGCCCGCCGCGACTCGCAGTGGATGGGGCACGTGTACAGCTACCTCGGCCTCACCGTGGGATGCCTCGACGACACCGAGCCGGGGTCGTACGACCGTCGCGCGGCCTACAACGCCGACATCACCTACGGGACGAACAACGAGTTCGGGTTCGACTACCTGCGCGACAACATGGTGGTCTCGCTCGAGCAACGCGTGCAGCGTGGGCACTGGTACGCGATCGTCGACGAAGTGGACTCGGTGCTCATCGACGAGGCGCGCACGCCGCTCATCATTTCGGGGCCGGTCGGGAACGACAACGACATGGCGTTCTCGGAGCACAACAACGCGGTGTTGCGCCTGTTCCGCCGGCAGACGGAGATCGTGAACCAACTGGTGGGCGAGGGGGAGCGCGCGCTGGAGCAGGGGGACAAGGACACGGCGGCGCTGCAGTTCTTCAAGTCGCAGCTGGGGAGCCCGAAGAACAAGCGCCTCATGAAGGCGATGAACGAGCAGGGGGTCAAGCAGCTCGTCCAGCGCATGGAGCTCGACTACCTGGCCGACCGCAAGCTGCCGCCGGCCAAGCAGCAGTTCCGCGAGCTGGAGAACGACCTGTACTTCGTGCTGGACGAGAAGGGGCACACGGTGCACCTGACGGACAGCGGGATCGACGAACTGAGCCCCGCGCATCACGACGAGTTCGCCCTTCCCGACATCTCGACCGAGGTCCACCGGATCGAGCACGACACGGAGATGTCGCCGCAGGAGAAGCTCGAGGCGCGCCGCGCCATCGAGGGCGAGTACGCGATCAAGAGCGAGAAGCTCCACATCGTGCACCAGCTGCTGCGCGCGCACGCCCTGTACGAGAAGGACGTCAACTACGTCGTGCAGGAAGGACAGGTCCTGATCGTCGACGAGTTCACGGGGCGCACCATGCCCGGGCGCCGCTGGTCGGAGGGGCTGCACCAGGCGGTGGAGGCCAAGGAAGGCGTGCAGGTGAAGGGGGAGACGCAGACGCTCGCCACCATCACCATCCAGAACTACTTCCGCATGTACGAGAAGCTCGGCGGGATGACCGGGACCGCCGAGACCGAGGAAGGGGAGTTCCACCAGATCTACGGGCTGGAAGTCGCCGTCATTCCGACCAATCGGGACATCGCGCGCGACGACCGGCAGGACCTGATCTACAAGACGCGGCGCGAGAAGTTCAACGCGATCGTCGACGAGACGCGGCGTCTCCACGAGCTGGGCTTCCCGGTCCTCGTGGGTACCGTGAATGTCGAGGTGTCGGAGACGCTGTCGCGCATGTTCAAGCGCGCGGGTCTCCCCCACAACGTCCTGAACGCCAAGTACCACCAGCGCGAGGCGGAGATTGTCGCCGGCGCCGGACAGACGGGGGCGATCACGATTGCCACCAACATGGCCGGCCGCGGAACGGACATCAAACTCGGCGCCGGGGTCAAGGAGTCGCTCCCGTCCAAGGTGAAGGATCCGGACGGGAACGAGGTCGACGTGACCGAGTGCGGTGGGTTGCACATCATCGGATCGGAGCGCCACGAGTCGCGCCGCATCGACCGCCAGCTTCGCGGGCGTTCGGGACGACAGGGCGATCCGGGAGCGTCGCAGTTCTTCCTGTCGCTGGAAGACGACCTGATGCGCCTGTTCCAGTCCGATCGCATCGCGCGGTTGATGGACCGGCTCGGCGCGCAGGAAGGTGAGGTGCTGACGCACCCGCTGGTGACGCGATCGATCGAGCAGGCGCAAAAGCGCGTCGAGCTGCAGAACTTCCAGGCCCGCAAGCGCCTGCTCGACTACGACGACGTGATGAACCAGCAGCGCGAGGTGATCTACTCGCTGCGCTCGTTTGCACTCGACGGCGGCGAGGAGCTGCGTGGCGAATCGATCAAGATGGTGGAGAAGGCGATCACGAAGCGCGTGACGGACCTCCTCGCCGACTTCGAGGACGCGACGCACTGGGACCTGGGACTCGTCAGGCAGGAACTGCTGATGCACTACCTGCTGACGGTGCCGGCGCTGGAAGGCGACGACACACCGACCACCGTCGAGGGGGTGACGGAGGCGGCGGTGGCGGCGGTGCGCACGGCGTTCGAGGCCAAGGAGCAGGCGCTGAACGAGGTGCACGACGAGGCCGGGAACGGTTTCGCCTCGCGCCTCAACTCGCTCATCATGCTCAACGTCCTGGACGAGAAGTGGAAGGACCACCTCTACGACCTGGACCAGCTGCGCGCGGCGATCCACTACCGCTCGTGGGGGCAGAAGGACCCGCTCATCGAGTACAAGCAGGAAGCGTACACGATGTTCGTGGACCTGATGAGCGACATCCATACGACCTTCGCCGAGCGGTTCCTGCGGGCGCAGCTCGTGTTCAATCCGGTCGAGTTCATGGGCGACGGGGGGCCGGCGCCGGCACCGGAGCCGGAGGCGCCGCGACGCCCCACGCGGCGCTACAACGCGCTCGGGATCCTCGAGGACATCGTCGACGAGCCGCTCGTGGTCGACGCGGAGCCCGAGGTGACCGTCCCCGCCGACGAGCCGGAGCAGGCGTCGGCGCGCGCCGACGGGGGCGGAGAGAAGAAGCCCGTCGTGAAGGGCGATCCGCTGGTAGTGGGGGCTGGGCGCACGCGCTCGCTGGGGAGCATGGCGGGAGGGGCGGCCGCCGGCCAGGTCGACTTCACCGGCGTGGGGCGCAACGACCCGTGTCCGTGCGGGTCGGGGAAGAAGTTCAAGAAGTGTCATGGGGTTAACGCGTAGCGCGTCGCGCTACGCGAGAAGACGAGAAGCCTGCCCCAGCGAAGGCTGGGGACGAGGGGACGGGAAGACGAGGGGGGCGGCGCCGATGGCGCCGCCCGTTTTCTTCCCCCGTCCAAAGGGCGTGCGTGTGGTTGTTTTGATGCAGTGGGTGTGATCGTGGTGAGGTGGGGGCGGGAGGGGGAGCGCAGCTTCCGGTTTTCACCGGAAGGAACGGAGATGCGCGCAAAACCACACACTCACATTCACTTATCTCGACAGCTCTCCCCGGGCGCGTTAAGTATCAAGGAGCTCCCGGTGGCGGAGCGGCCGCGCGAGCGGCTCGCGTCGCACGGGGCAACCCGACTGAGCGCTATCGAGCTTCTCGCGATCGTGCTGGGGACGGGGCGAGGCGGTCAGAGTTCGATCGAGGTCGCGCACGACGTCCTGGCGCGCTCGGGCGGGTCGCTACGGCGCATCGCATCCGAACCGGTGGCGATGCTCACGGGAGTGCCCGGGATCGGGCGGGCGCGCGCGGTGGTGATCCATGCAGCGCTCGAGCTCGGCCGGCGGATGGTTCACGAGACGCGACAGGAGGGGATGGCGGTCCGTACGCCGCGTGATGTGTACCGCCTCTTCGGGCCGCGACTGGAAGACCTCCCCGTGGAGGAGTTCCACGTGGCGGTGCTCGACGCGCAGCATCGCGTGGAGCGTGACATCACGATCACCAGGGGGATCCTGAACTCCTCGCTCGTGCACCCGCGCGAGGTGTTCCGGGAGGCGATCGCCGAGCGGGCGGCGGCGCTGATCCTCGTGCACAACCACCCGAGCGGGGACCCGACCCCGTCGCCCGACGACCAGCGGGTCACGCAGCAGCTGGTCGAGGCGGGGCGATTGCTGGACATTCCGATTCACGACCACGTGATCGTGGGACGTGGACGCTACACGAGCTTTGCCGAGGCAGGATTGTTGTGACGTCGACCGCCGCACCCGTCGTACGCGAATCGCCGCCATGGTGGCCGTCCGGAGATGCTGTCCCGGAGCGGCTCGACCTGGCGCTGCTCAATCGCGCCTACTCGTTCTCCGCCAAGGCGCACGAGGGACAGTTCCGCAAGAACGGCGATCCGTATGTGTCGCACTGCGTGGAGGTGGCGAAGATCCTCGCCGACTTGCAGCTGGACACGGCGACGGTGGCCAGCGGCTTGATCCATGACGTGGTCGAGGACACGCCGATCACGGTCGGCCAGATCGAGAAGGAGTTCGGGCGCGAGGTGGCGCAGATCGTCGATGGACTGACGAAGATCGGGCACCTCCCGCTCAACTCGAAGGAAGACCGGCAGGTCGAGAACTACCGCAAGCTCCTGGTCTCGATCGCCAAGGACGTGCGGGTGATCATCATCAAGCTGGCCGATCGCCTGCACAACATGCGGACGCTCGACTGGCTCCCGGAGGAGAAGCGGGAACGCATCGCGCAGGAGACGATGGACCTGTACGCCCCGCTGGCGCACCGCTTCGGGATGGCGCAGGTGAAGTGGGAGCTGGAGGACCTGGCGTTCAAGTACCTCGAGCCCGACGCCTACCGCACGCTGGCCAGGATGGTGGCGGCCAAGCGCGGGGAGCGCGAGGCGCTGGTCAAGGCGCTCAAGGAGCCGCTGGAGCGGACGCTGGCCGCGGCGGGGATCGCCGACGTGGAAGTGACGGGACGCCCCAAGCACCTCTGGTCCATCCACAAGAAGATGGAGAAGCGGCAGCGCCCGTACGAGGACATCTTCGACCTCCTGGCCATCCGCGTGCTCGTCAACTCCGTCCCCGACTGCTATCACGCGTTAGGGGTGATCCACGACGGGTGGACGCCGGTGCAGGAGCGCATCAAGGACTACATCGCGCAGCCCAAGAGCAACGGCTACCAGTCGCTGCACACGACGATCTTCGGCCCCGGGCGGCAGTTGTACGAGGTGCAGATCCGCACGCGGGAGATGCACCGCACGGCCGACTTCGGGATCGCCGCGCACTGGCGCTTCAAGGAGAGCAGCAAGTCGCAGGACGAACTGGATCGCCACCTGGCGTGGTTCCGGCAGATCCTCGAGTTGCAGCTGGACGCCAAGGACCCGGCCGAGTTCCTCGAGTTCCTCAAGCTCGACCTCTACCAGGACGAGATCTTCGTCTTCACGCCGACCGGCGACGTGATCCAGCTCCCCAAGGGGGCGACGCCGATCGACTTCGCCTTCGGCGTGCACACCGAGATCGGGCTCCACTGCCAGGGGGCCAAGGTCAACGGGAAGATCGCCCCGCTGTCACGCGAGCTGAAGAACTCCGAGACGGTGGAGATCATGACGTCGCCGCACGCCAAGCCCAACCGCGACTGGCTGGCGCACGTCCGCACGGGACGCGCGCGCCACAAGATCCGGCAGTGGCTGCGGCACGAGGAGGAGCAGAGTTCGGCCAAGATCGGCGCCGAGATCCTCGAGCGCGAAGTGAAGCGCCGCCGCCTCCCCAAGCTGGAAGAGTCGCAACTGGACGGAATCGCGCACGCGCTGGGGCTCAACGACGCGCACCACGTGATTGCCTCGGTGGGGCAGGGGGACATCAACGTCACGCAGGTCCTGAAGCTCCTCCACCCGGAGCTCGACGCCCCGGAGCACGCGGCGCGCCCCACGGCGATCGAACGGCTGATGGATCGCGTGCGCGGGACGCCCAAGGGGGTGCGCATCCAGGGGGCCGACGGGCTCATGGTGCGCTACGCCCAGTGCTGCCAGCCGGTCCCCGGCGACCCGGTGGTCGGCTACGTCACGCGCGGCCGCGGCGTCTCGATCCATCGCGCCGACTGCCCCAACCTCCTCCAGCTCATCCACGAGCCCGAGCGCCGGCTGGAGATCGACTGGCAGGAGCAGCCCGGGGAGCGTTTCCTGGTGCGCCTGGCGATCGAGGGGCTCGACCGTCGCTCGCTGTATGCGGACGTCGCCAGCGCCGTGAGCACGACGGGGACCGACATGCGGACGCTCGAGCTCAAGAGCGTCGACGGGCGGGTGACGGGGGCGGCCGTGGTCGAGGTGGAGAACCTCTCGCACCTGCAGAAGATCCTGAAGGCGTTGCGGCGGGTGAAAGGGGTGACCGACGTGGCGCGGCGGGAGCACATCCAGACCGACGGTTAGCGCGTGTCTGGCGTTCCGGGTCTTCCCGAAGAAACACCGATAGCGCTACATTCTTCCCATGTCGAATCGCGCCGCCTTCCGCCTCGAATCGCCGTTTGCTCCGGCGGGTGACCAGCCCAAGGCGATCGACGAGCTGACGGCGGGGCTCGAGCGCGGCGACCGGTTCCAGACGCTGCTCGGCGTCACCGGGTCGGGGAAGACGATGACGGTGGCCAACGTCATCGCGGCGCACGGGAAGCCGACGCTCGTCCTGTCGCACAACAAGACGCTGGCGGCGCAGCTCTACGGCGAGCTCAAGTCGTTCTTTCCCACCAACGCCGTCGAGTACTTCATCTCGTACTACGACTACTACCAGCCCGAGGCCTACGTCCCCTCGACCGACACCTACATCGAGAAAGACGCGTCGATCAACGAGGACATCGACCGGTTGCGGCTGCGCGCCACCTCGTCGCTGATGGAGCGCGACGATGTGATCATCGTGGCGACCGTGTCGGCGATCTACGGCCTGGGTGACCCGGTCGAGTACAAGGAGCGGATGGTAACGCTGTCGCGCGGGCAGCGGATCGCGCGCGACCAGATCCTTCGTCTCCTGGTCGGGATTCTCTACTCGCGCAACGACGTGGCCTTCGAGCGCGGGACGTTCCGCGTGCGCGGCGACACGATCGACATCCTCCCGGCCTATGAAGAGCAGGGGGTGCGCATCGAACTCTGGGGCGACGAGATCGAACGGATCTCCAAGATCTCGGCGCTCACCGGTGAGACGATCGCGGTGCTGGAGAAGGCGGCGATCTACCCGGCCAAGCACTTCATCACGAATCGCCCGACGCTGGTGAAGGCGGCGGAGACCATCCGCGCCGAACTGGCCGATCGCCTGCTGGTGTTGCGCAACGCGGGGAAGCTGCTGGAGGCGCAGCGTCTCGAGTCGCGGACCAACTTCGACCTGGAGATGATGCTCGAGATCGGGACGTGCGCGGGGATCGAGAACTACTCGCGGCACCTGACGGGGCGCGCGGCGGGCGAGCGTCCGGCCTGCCTGTTCGACTACTTCCCGGAGGACTTCCTCGTCGTGATCGACGAGTCGCACGTGACGCTCCCGCAGGTGCGGGGGATGTACAACGGCGACCGCGCGCGCAAGGAGGTGCTGGTGGACTACGGTTTCCGGCTACCCAGCGCGCTGGACAACCGGCCGCTGGTGTTCGACGAGTTCCTGACGCTCACGCCGCGCGCCCTTTTCGTGAGTGCGACGCCGAGCGAGCTGGAGTTGCAGCTATCGGAAGGCGTCGTGGTCGAGCAGATCATCCGGCCCACGGGGCTCATCGACCCGGAGATCGAGGTGCGTCCGGTGCGCGCTCAGGTGGACGACCTGCTCAACGAGATCCGGCTGCGCGAACGGAAGGGGGAGCGCGTCCTGGTCACGACGCTCACCAAGCGCATGGCGGAGGACCTCACCGACTATCTCGCGCAGACGGGGGTGCGGGTGCGCTACATGCACGCGGACATCGACGCCATCGAGCGCATGGAGATCGTGCGCGGGCTGCGGCTGGGCGAGTTCGATGTGCTGGTGGGGATCAACCTGCTGCGCGAGGGGCTGGACATGCCGGAGGTGTCGCTGGTGGCGATCCTCGACGCCGACCAGGAGGGCTTCCTGCGCAGCGACCGCTCGCTGATCCAGACGGTGGGGCGCGCGGCGCGGCACGTGCACGGGCGGGCGATCTTCTACGCCGACCGGGTCACCGACTCCATGAAGCGGTGCATCGAGGAGACGGGGCGTCGCCGCCAGATGCAAGTCGCGTTCAACGCCGCGCACGGGATCGTCCCTCGCGGCGTGGTGAAGTCGGTGGACGAGGTGCGCTTCATCACCCGCGTGGCCGACGCGCGCGAGGAGAAGGAAGGGAAGGCGCGCAAGGTGGCCGAGGCCAGGGCGCACTATTCCGCCTCCGAGCTGGACGAGATGATCGCGCGGCTGGAGGAGGACATGCGGTCGGCGGCGGAGGCGCTGGACTTCGAGGCGGCGGCGCGGCTGCGCGACGAGGTGTTCGAGCTGCGGGCGCGGCGCGACTCGGCCAACGTGGCGCGCAAGCGCGACGCCTTCGCCGACATCCGCGCGAGTCGTTAGGCGATGGCAACCATCCGGCTCACGCGGGAGGGGTTGGTGGCGTGGGGCGATGCCTTTGGCCGATCGCTGCGCGCCCCCTGCATCGTCTCGCTGTCCGGCGACCTTGGGGCGGGAAAGACGACGCTGGCCCAGGCCATCTGCCGCGGTTACGGCGTGCAGGAACCGGTGACGTCACCGACCTTCGCGCTCGTGCACGAGTATGCCGGGGGGGCGACGCCCGTGTATCACCTCGACCTGTACCGCCTGCGCGATGCGCGCGACCTGGTGCAGCTGGGCTGGGAGGAGATCGTGGCGGCGCCGGCGCTGGTCCTGGTCGAGTGGCCCGAGCGGGCCCAGGGGGCGCTCCCGCCAGGTGCACGGCACCTCGCGCTCTTGCACGTGGCGGGCGAGGACGACGTGCGCGAGCTGCGCACCGACAGCGAAGCGAATGCCTGACCTCACGCTGGTACTGGAAGCGTCTGCCGGCAGCG
The DNA here is from genome assembly GCA_020852815.1 of Gemmatimonadaceae bacterium. NCBI lineage: Bacteria > Pseudomonadati > Gemmatimonadota > Gemmatimonadia > Gemmatimonadales > Gemmatimonadaceae > Gemmatimonadaceae bacterium. The sequence goes on along the minus strand of JADZAN010000019.1, from coordinate 24,442 downwards.
GCTCGTTGGCCCTGTTGCGCCCGGGCGCCGTCGTTGCCGAGGCGGAGGTCCCGATGCGTGGGCACGACGGCGAACGCATGATGCCGGCGCTCGTCGAGATGCTGCGCGTCGCTGGAGTGTCCACGGCCGACCTCGCACGCATCGTCTGCGGTGCCGGTCCAGGCGGCTTCACGTCGCTCCGCATCGCGGCGGCGATCGCCAAGGGGCTCGCCTGTTCGCTGGGCGTGGAGCTGTGGGGCGTCTCCTCGCTGGCGCTCATTGCGGCTGGCGAGTTCGGCGACGCGGCAGCCGCGCCGGGAGGCCGCCCGGTGATCGCGGTGCTGGACGCCCTTCGCGGTGAGTGGTACGCCCAGCGCTTCACGCTCCACGCCGATGGCGCGGTGACGGCGCACGGCGCGCCGACACGTCGCGACCTTGCATCGCTGGCGGCGGAGCTGGCCGCACCGTTGTCGGCGGAGGCGGGGACTGGTGGGGCGCTGATCGTGGGCGTTGGCGGGGACACCTTCCAAGGGGGGCGGCACGCCCTGCCGCGCGCCCGGGACGTGGCGCGGTTGAACCCCGGCCCCCTCCTGTACCCGGTGGAACTCGCCGGCTGGGAACCTGAGTACGGGCGCCTGGCCGAGGCGCAGGTCAAGTGGGAGCAGGCGCACGGGCGCTCCCTCGGCGCGGTGGGATGAGCAAGGCGGGAGTCTCGACGCGTGCGGCAACGCTGGCCGACGTGGACCAGGTTGTCGCCATCGAACGGGCGTCGTTCTCGGATCCGTGGTCGCCGCGGTCGTTTCGCGACCTGATCGGGCGCGACGACGTGCTCTTCGACGTGGCGGTCAGGGAGTGGGGGACCGAGGAGGACGCGAGGGAGGGGGTGGTGGGGTTCGTGATCGTGTACGTCGCCGACACCGAGGGCGATTTGGCAAACATCGCCATCGCGGCCTCGGAGCGCGGACGGGGCGAGGGGCGGCGTCTCTTGCGTCACGCGCTTGCCGCGGTGTCGGCGCGGGGGGTGTACTTCCTGTATCTGGAGGTGCGGGAGTCGAACACGGCGGCGCGGGCGCTCTACCAGTCCGAGGGGTTTGTGGAGGTGGGGCGGCGTTCCAGGTACTATGTTCGGCCGGTCGAGGACGCGTTGATTCTCCGGGTTGGGGTTGGGGGGCGAGGGGTGAGCGCGCGCTAGTCGTGGGTGGAGCGCGTGATGAGTGCGTCCTGCTCTACTTCCGATACGGAGCGAAGTAGAATGATGACGCTCCCACTGGGGAGCGTCGGTACTGTCCACGGCGAGCCAATCACTCTCGCCCAGGAGGAGAATGTGAGTCGAAGCCTGAACAAGGTCATGTTGATCGGGAACCTCGGTAAGGATCCCGACATCAAGTCGGTGGGGAGCGGCGGTCGCGTCGCGGAGTTTTCGTTGGCGACCACGCGGTCGTGGAACGGTCCCGGGGGGGATCGGCAGGAGAAGACCGAATGGCATCGCTGCGTGGCGTGGAACGCGCGCGGCCCGGGCAGCGGGCTCGCGGACATCATCGAGCGCTACGTCCGCAAGGGAGACCGGCTGTACGTGGAGGGGAGCATCGAGTACCGGCAGTGGACCGACAAGGAGGGGCAGACGCGCTACACCACCGAGATTCGCGTCCGCGACATGGTAATGCTGAGCGCTCGGAGCGGCGGTGAAGGGGGCGGGGGCGACTTCAACAACAGCGGCGGCGGTGGCCGTTCGCGCGCGGCGGCCCCCGATCGTTCGCGTGCGTCGCAGTCGGCGGCCGCGTCATCTGGAGGCGGCGATGATTTCGAGGACTTCCCGAACGCGCTCGAGACGGATGAGGACGACCTGCCGTTCTGAGATGGTGATTCGCGCCCTCGTCGTGGCGGGAGCGATCGTCGCTCCCGTCGCGGCGCGCGCGCAGCAGGAGCGCCCGTCGGTGACAGACAGCGCGCCCGCTCAACCGACGCGCAGTGGGCGCGTGCACGTCGTCCTTCCGGGCGAGACGCTGTGGAGCCTGTCGCAGCGCTACCTGGGTGACGGACATCGATGGGAAGAGATCGTTTCCCTCAATCGGGACGTCGTGTCGAGCGCACGACGGCTGGAGGCTGGGACGACGCTTGCCATCCCAGGCGAACGTGCCGGCGCGCTCCCATCGAAGGTCGCGAACGGCGTGGCGGCGATCCCGGCCGATGGCGCGGGTGACGACTTCTTTGCCCCGTATGCAGGGCGGACGGTCTTCTACGGTGTGAAGCAGTCGGCGACGGCACGTGCGGCGAGCGTGGCAGAGGGCAATCGCACGATGAGCGGCGCCAGCGCGTCGGCGCGCGATACGCGGTCGCGCGGTGCGCATCCGAGCGATGGGCGGTCGAGTGATGCGCTATCGCGCGAGGTCATGGGTGCGCCGTGGATCGGGGGTGACGACGAGGTTGCCGGCGCCGGCGCCGTGACACGACGCCTCGAGTCGATGGCGATCGTGGCGCCCCGGGGCGCGAACGAGTTGCACCTGTACGACCGCGTGGCCGTCCGGGCGCCGCGCGCGCTCCTGTCGGCGGTGGGGAGCGAGCTGCTGGCGGTTGTTGCCACACCCCTGGACGGGGGTGGAGTAGCAATGATCCCCGTGGGGGCGGTGCGGCTCGTCTCGGCCGAGGCGGCGGCGGGTGAACATGTCGCGCGGGTGGTCGCAAAGTACGGGAGAATGGAGGAAGGGGTGTTGCTCGTCCCCTTTCCCCAGGCCGCCTTCCCCCGCGATTCGGCTCTGGCGCTGGCCGCGGCGTCCCAACGACGACAGGACGGAGCGGAGCGGCGAGCCGTCGACGGGGCGATTCGATCGGTGATGGACGGGGCACTCCTTCCGACGCTGCAGCACGTGGTGCTGGTCGACGTTGACGGGGCCGCCGACGTGCGATCGGGCGACGCGGTGACGTTCTACCGCGACGGGGGCTCGCGAGTCGAGCGGCGCGCGTCGGATGTCATCGCGCGCGGCACCGTGCTGCGCGCATCGGCGCGAGGGGCGAGTGTCCTCATCGTCCAGCAGTCGCAGCCCGCGCTGGGCGTAGGGACGCCGCTCCGGATCGAGCTCGTAGCGCGCTGAGGGGTCGCGCGGGCTCGGAGGGGTACACGCGTCTCCTCGGCGCGCTGGGTAGTCGCGCGCGTGACGCGCGGCGCGAGGCGCGGGAGTGAGGCGCGGGAGTGAGGCGCGTGTGACACACGCGAGACGCGCGCGAGACAAGTGAAGCGCGTGTGACGCGCGCCTCCCACCTCAGGGGCGCTCGGCGTTACATTGTGCGCGAAGCTCGCGTCCCGATGACGCCGCCGACGACAGGGAAGGATACGGCGCTGGGGAATCCCCGGCGCCGTTTGTCTAGGCGACGATGTCGAGTGCCGCGCGTCAGTGGCGCGAGCGCCGTCGTTCGTCGCCCAAGTCGCTGCCGCAGTCTCCCGTATGTCTCCCCGGCACCACCGCCGAGCCGGCGGCGTGTGCCAGAACCCGAGAGGACCGAACCGCCGTGACGCCTACCGTTTCGCGTTCCCCGCGCGCCCTCGTGACCGGCGGCGCCGGCTTCATTGGTTCGCACGTCTGCGAACTCCTGGTGAGCCGCGGCTACCAGGTGGACATCATCGACAACCTCTCGTCGGGCAAGCGGGAGAACGTGGCGGCGGGCGCGACGTTGCACGTGACGGAGATCGGTTCGCCGGAGGCGGCGGCGCTCGTGCGCGAAGGAAAATACGATGCGCTCTTCCACCTCGCGGCGCAGATCGACGTGCGCAAGAGCGTGAACGACCCGATGTTCGACGCCGGCGTCAACATCGTCGGTACGCTCAACCTGCTGGAGGCGGTGCGTGCGTCGGGGCATCCGACGCGTGTCATCTTCTCCTCCACGGGGGGGGCGATCTATGGCGATTTCGTGAGCGTGCCGACGGTGGAGTCGATGCCGAAGGATCCGCAGTCGCCGTATGGGATCGCGAAGCTGTCGGTGGAGTACTTCCTCGGGTACTACGCGCGCATCCACGGCCTCGACACGGTGGCGCTGCGTTACGCGAACGTGTATGGACCGCGCCAGGACCCGCATGGAGAGGCGGGGGTCGTGGCGATCTTCTGCAACCGCATCCTCAAGGGCGAGGCACTCACGGTGTTCGGTGAAGGGCTGCAGACGCGCGACTACGTGTACGCCGGCGACGTGGCGCGGGCCAACCTCGCCGCAGCAGAAGCGTCGCTCCCGCCGGCGGCACAGGTGGACGTGCGCGCCTACAACGTCGGCACCGGGGTCGAGACGACGGTCCTCGACCTGGCGCAGGCGCTGCAGTCGGCGGCCGGCTCCAACGTTTCGGTGCAGCACGCACCGGCGCGCCTGGGCGAGCAGCAACGCTCGTCGGTCAACATCGGCAAGGCCGGGCGCGAACTGGGGTGGGCGCCGGAGATGACGCTCGCCGCCGGCACGGCGCGCACCTTCGAGTTCTTCGCCGCCAAGGCGCGCGGGGGCGCGGCGTGACGACGGTGCCGGTCACGTGGGCGCAGGTGGGAGGCGCGATTCCCACCTCTGCCTGGGACCTCCTGCGCTCGACCGACGCGGTCACCAAGGGCGTCCTCGCCCTCCTCGCGGTCCTCTCGCTCATCAGCTGGACGATCGTCCTGGGCAAGTGGCTCGAGTTTGGCCGAGTGGCGCGGGGATCCAAGCGATTCCTCGACGCCTTCGAGGCGGCGAATGCGTTCCACGACGTCGCGGCCCACGCGCGCAAGGGGGGCGCGAGTCCCTTTGCCCACGTCGTGGGGCGGGCGGAACGCTTCATGGCCGACACGCGCCCGGCGATGGCGGCAACGTCCGACCGCACGGCGCGCTTCAGCGCCTCGCAGCTCGAGGCGTTGCGGCTGGTGCTCGACTCGCAGGCCGAGTCGGAGCGCGACGCGCTGGCGCGCTACGTCCCATGGCTGGCGACGATTGGGTCGGCGTCGCCGCTGATCGGGCTGTTCGGTACCGTGCTGGGGATCATCCAGACCTTTGTCGGGATCGCGACGAAGGGGTCGGGGAGCGTGGCCGCGGTGGCGCCGGGCGTTGCAGCTGCGCTCACCGCGACGGCGGCGGCGCTCGCGGTGGCCATTCCCGCCGTCTTCGCCTACAACATCTTTGCCACTCGTCTCAATCGCATCGAGGGGGAGCTGGAGGGCTTCGGATCGGAGCTCATCGCCCTCCTCGTGCGCGAGGAACGGATCTAGCCTGCCATGGGGCGCCGCCGACGGGAGCGCACGCCGCTCAACGCGGAGATCAACGTGGTGAGCCTCATCGACGTGATGATGCTCCTCCTCGTGATCTTCATGATCACGGCGCCGATGCTGCAGGGCGGTGTGGATGTGCAGCTCCCCAAGGGTGAGGCGCGGGCGCTCGAGCCCAAGAGCGGGCTGGTGGTGACGATCGATCGCAAGGGAAGCGTCTTCGTCGACGAGACGCAGATGACCTTTCAGGAGTTCAGCGCCGCCTACACGGCGCTTTCGGAACAGCGCGGAAAGCGCGGCGTGTACCTGCGGGCCGACGCCGCCGTTCCCTATGGCGCGGTGGCGCGCGTCCTGGGGGTGATGATCAAGGCGGGGACGAGTGGCGTGGGGATGGTCGTCGAGCCGGAGAAGCCGTGAGCGGCGTCGTGCGCACCACGAGTCGGGGGGCGAGGTCGTGACGGCCCACTCGGCCGCGTCGCTGCGCGCGACGCGGCGCGGGCTCGGGCTCCCGGCAACGCTGAGTGTGTTGCTGCACGGCTCGCTCGTTGCGCTCGCGATCTGGTTCGCGCGCGAACACGTGGTCGCGCTGCCGCCGGTGTACCAGGTGGATCTGATCGCGGCACCGGCGGGGCCACGCGCCATCGGGCAAGTGGCCGAAGACGCGCCCGCCGCCGCACCCGAGGCAACGCCGCCCAAGCGCGCCGTGTCGCCTGACGAGACCCCGGTCCCCGTGAAGAAGGCGCCGCGCAAGACCTCCGTTGCCCCCAAGTCGACACCGGTGCCTAACGCCAAGGAGGTGAAGTCGCGCACCACGGCGGCGCCCAAGGCCGGCGGCGGCCCCGAAGGGGGCAAGGGGGCCGACGTCGCCAACGTTTCGGTGCAGGGGATCCCATTTCCCTATCCGGGTTACCTGGAGAACATCGTCCGCCAGATCGCGCTGCGCTTCAAGCCGCGCGCGGGGCAGGCGCTGGTGGCCGAAGTGCTCTTCCTCGTGCGTCGCGATGGGAGCATCACCGGCTTCGCCTTTCGCAAGCGATCGGGCTCCTACGAGTTCGACCTCGAGGCGCAGGGGGCCGTCGAGGCGGCCGGGCGCTCCGGTTCGTTCGGTCCGCTCCCGGACGGATTCAGGGACGACGTGCTGACGGTTATTTTCAGCTTCGATCCGCAACTCATCCGCTGATGTCATTGCTGCGCCGCTGCGCGCGTTCTCTCGATTTGTCCCCGTCCATCACCGCCGCGCGCGTCGCGCCTGCCGCGCGTCGCGCGTGCGTCGCGCTCGCGCTCGTCGCGTTGGCGCGTGAACCGCTGCAGGCGCAGGACACGACGGTCACGGGTGTCCGCATCGGTCTCGTCTATCAAGGAGCGCGCCCCGGAGTCCTCGTCCTCCCAGTCGGGGGAACGGCGGGCGACTCCATTCGCGCCATCCTGCAGCGCGACTTCCAGTACGGCGACCGCATCGACGTGGTCGCGCTCGAGCCCTCGGCAGTCCCTCCCCTGGGGAACGGGACGCAAAAGCCCAACTACGCGCTGTTCACGCGACTGGGAGCGGTGGCGCTGGTGCAGGTGACGCAGACGTCGATGGGACTGCAGGTCGCGGTGCATAACGCGGGGAAGGGGGTCGTGGAGCGCAGCAAGGCCTTCCCGCTCCCGGCCGGTGCGCTCTCCGCCGATTGGCGCCTTGCCCTTCACGCCGTGGCCGACGAGATCGAGCAGTGGATCACCGGCGTGCGCGGGGTTGCCGCGACGCGCATCCTGTACGTGAGCGGCGGGCGCGTCTTCCAGGTGGATAGCGACGGCGCGAACGCGCTCGCGCTCACCCCCGCGGTCACCGCGATGTCGCCCGCGTGGCATCCGCGCGGGTCGCACTTCGCCTACATGACGATGGGGACGACGGGGCAGCAGATCGTGATTCGCGAACTGGGCGGCGCCACGCGCACGTTGGCGACGCGCGCCGGTCTCAACATGACGCCTGCCTTCTCACCCGACGGCAGCACGCTGGCCTACGCACACGGCGCGGAGTCGGGGACCGATCTCTACGCCACCAACGCGTTCGGGAGCGAACCGGCGCGCCGGATCACCGTGGGACGCGGGAGCGACAACACGCAGCCGAGCTTCTCGCCCGATGGGCGACGCCTCGCGTTCACATCGGGGAGGCTGGGGCATCCCGAGGTGTATATTTCCGACGCCGACGGGACCAATGCGGATCTCTTGACGCGCGACTACGTCGACCAGCCGTACCGGGCTAATCCGGATTGGGCTTCCGACGGGCGTCTCATCGCCTTCGAAGCACAGGTTGGCGGGCGCATGCAGGTGATGACGATCTCGCTGCGCGATCGCGTGATCAAGCGCCACACGAGCGAAGGGGTGAACGAGCAGCCGTCATTCGCTCCCGACTCGCGGCACCTGGTCTTCACGTCCGATCGCGGTGGCTCCAAGCAGCTGTGGATCCTCGACGTGGAATCGAACACCGTACGCCAACTGACGCATGCACCTGCCGGGGCGCGCTTTGGCGCCTGGTCGCCCCTGTTGCAACGCACTCGCTGAACCCCACACCCCACCCCCCAGCCCAGCGGACAGGAATCGTCATGACTCGTACCTCTCGCGTTCTCGCACTCTCGGTCTTCGCCCTCGTCGCCATCTCGGCCTGCCGCAAGAAGCCGCAGACGACGACCCCGCCTTCCACCGGCCCGGCGCCCACGGTCACCTGCGACCAGCGCTGCCGCGACAGCATCGCCCTCGCCGAGAAGCGGCGCGCCGACTCGCTGACGGCCGCCGAGGAAGCGCGCAAGAAGGCGGAGTACGAGCGCGCGATCGCCGCGACCAAGGCCGCGCTGGCCGCGCCGGTCTACTTCGAGTACGACTCGGATGAACTCTCGGGCGACGCGCGTGCGACGCTCGACGCCAAGCTCCCCATCTTCCGCGCCAACCCCAACCTGCGCATTCGCGTGGCGGGGCACACCGACGAGCGTGGCTCGGACGAATACAATCTCGCGTTAGGGCAGCGCCGCGCCGCGGCGGTCAAGCGCTATCTCTCCGACCAGGGGATCGACGGCGGTCGCCTCGAGATCGTCTCGTTCGGCGAGGAACGTCCAGCGGTCACCGAGTCGAATGACGAGGCCTATCGCATGAACCGTCGCGCCGAGTTCGAGATCGTGGCCGGCGGCGACAACCTCGTGGCTCCCAAGTGATGCGCCCGGTGCGGACGTCCGGACGCGTCGCTCGCGCGATGACGGCGCTGGCTCCGCTGGCCCTCGTGGCCACGGCGGGGTGCTTCGCCACGCGGAACGACGTGCGCATCCTGCAAGGCGACATCCTGAACTTCCGCACCGAAGCCGCTCGCGCCGACTCGGCGCGGGCGCGACAGGTGGCGACGGTGGTCGCCGCGTTAGGCGTGCTGGCCGACTCGACCAGAGCCGCGTCGGATCGCCTGGCCCGCTTCCAGGGCGACTCGCGCGGCGACATGCGGGCCATCCAGCAGCAGCTGCTCCAGATCCAGGAACTCACCGGGCAGAGCCAGCGCCGCCTGCAGGAGTTGCGGGCCGACCTCGAGGCGCGCGCCCAGCAGCCGGTGCCATCGGCGACCCCGGTCGCGCCGGGCGACTCGGCGGTAGCCCCGGTCCAGGCGGCGCCGGGACCGAACCAATTGTACCAACTGGCGTATGATCAGCTGCGGCGCGGGAGCTATTCCGCGGCGCGCGCGGGCTTCGAGGAACTCCTGCGGTTGTACCCGACCTCGGAGCTTGCTCCCGACGCCCAGATCAACATCGCCGAGTCGTATGCGGCGGAGGGGACGAGCACGGCGGCCGACTCGGCGTTTGCCGCGGTGGTGGCCAGGTACCCTCGCTCCATGCGCGCCCCCACGGCGCTGTACAAGCTCGCCCTCTCAATGGCGCGGCAGGGCAAGCGCGCCGACGCCAGGTCGGCGATGGACCGCGTGGTGCGGGAGTACCCGCAGTCCGACGAGGCCGACCTCGCCCGCGAGTGGTTACGGACGAATCGTTAGGGTTTCGAACGTGGGGCGCCCCCCACGAGGGCCGTGACCGGCCGGGAGCGGAAGACAGGACGGATGGCTGACGTCGGACATCACTCGGAGATGCCCTTCCTCGATCACCTCGAGGAACTGCGCTGGCGCATCCTGAAGGGGTTGGTGGCGCTGATTGCCGGCGTCATCGCCGCCTTCTCGCTCCTGCTCAAGTTCGACATCATCCTCATCCTCGAACGGCCGATCCTCCCGTTCCTCAACGGGCACCAACTCGTCTACACGCACCCGGCCGATCCCTTCAAGATCACGATGAGCATGGCGTTCGCCCTGGGCGCCATCTTTGCCTCGCCGGTGATCATCTGGCAGGTGTGGGGCTTCCTCTCGCCCGCGCTGTACAAGCACGAGAAGAAGGTCATCATCCCGGTGCTCGTGTTCGGGGCGGTGCTCTTCCTGGGCGGGGTCTCGCTGGCGTTCTTCGGGATCATCCCGATCACGCTGCGCATGTTCTACAGCATCCAGACGGCCTCGCTCACGCCGATGATCACGGCGGGCGAGTACTTCGATTTCGTCGTCTCGCTGTCGCTCGTGCTTGGCGCCGTCTTCGAGTTGCCGATCGCGGTGTTGGCGCTGACGGCGCTGGGAATCGTGACGCCGCAGTTCCTCAACAAGTTCCGGCGGCACGCGACGGTGGTCTGCCTGGTCGCCGCGGCGTTCATCACGCCGGGGCAGGATCCCTTCTCGCTCTTCGCCATCGCCATCCCGCTCTACATGCTGTACGAGCTGAGCGTGGTGTGCTCGATCGTGGTCTTCAGGCGCAAGCAGCGTCGTGAGGAAGCGCGCCTGGCGGAGGAAGCGGCGTCGGGGGCGGTGGCGTGATCGCGAGCGGTGGCGCGCCGGCGGGCGGTGCCGTGACGCCGGGCGGTGCCGTGAGGGCGGGCGGTGCCTGGCGACGCGCACTGGCCTTCGTGCTGGCGATCGGGCTGGCGCTCGTGCCACCGAAGAGCGCCGTGCACGCTCAACAGCAACCGCCGCGACAGCAGCCCCCGCCCAAGGCGCCCCCTCCATCCAAGGCCGACTCGCTGGCCAAGGTTATTGCCGACTCGCTGCTGCGCGTGCGCGCCGACTCGATCGGACGTGCGCGCGCCGGCCGGGACACGATCCGCGCCCGCGCGATCGCCGACTCGATCGTCTCCGCGGAGGAGCAGGCGCGCCGCCGGGAGTCGATCGGCCGCGGAGGGCTCGACTCTGCCAAAGTGCGATTGCAGGTGGAGTGGGGGGAGCCTGACTCGGTGATCTCGGCCCTCCTGCAGCGCAAGGGGTACAGCGTCATGCGCTACCAGGGGAAGAACGTCGTCTTCAAGGCGCAGGAGCACACGATGAACCTGGTGGGGAAACGCGCCGCGGTGCAGCGCGACTCCGCCACGCTCGTGGGCGACACCATCCAGTTCAACGATTCGACCAACGTCGTGATCGCGCGCGGCGACACGCTCCTGTTGCGCGACCCGTCGCAGGGGCAGGATGACATCCTGGCGCTGGGGAGCATTCGCTACGACGTCACCAACCGGCGCGGCGTGGTGCGCGACGTGACCACGTCGGTGGAAAGCGGGCAGCGCTGGATCGTGCACGGCAACACCGCGGCCTTCAAGGGCGACTCGACCGACAACGGGCAGTCGGCGTTCTATGCCAAAGACGGCTGGCTCACGAGCTGCGAAGAGTTGGAGCCGCACTACCACTTTGCGGCGCGCGAGCTCAAGCTCGTGTCGAAGAACGTGATGGTGGCGCGCCCGGCGGTGCTGTACATCGCCGACATCCCCGTGATGTGGCTCCCGTTCGTCTTCCAGGACATGCGTCCGGGGCGACGCAGCGGGATTCTCGCGCCGCGCCTGGGCTTCAACCAGATCTTCCGGCAGAGCGCCTTCATGCGGCGCACCGTGGAGGACATCGGCTACTACTTCGCGCTCAACGATTACGTCGACGCCAAGCTCTCGTTCGACTGGCGCAGCGACGCCCGCGGGACCACGGGTGACCCGGGGTACGTGCGCGTCCTGGGGGAGTCGCAATACCGCTGGCGCGACCGCTTCATCGATGGACGCCTCGGGCTCTCCTACCAGTACCTGCGCAGCGGTGCCACCAACACCGTGTACTCGCTGCAGCACAACCAGGCGTTCTCGCAGCGCACCAAGTTGAACGCCACGTTCAACTATTCCACCAACACCGTCATCCAGCGCAACATCTCCTTCAACCCGGCGCAGGCGCTGCAGACCATCCGGTCGTCGATGAACTTCTCGACGGGGCGTGGCCCGGTGACGTTGAGCCTGGGTGGCAGCCAGACACAGTATCCGGGGCGCAACCAGCTCGATCGCGACTTCCCAACGCTCGGCATCACCACCAAACCCATCAAGATCGGCGAGAACTTCACCTGGTCGCCCGGGCTCCAGATCTCCAACGCCCAGAGCTTCGATCTCGACCAGGTGGGCGACTTCGCGTATCGCTACGTGCGCGACTCGCTCACGGGGGCGCTCGACTCGCTCAAGATCCGCCGCAACACGCGCAACTCGTCGATCAGCTTCGACACGCCGCTGCAGATCTTTGGCTTCAACTGGCGCAACTCGATCAAGATCAGGGACCAACTCAACGACTTCCCGCAGCGGCGCACGATTTACACCAACGTCAACGACACCGCTTCCAAGGTCGAGCGCGTCTACTCGCGCGACTACGTGACGGGGCTCGACTGGGATACGGGCTTCAATCTCCCCTCGTTCTTCCAGGGGTCGCTCAACCTCTCGCCGTCGATCTCGTTCCAGAAGGTCGATGGACGCTCGCCCCTCGTGGTGCGCACCGAGCGCACGGGCGGGAAGTTCCTCGCGCAGTCGATGCGCCCCAGCTACGGCATTTCGCTCGGCCCCAAGCTCTATCGCTTCTTTCCCGGCTTTGGCCCCGTCGCGGCGATCCGTCACTCCATCGAGCCCAACCTGCAGTTCGCCTACACGCCGAAAGGGAACGTGAGCAACGAGTTCCTCGCGGCGATGGGCGACATCGCGCAGGGGTACCTCGGCAACAACGAGCAGAACACCATCTCCCTGGGACTCTCCACCGTCTTCGAGGCCAAGCTCAAGGGGAGGCCGCGCGACGAGTCGGCGCCCCCCGGGGCCGATTCGGCGCGCAGCGACAGCGCGCGACTGGGCGGGGCGCCGAGCGGCATTGGCGGGTTAGGGCCCACCGGCTCGAGCGGTGGCGTGGGGCCGGACGACTCGAAGAAGATCAAGCTCCTGTCGCTCACCTTCACCACGCTGTCGTACGACTTCGTGCGGGCGCGCAAGTCGAGCGGCGGGACAGGGCTCAACAACCGTACGTTCGACTACACGGCGCGCTCCGACCTCCTCCCCGGCTTCGACCTCGGCGTGTCGTACTCGCTCTTCCAGGGCGATCCCGTGTCGGACACGGCGGTCTTCAAGCCGTACCGGGAAGGGATTCGCGGGACGTTGGCGCTGGACGCCAACTCGCCGCTGGTCCGCGCCATGGGGCGCATGCTGGGGATACGGATGCTCGACGAGAACCAGCGTCGGCAGGCGCAGGGGGGGCAGGGGCAGCAGGGGGGGACGCCGCAGCGCCAGGGGGGCGGGATGGGCGGGATGGGGGGAATGGTCGCCAACCGCCCCATCCAGGGGAGCGTGAACCAGGCCACCATGCAGATCCCCAGCGGGCAGGGGTGGAGAGTGGACCTCTCGTACAGCGCCTCGCGCCAGCGCCCCCCCGTCGGGAGCAACGTGCAATCGCTCGACCCCACCATCGTTTGCGAGCAGTACCGCCTGCTCAACCCGCTGTCGTACGACGCCTGCGTACGCCAGCAACAGACGTCGGGGTCGGTGACCAATCCGTACGAGAGCACCACGCGCGGCGGGACCTTCTTCCGCACGCCGCCGCAGTCGAGCATCCAGGGGAGGATGTCGTTCCACGTGACGGAGAAGTGGGGGGCACAGTGGCAGACCACCTACGACGTGCAGCGCAACGAGTTTGCCTCGCACGTGGTCTCGCTGCAGCGCGAGCTGCACGACTGGGACGCGATCTTCGCCTTCTCGCGCTCACCCAACGGCAACTTCTCGTTCAACTTCTTCATCGCCCTCAAGGCGCAGCCCGACCTCAAGTTCAACTACGACCGCCCGCAGTTCCCGCGTGGGTACACCGGCAATCGCTCGGTGCAGTAGGGTTGCGAGCGCTCGGGGCTCGATTGAACTTGCGCGCATGACATCCCCCCAGGTGATCCTCGACGGGCGCTCCCTTGCCGTGGCCGACGTCGTGGCCGTCGCCCGCAACCGCACCCGCGTGTCGCTCGCCACCGACGCGCGCGAGCGCCTCGACCGCGTGCGCGAGATCGTGGACGGCATCGTCGCGCGCAACGACGTGGTCTACGGCATCACCACCGGTTTCGGCAAGCTCTCGGACGTGGCGATCCCGCCCGACCGGCTCGCCGAACTGCAGGTGAACCTGATTCGCTCGCATTCCGTGGGCGTTGGCCCGCGGTTGAGCGAGGCGGAGGTGCGGGGGATGATGCTCCTGCGCGCCAACTGCCTGGCCAAGGGGTGCTCCGGCATTCGTGCCAGCGTCGTCGAGCAGTTGCTGGCGATGCTGAACGCCGGGCTCCATCCCCCCATCCCGGAGCAGGGGAGCGTTGGTGCGTCGGGCGACCTGGCGCCACTCTCGCACCTCGCGCTGGGGCTCATTGGAGAGGGCACGCTGATTGACGCCGAGGGGGTCGAGCGCCCCGCCGCGTTGGTGCTGGCGGCGCACGGACTTTCGCCGGTCACGCTGCAACCCAAGGAAGGGCTCGCGCTGGTGAACGGGACGCAGGCGCACACGGCGCTGGCCGCGCTCGCCCTGCACGAGGCGCGCACGCTCTGGCGTGCGGCGCACGTGGCGGCGTCGGCAACGCTCGAGGCGTTGTTAGGCACCCCTGTCGCCTTCGATGCCCGCATCCACGAGGTGCGTGGCCAGCATGGACAGGTCCGCTCGGCGGCGCTGTTGCGGGCGCTGCTGAACGACAGCGAGATTCGCGAGTCGCATCGCCTCAACGACCCGCGCGTGCAGGACGCGTACGCGCTGCGCTGCATCCCGCAGGTGCACGGGCCGGTGCTCGACGCGCTCGACTTCGCCGACGGCGTCATCGGTCGGGAGTTGAATGCCGCGACCGACAACCCGCTGGTGTTCGAGGATGGCGAGATGATCAGCGGTGGCAACTTCCACGGGCAGTCGGTGGCGATGGCGTGCGACTTCCTGGCCATCGCGCTGACCAACCTGGCCACGATGTCGGAACGTCGCATCGATCGCCTCGTGCATCCCGACCTCAACCAGGGGTTGCCTCCCTTCCTCACGAGCGACGCCGGCGTGAACTCGGGCTTCATGATGGCCCAGGTCACCGCGGCCGCCCTCACGTCGGAGTGCAAGGTGCTGTCGCACCCGGCCAGCGTCGACACGATCCCCACCGACGGCGGCAAGGAGGATGTCGTTCCCATGGCGATGGGGGCGGCGGTGAAGCTGCGCCGCATCGTGCAGAACGTGCGGCATGTGCTGGCGGTGGAGCTGCTGTGCGCCATGCAGGGGCTCGACTATCGCCGCCCGTTGCGCTCGAGCGCTCCCATCGAGGTGGCGCATGCAGCGTTCCGCGAGATCGTGGCCCCGCTGGGGCGCGATCGCGTCCTGTCCACCGACATCGCGGCCGCCGCCGGCTTCGTGTCGCGCGGCGGGCTCGACGTCGCCATGCCGGCAGGATTCCACTAGGTATCGCGCGTCGGCATGGCGCCCACCCGGGGTGCCACGTCACCGCGCCAATCGAGGCGCGCCGCCATTGTGCCGCGCGATCGTCCCGGAGCCTCCCATGACCGCCTCCGCCGCACCATCCAGCACCCCCCAAACGGCCGCAGCCGCTCCCCCCGCGTTGGCCGGGGCGCGCCCGGTGCGCGCGCCGCGCGGCACCACCATCTCGTGCAAGGGGTGGCAACAGGAAGCGGCGCTGCGCATGCTGATGAACAACCTGGATCCCGACGTCGCCGAGCGTCCCGACGACCTGGTGGTGTACGGCGGGACTGGGAGAGCGGCGCGCAGTTGGGAGGCATTCGACGCGATCGTCTCCGCGCTGCGCGCGCTGGAGCACGATGAGACGCTGATCGTGCAGAGCGGGAAGCCGGTCGCCGTCTTCCGCACGCAGGCCGAGGCGCCGCGCGTCCTCATCGCCAACAGCAACCTCGTGGGGCGCTGGGCCACGTGGGACGTCTTTCGCGAGTTGGAGCGGAAGGGGTTGATGATGTACGGTCAGATGACGGCCGGCTCGTGGATCTACATCGGTTCGCAGGGGATCGTGCAGGGGACGTACGAGACCTTCGGCGCCGTGGCGCGCCAGCACTTTGGCGGGACGCTGCGCGGGCGCTTCGTGCTCACGGCGGGGCTGGGCGGGATGGGAGGGGCCCAGCCGCTGGCGGCGACGATGTGCGGGGCGGCCATCCTCGGTGTCGAGGTCGACGAGTCGCGCATCGACAAGCGCATCGCGACCGGATACTGCGATCGCAAGACGCACGTGCTGGACGAGGCGTTAGGCTGGATTGGCGAGGCGACCGCGAGCGGGACCGCGCTGTCGGTCGGGCTGGTGGGCAACGCGGCCGACGTCCTGCCGGAGCTGGTGCGGCGCGGCGTGGTCCCCGACGTGGTGACGGACCAGACCAGCGCGCACGACATGCTGAACGGCTACGTTCCGTCCGGCCTGTCCCTGGCCGAGGCTGCCGAGCTGCGGCTGGCGGACCCGGCAGGGTACGTGCGCCGGTCGACGGCGTCGGCGGTGGAGCACGTGCGGGCCATGCTGGCGCTGCAGCAGCGCGGGGCCGTGACCTTCGACTACGGCAACAACATCCGCACCGTCGCCCTCGACGCCGGGCTGGCCAATGCGTTCGACTTTCCCGGTTTTGTCCCGGCCTACGTGCGCCCGCTCTTCTGCGAGGGAAAGGGGCCGTTCCGCTGGGTGGCCCTCTCCGGCGACCCGGCCGACATCCGCCGCACCGACGACCTGGTCCTCGACCTCTTCCCCGACGATGAGCACCTGCGTCGCTGGATCACGCTGGCGAAGGAGAAGATCCGGTTCCAGGGGCTTCCGGCACGCATTTGCTGGTTGGGGCAGGGGCAGCGCGCGCGCTTCGGCGTCGCGCTCAACGACCTGGTCGCCTCGGGCGAGCTGTCGGCCCCCATCGCCATCGGGCGCGATCACCTCGACACGGGGAGCGTGGCGTCCCCGTTCCGCGAGACCGAGGCGATGAAGGACGGCAGCGACGCGATTGCCGACTGGGCGATCCTCAATGCGATGGTGAACGTGGCGAGCGGTGCGTCGTGGGTCTCGTTCCACCACGGCGGCGGTGTCGGCATCGGCAACTCGCTGCACGCCGGGCAGGTGATTGTGGCTGACGGGACGCCCGAGATGCGCCGCCGCCTGGAGCGCGTCCTCACCAACGATCCGGGGATGGGAGTGGCGCGCCACGCCGACGCCGGCTACGACATCGCCATCGCCACCGCGCGCCGCGAGGGAGTAACGATCCCGATGCTCCCGCCGAGGTGACGGGCCGATGTTGAGCAGCAAGTACAAGCCGTACCACATCCCGATGTTCCTCGCCAAGTACGCCTGGCTGGTGGCGCGTCGGCGTCCGGTCCTCGTGCACTTCGAGGTCACGATGCGCTGCAATGCGCGCTGCGGCTTCTGCGACTACTGGAAGACTCCCGCCGAGGCGCGCCAGACGGAGCTCGCCTCGTTCGCCGATGCGGCGCGCTACTTCAATCCCATGCTCGTCACCTTCACCGGCGGCGAGCCGCTGCTGAGGCGCGACCTGGAGGAGCTGGTCTCCACGGTGCGCGACGCGATCGGCCTCAACTACATCATGCTCATCACGCACGGCGGGATGCTCTCGCTCGATCGCGCGAAGTCGCTGTGGGAGGCCGGCGTCGACCAGTTCAACATCTCGCTCGACTACCTCGATGGCCGGCACGACACGGCGCGCGGCATTCCCGGGCTCACCGAGAAGATCTTCACCACCGTCTCGGCCATGCGCGATGCCGGGATGCACGGCGTGCGCTTCAACGCGGTCATCAAGAACGACAACCTCGACCAGTTGCTCCCGCTCGTACGCCGCGCCGCGGAGCTGGGCGCGGGGGTGAACTTCTCGGTCTACACGGACTTCAAGAACGGGAATCGCGAGCTTCTCCTGCAGGATGGCTTCGCGCGCCAGGCCGAGGCGGCCATCAAGGAGTTGCTGGCATTCAAGCGCCGCCGCCGCGGGATCATCACGAACTCCGACTACTACCTCGAGCAGATCCCGCGCTACCTGCGTGGCGAGATGGCCGAGCCCTGCCAGTCGGGAATCCGGACGATCCATATCAACCCGACCGGCCACGTGAAGCGCTGCCCCGACTTCCCGACCGACTTCCACTGGTCGCAGTTCGACCAGTATCGTCCCATCGACTGCAACAAGTGCTACTACGCCTGCCGTGGCGAGGCGCAGGCGCCGCTGCGCCTCTCGCGCGTGCAGGACGTCTTCGCCTGACCCTCGTCGTGGGCGTCCGGCCGGCGGGCGCCTGACGAGCGCGGGAGCTCGCCCCCGCGCCTGACGAGCGCGGGAGCTCGCCCCGACTTGCGTCGCCGGAGTGTTGCCTCACGTTAGGCCACCCCGTCATCTCGGAGCGACCCATGACTCCCCGCCTCTTCGTCAACGCCTCCCAAGTGGTCACCTGCGCCGGACCGGCGCGCGCGCGTCGCGGCGAGGAGCTGCGCGACGCGGGCGTCCTCCCCGCGGGGAGCGCCGTTGCCGTGGTGGGCGACCGGATCGCCGCCGTGGGGCGCGAAGAGCAGCTGGCGCGCGACTACGCCACGGCAGAGCGCGTCGACTGCGCGCGCGGCGTCCTCATGCCGGGGCTCGTCGACTCGCACACCCACGCGATCTTCGGCAAGCCGCGCTACGAGGAGCAGGAGCTGCGTGCCGCGGGGCTGGACTACATGGACATTGCCCGGCGTGGCGGCGGGATTCACGCCTCCGTGCGCGACTTGCGCGGGCGCAGCGAGGACGAACTGGTCGCGCTGGCGCTCCCTCGCCTCCAGCGCCTCGCGTCGTACGGCGCCACCACCGTCGAGGTGAAGTCGGGCTACGGCCTCACGCTCGACGACGAGCTCAAGAGCCTGCGGGCGATCCGGCGCCTTTCCGCGCTGATCCCTCTGCGCCTCGTCCCGACCTTTCTGGGGGCGCACGAAATTCCGCTCGAGCATCGGGGGACCCCGGAAGGACGTGCCGATTACGTGGGGTTGATCGTCCATGAGATGATCCCACGGGTGGTCGGCGGGGGGCTCGCGCAGTTCGCGGATGTCTTCTGCGAGCCGGGCGTGTTCACCGTCGAGGAATCGCGGGCGGTATTGACTGCCGCCCGAGCCGCCGGGCTGCGTCTCAAGCTGCACGCGGACGAACTGCGCCCTTCCGGGGGGGCAGAACTGGCCGCCCAGCTCGGGGCGACGTCGGCGGATCACCTGGCGGCGGTCTCGGACCACGGAATCCAGGCGTTGGCGGCGTCGGACACTGTTGCCACGATGCTTCCGGGGACGATGCTCTTCCTCGGCAAGGAAAGGCACGCGCCCGCGCGTGCCTTGATCGATGGGGGTGCGGCCGTCGCCTTGGCGACGGATTTCAACCCCGGCACCTCCCCGACCCCGAACTTCCCGCTGATCCTCGCCCTCGCCGTGAGCCAGTTGCACCTGTCGGTCTCCGAGGCCCTGCTTGCCGCCACCGTGAACGGGGCGGCCGCGCTGGCACTCGCCCACGAGACGGGGCAGCTCGCGCCGGGCTTTGCCGCCGACCTGGCGCTCTTCGACATCGAAGACGTGCGCGAACTCCCCTACTGGTACGGGGACAGGCGCTGCCGTTCGACGTGGGTGCGCGGAGTGCCATGCGCGACATGACCGCGACGGGGCACGAGGGCGGGGGAGGGCGCTGATGGCCAATCCCAACATCGCCAAGCTCAAGAAGAAGGCGACCGACTTCGAACAGAAGAAGCAGTTCGATCGGGCGCTGTCGCTGTATATCCAACTGCTCGAGGAAGCGGGACGCGACCTGGACGACGCCGACCTGCAGCTGTTCAACCGTGTGGGCGACCTGTTGCAGCGGCAGGGGAATGTCAGCGAGGCGCTGGCCTACTACGAGAAGGCGGTGGACGTCTACGCCGAGCGCGGCTTCCTCAACAACGCCATCGCTCTCTGCAACAAGATCCTGCGCCAGTCGCCGGCGCGGACCACGGTCTACTACAAGCTGGGGAAGATCTCGGCGTCCAAGGGGTTCAAGAGCGACGCGAAGAAGAACTTCCTCGAGTACGCGGACCGCATGCAGAAGGCGGGGCATGTGGACGAGGCGTTCCGTGCGCTCAAGGAGTTCGCCGATCTCTGCCCGGACCAGGACGACATCCGCCTAATGCTGGCGGAGTGGCTCAACAAGGAGAACCGGAAGTCGGAGGCGATCGAGCAGCTGGAGGTGCTGTACAGCAAGCTCGAGGCGGAGGGGCGCAAGGCGGAGGCGCGGGCGACGATCGATCGGATCAAGGCGATCGATCCCGACGTGACGCCGCGGGTGTCCGGCGCGTGGCAGGCGCAGAAGTCGAACGACCTCGTCTTCCTCGACGTCGGGAAGTTTGACAGTGATGCCGCCAGGCGCAACGCGGACTCCTCGCCGGGCACGCCGCCAGGCGCAACGCCTCCCGCCGCCCCGGTCGCCGGCGCCGCCGCGTCGCCGCCGGCGGCGCGCGTCCCGGCGCTCGATGGCCTCATCCTCGCCTTCGACCCCGAGGGGGAGGAGGTGGCGACCACCCAGCCGGTCGCCATCGATGGCTTCGAGTCGACCGCGTCGCTCGGCGAAGAACCGGCGACGGTCATCGTGGGGGCCGTGGATGGCTTCGAGGCAGGAGGAACGCCCATCGACGCGGCATCGCCGAGCGAGGTGGAGTCGATCCTCCCCCCCGAGCCCGAGGCGTGGAGCGCGACACCGGAGCCCATCCCGCTCGTCACCGGACTTGAGACGCCGCGCGTCTCGCTCTCTGGTGCACACCCGGTGCTGGCGCCGCTCATCGACGAACCGCCGCTCTCCGGGCGCGAGTTCGCCGAGCTTCCGCTGGCCGCCGACCGTGAACGCGAGAGCCCGAGCGAGCATCCGCGTCCCGAGCACGACCTCGCCGTCCGCT
Organism: Gemmatimonadaceae bacterium; assembly: GCA_020852815.1. Classification (NCBI taxonomy): domain Bacteria; kingdom Pseudomonadati; phylum Gemmatimonadota; class Gemmatimonadia; order Gemmatimonadales; family Gemmatimonadaceae; species Gemmatimonadaceae bacterium. The sequence goes on along the minus strand of JADZAN010000019.1, from coordinate 4,033 downwards.
CGGAGTTGCCGCTCCTTCCGTCCGACGCGGAGGAGATCGACCTCCTCACCGTGCTGCGCACCCCCATCGCGAGCCCGGCGATCGACCTGCTCGAGCTTCCGCCGTTAGGCGGCCTCGTGACCTCGGTGACGGGGAGTGACGCCCCTGGCGCGGTGGCGTCGCCGTCGCCGCTGGTCATCGATGAGGGAGCGATTCCGGTGGTCGACCTGGTGGACGACCTGTTGGTCGCGTCGAGCGCCCCCATCACGCTCGACACCCTCGCGATCCCGGCCATCGACCTGCACGCGCCGACGCTGTCGCCGTTTGATCCAGGGGTGCTGGAACTCCCGCCTGTGGAGCCGGTGTCGCTGTTCGAGTCGGCGCGCGATGGGGAGGGGGAGGGGGTCCTGCCGGTCGACGAGGGCTCGGTGGCCGAGGTGGCGATCGACGATGCGTCGGTCGATGCGGCGGCTCACGAGGGGGCGCCGCTGCACGGCGTTGCGGCTGACGATGAGGCGTCGCTGCACGGCGTTGCGGCTGACGCCGAGGCGGCCACGGCGGCGGCCGCGGCCGACGGCGAGCGCGACGCGGAACAGGAGCGCGAGGCGCTGCCGGCAGCTGCAAACCCCGTTGCCCCGCGTTGCGAGCGCGAGACGCTGGAACTGATGGCCGTCGACGGCAGCGCGCGCACGACCGACGAGATCATGGTCGTGCCATCGGAGGAGATCGACGAGGAGACCAAGCGCTCGCTGCGCCTCGAGTTCTCCCTCCAGGGCGAGGAGACGCCCGACGCCTGGGTCGAGGCGGCGCTGGGAGCGACCGACGACATGTCGTTGGACCGCCTCCTCACCCCCCTCGGCGTCCCCGCCATCGCGGACGACGCCGCCGTTCCGCCCTCGATGGCGCAAGCAACGGCGGCGCCCGACACGCCGGCCGACGATGCGTCGACGCTGCGCGCGCGCGACGAAGCATCGGCGGGCGCCGTGGCGTCGGCTACGGAAGCGCCGACGTCGGGGGCGCAGAGCGACGAGGCGCGGGGTAATCACGCGGTGGACGAGGGCGCGGCGCCAGTGCCGGATGCACCGCCGTTAGGCGAACCCGCGGCGCACGACGGCGCCGACGCATCGTACGATTCGCGCCCGTCGCGCCCCCGCCACGTGGATGCCGACGAGCCCGACATCGACCTGCTCGACGAGCTGACACCTCCCTTCATGCGTCACTCGGCGGCGGACGACGCGCCTGCGGCGCAGGAGCCGGCGCGCGCGGACGACGCGGCACAGGCCGCGACGGACGCTGCGACGCCTGACGCGACGCTGCCCGAGGCTCAGGCGGAATCTCGTGAGGAATCTCAGGCGGAGGCGCACGCCGAGTCCAACGACGGAGTGCGAGATGACGATGGGGAGGCCGCTCGCCAAGCCGAACACAGTGCCGATCTCGCCGCCGCTCACGAACACGCCGAGGCTGCGCCCGAAGCCGACGCCGACGCCGGCGCCGGCGTTGCGCCTGACGAGCATGCCGCACTCGCCCACGGCGCGCCCCCTGACGACGAGCACGATGCCGCCGATCGCGGCAGTGCGCTCGACGTCGACGCGCTCCGGGCGCTTGTCGATGTGCGCCAGGACCGCGAGGGGCGCGCCGCCGATGCACACCTCGACGACGCCTCCGACGCTTCCGACGCTTCCGACGCCGACCGCGCCGCGACACACGAGGCATCCGCCGACCATCCCGCCGCCGACGGGACCCCCGTCGATGCGTCTCTCGTCGACGGAGCCTTCCGCGAACGCGCCGTCGACCTTCCCATGCTCGATGTCGGCGCAGAAGCGGATCCGCTGGCGATCAACCAGGAACTGGATCTCGGTGGTTCGGAGTACACCGTCGACGATCTCCTGGCGCAACCGCCGCTGTTCGACGCCGTCGACTCCACGGAGTTTGTCCCGGATCCCGAACTCGCGCGTGAGCTCCTGGGGGAAGGAAAGCGTGCGCGTGGCGACGTCCCCGAGGAAGTGGACGCTGATGATGCGCGCTCCGCCGCAGCTCCCGCTGCGAACGGCGAGGAGTGGCCGGCCGATGCCGCGCCCGAAGTGCTCATCGACGGCGAGTGGCGCGATGAGCACATGGGCGACCTCGTCTCCGGCGAGGTGAGCGCCATCATCGTCCCCGGCACCGATCGCCCCAATCGCGCTGGAGCGCGCTTCGACGACCTCTCCGCCGCCCTCATGTGGCCGGAACCGGTGGGCGACGACGGCGCGCCGACGCCCCCGCGCCGCACCCCCGGGAGTTCCGACGCGTTCTTTGCGCGCATGCACACGCCGCGCAGCACGCTGTCGTTTGGGGGTGTGGAAGCGCAGCTGCGCCGCCGCCTCGAGCTCGACGCCGGCAACCTCGGGCTGCGCCGCCAACTGGGTGAGGCGCTGCTGGACCAGGGCGATCGCGAGGAAGGGCTCCTCGAGCTCGACATCGCGATGCGCGGCTACGAGCAGGTGGGAGATCTCGACGGCGCACGCTCAGTCGCCGACATCGTGCTGCGCGTCATTCCCACCTCGGTGCGCCACCACCAGAAGCGCGTGGAATATGCCGTGCGCTCCAACGACCGCGTGCGCCTGGTGGAGGCATACGTCGAACTCGCCGATTCGCTCTTCCGCAGCGGGGAGCCAGAGAAGGCGCGCGTCGTCTACAGCCGGGTGATGGAGCTCTCGCCGGGGAATGGGCGCGCGCGCTTTGCCCTGGGGCTCCTGAGCGAGGCAGAGCACGCGCGCGACGCCGACTCGGAGCGCGCGCGCGAGGCGTCGGTCCCGGTCTCCCCCGAGTACGTCGTGGGGCTCTTCGATCGCTCGGTGCCGGTCACCGCCGCCCCGGGAATTGCACCGCAGACCATCTCTTCGGAAATCCCGGTCGTGGTCGAGGGGCTGTTCGTCTCGCCCTCGCTCGCTGGTGAGTCACGAAGTGAACTCGCGTCCACGGATTCGTCGCTCGCCGCCGAGCAGCTTCGCCTGCCGCGCGACGAGGAGATGACCAGCATCGAGGAGATCGTCTCGCGCGAGATGCAGCACAGCGCGGCGAATGGCTCGCTCGCGGAGCTCGCCGTCTCGCCCGCCGCCGACGATGACGGCGCCGCCGTCGCGGACCGCGAGCGAAGCGGCGATGAAGACGCGAGCGCCGCCGCCGACGCCTCCGAGGAGGGCGATGAGGAAGTCGCCCCGTTCCCCGCGCCATCGCTCGATGACGAGATCGACGCCGCGTTCGCCGAGCCGCCAGTCGTCGAGCCGGTCACCCCGCCCAGCAGCGGCGTCCTTCCCACGGGTTCGGACTACGACTTCGTGGGCACCCCGCCCATGGGCGCCGCCGCGCTGGCAACTCCGTTCGCCGCCGACGAGGTGACGGGTGCGGACGCCGCGAGCCAGGCGCACGACGACCGAACGGCCGACCGATCCTCCAGGGCGACGCCGCTCCCCGCCGCGTCGCTGGAGAAAGTGGCGCCACTCCCGCCCACGACACCCGCGGAGAAGGGCCGTCTCGAGCCTGCGGCGACTCCGGCACAGTCGTCCGACGACGACTTCATCGACCTCGGCAGCTGGTTGCGCGAGGATACGCCGGTGCGGACCACGCGCATGGTCACGCAGGAGGCGGCCCCAACGGGTGACGAGCAGGCCGACTTCGACGAGATGCTGCGCCGCTTCAAGCAGGGCGTGGCGGAGAACGTCGACGACGAGGACTACGACTCGCACTACGACCTCGGGGTCGCCTACAAGGAAATGGGGCTCACCGACGAGGCCATCGCCGAGTTCCAGAAGGCGCTGCGCGGCGACTCGAACCGGGTGCGCTCGTACGAGGCGCTGGGGCAGTGCTTTGTCGAGAAGGGGCAGCTGCAGGTGGCCGTCACGCTCCTGCGCCGGGCCGTTGAGACGACCGCGGCCGATGACCAGCAGTTGGTGGGGGTGTTGTATCTCCTGGGGTACGCGAGCGAAGTTATGGCACGCCACGCCGATGCACTTGGTTATTATCAGCGTGTGTTTGCCGTCGACATCGAGTTCCGCGATGTCGCGCAGCGCGTGGC